>NZ_KI914822.1:12043-15842 GCF_000520535.1 Arthrobacter sp. H41
CCTGCCGGCGGAGCTGGTCCGCGCTCTGGTGGGCCCGGGAGCCGTTGTCGGATTGAGTGCGGCAACCGACCTGGAGATCAGGGCCGCGCACCAGCTACCGGCCGGGGTGGTGGATTATCTGGGGGTCGGTGCCGTCCACGCCACTGCCACGAAGGCGGATCATCCCCGGCCGTTGGGGATCGACGGGTTCGGTGCCCTGATCGCGTCCAGTAGCCTGCCGTGCGTCGCGATCGGCGGGATCGGCCGGGGTGACGTGCGTCCGCTGCGCGACGTCGGCGCTGCCGGGGTGGCCGTCGTCTCCGCGGTCTGCGCCTCGAGTGATCCGAAGGCCGCGGCCGGACGGCTGAAGGAGGAATGGTGCTCTTGAAGACTCCAACCCTGCGGGATATCCCGCGGGTGCTCAGTATCGCCGGAACAGATCCGACGGGCGGTGCGGGTATTCAGGCCGACCTGAAAAGCATCGCCGCGCTCGGCGGGTACGCAATGGCGGTGGTCACGTCGCTGGTGGCGCAGAACACCCGCGGCGTCCGGTCCGTTCACACGCCTCCTGCACAGTTCCTGGCCGAACAGCTCGACGCGGTCAGCGATGACGTGACCATCGATGCCGTAAAAATCGGCATGCTGGGAGATACGGCGACTATCGCCGTCGTCCAGGAGTGGCTTGCCCGGGTACGGCCGCCTCTTGTGGTCCTGGATCCCGTCATGGTCACCACCAGCGGCGACAGGCTCCTGGCCGCCGATGCCGAGACCGCGCTGCGCGAACTGATCAGTGCGGTGGGCCTAGTGACCCCCAATCTTCCCGAGCTGGCGGTCCTGGTCGACGAACCGGTCGCCGCCGACTGGCCGACAGCTATCGAACAGGGCAAAAAATTGTCCATGAACTGCGGGACAAGGGTGCTCGTCAAGGGCGGTCACTTGGCAGCAGAATCCAGTCCCGACGCACTCGTGGATGCCACCGGCCAGCTCAATGGTACTGACTGGGACGTCGTGGAATTCGTGTCCCTCCGGGTCAACACGAGGAATACGCACGGGACCGGGTGCTCGCTGTCTTCCGCCGTCGCTACCGTCATGGCACGCACCGGGAATTGGACCGTTGCTGTTTCCCAAGCCAAGGACTGGCTGCAGGACGCCCTCACCCACGCCGATGAATTACAGGTCGGGCAGGGGAACGGGCCGATCAACCACTTCCACCAACTATGGACCGCGGCTGATATTCTTTGCCAACCCGCGAAGCCAGCGGAGACAACACGGCAACCGCGCATTGACACCTGAGGAGAGTCCATAGGATGAGGAATTCAACATCGCGCGTGCTGATTGTTGCCGCTCTTGCTGCTACGGGTTTCCCGGCGCTGCCGGCGCAAGCTGCCCTAGAGAACGAACAGCGGTTGATCGTCACCTTCGAAAGCGATGTGAATGAACGGGATAAGGCAGCAGTGGAGAGTGCCGGGGCTGCTCCAGTAAAGGAAGTGAAGTTCATTGACAGCCTGGTCGTGACGGTTCCGAGCAATGCCGTTGCTGAAAGGTTGAGACGCGTGGACGGCGTGGCGAGTGTCTCCATCGACGCGCGGGTTCACGCGACAGCGCCGCCGCGCTGCAGTCCATGGCCATCCTGTAAGGACGCGACCGCACCGTCTCCCTCGCCGGCGCAGGCCCTTCCCTGGGGCATCGATCGTGTCGACGCTGAAAAATCGTGGTCTGCAAGCCGTGGAGCCGGGGTGAAGGTCGCAGTCATCGACACGGGAATCGATCGAAGCCACCCTGACCTGGTGGAGAACATCGCAGGGGGAGTTAATTACGTGAAGGGGCGGGGCGGCCCGGGGAAGCTGCCGGATCCGAACGCCTGGAATGATGACAACGGCCACGGAACCCATGTGGCCGGAACCATCGCTGCTCCTGACAACACGATTGGCGTCGTCGGTGTTGCGCCCGAGGCGGATCTGTATGGGGTGAAGGTGCTCGACGGAAGCGGGTACGGGTATGCCAGTGACGTTGCCCTTGGCATCGAGTGGTCCATCAACAACGGTATGCAGGTGATCAATCTGAGCCTGGCCGAGGAAACAGACGTGCCGGCGCTTCGAGACGCCGTCGAAGTAGCCGACGGCGCCGGTATCGTGGTGGTTGCTGCTGCAGCTAATTCAGGTGATAGTGACCCTTCGACCAATAATGTGCTCTGGCCCGCAAAATACGACAGCGTAATAGCTGTGTCAGCCACGGACATCAACGATTCTGTTGCGGGTTTCAGCTCAGATGGCGCGGAAGTCGAGTCAGCTGCGCCAGGTGTGAATGTGTTGTCCACGACTCGCGGGGGCGGCTATGGCACGATGAGCGGCACGTCAATGGCGACGCCGCATGTCTCCGGTGTAGTGGCCAGTATGTTGGCAGCACCGGTGGTTTCCGGAGTCGACGCCTATCAGGACGGCGTGTGGGATACCTCCGAGATACGGGCATCCCTGCAGGCATCGGCAGATGATTTGGGAACACTGGGGCGGGACGTGTTCCACGGGTACGGACTCCTCGACGCTGAAGAGGCAATCAGCGGGGTTGAGGGGCCCTAGCGGATTTGTGGCTTGTCCGCGGTGACTCCACCCGCGATCCTCAACCAGCTCCGAGGTGTTCGAGAACGGCGGCGGCCACTTTTTCCGGTGAGTCTTCAGTGGGAATGTGTTTGCCGTTCACTTCGACGAGGTCACTGCCCGGAATCTCGGCGACGTAGCGGCGGGCGTAACTGATCTTCTGGAAATCGTCGTCACGCCCCCAGATGAGCCGGGTAGGAATCGCCGCGGCCTTCAATCCCGCCACCAGTTCGACCGTGTACTTCGCGTCGGCAGCGGCGGCCATCGCCATCCAGGACCGGGAGCGGGCAGGACTTTGCCACGGTGAGAGGTAATCGGCAAGCTCTTCATCGTTCAAATCCCTGATCACGGACAGTCTTGTCGCTTTGCTGCGGCCCTGCAGCAGCTCTTCGTCGGTAGTCGCAGCGCGTACGGCCGGATCCCGAAACCGTTCCACTGCGGGGACAGGCCAGGAGTCGAACATCACGGAGTTCATGAGCACGAGGCGATCGACACGTCCCGTCCGTGCCGTGAGGTACTGGGCTATTCCGCCGCCGATATCGTGGCCGGCAAGGGCGAATGATTCCAGGCCGAGGGCGACCGCGGCCTGCAGGACGGTCTGCGCCAGAGCAGGAACAGTGGCGTCAGCGACGCCGAGTTCACCCTCACTGCGTCCGAATCCAGGGAGGTCCAATGCGATGCAATACTTCTCCTGCCCCAGCGCGGGCAGCACGGGCTGCCACACGCGGCTCCAGAAAGTGCCGTGGAGGAGCAGCAGGGGGTCCGCCCCCGGGTCTCCACAGGTGAGGTAGGACAGCGTGGTCCCGCCAACGTGGACCTGCTTTCGGCTGATACGCGGATCATCGGTTTTCATCGGTCTCCCTAACGCTCGAAGTAGGCACAGATCCTCGCCATTCATGTATCGAATCATGCCAGCGGACCAGCAAATCTGCATGCTTCAGGAATGTCGGTGGTGGGTGGTTTGCTGGGGCTATGGACGCGGGAGGGATCGACGACGGCGCTGATGGGGGTTTCCTCGGTGGGGCTGGTTCGCTGTTCGAGCCGGCGACGGATCCGTTGCTCGATCCCCTGCTCGATCCCCTGCTCGGCCCGCCCGCCCAGGGCCTGGACCTCGATGAGGCAGTCAGCGCCCTGCAGCGGATGCAAGTCCTGAAGAGCCAGGCCGATGCCCGCACCGCGCATCTAATCGAGCGGATCCGTAACCTCACCACCGACCGCCTTCACAC
>NZ_KI914823.1:0-8100 GCF_000520535.1 Arthrobacter sp. H41
GAGGGCGTCAAGGCCGGCGCCCTCGTCCGGAAGGCCGCAGGCGTCCTCGGCGGCGGCGGCGGAGGCAAGGACGACGTCGCGCAGGGCGGCGGCGCCGACCCCGCCATGGTGACCCAGGCGCTCGACGCCATCCGGGCCGCCGTGGCTTCCCGCTGAGCCGGCGCTGATGACGGATCCGGTTTCGGCTTCGGCGCCCGGCTATCCCGCCGGTCCGAAGCTCGGCGTCGACGTCGGCATGGTGCGGGTGGGACTCGCCGGAAGTGGCAGCGACTCATCGCTTGCGATGCCCATCCGCACCCTGGCACGGGATGCGAAGAAGAACAGCGACATCCGGGTGGTGGTGCGCGAAGCGGCAGAACGCGGAGCCGTGCAGGTGTTCGTGGGTCTTCCGAAGAATCTCAGCGGGCGGGAATCGGAGTCGGCGGCTATGGCGCGGAGCTACGCGGACCTCCTCGCGACGGCACTGCAGAGGGCCGGCCTGGTAATCCCGGTCCGGCTGATCGACGAGCGGCTCTCCACCGTCTCAGCACATCGTGCGCTGCATTCGGCTGGCGTCGGCAGCCGTGGGCATCGTAAGCTGGTAGACCAGGTGGCCGCGGTGGGAATCCTCCAGCACGCCATCGACATGCAACGTTCACTGGATCGGGATGTAGGGGACCCCGTTACAGTGCGTCAGGTGGACGGCGATCCAAGCCTTTCATTGACCTTCAACGAGGAGTCCGCAATTTCCGCTAACACGCCAAAGGACGGGGATCAGGAGCTGTGAGCCATCGATCCGCCCCGCCTCCAGCGCCCCACGAACGGGAACAACCCTCCGATGCCGGCGAGTACGACGACGGCCCGGCGCACCCGGAGCCGATTGAACAGTTCTTCGACACCTCGGACACCTCGGACACCTCGGATGCCGAGGCACCGAAGCCCAAGAGCAAGGCCTCGTTGGCCCGGCAGCGGCGTCGGCGTCGGCGGACCGTCGTTCTGGTCGTCGTCCTGCTGGTCTTCGCGGGAGTCGTCTTCGGCGTTGCCATGATGCTGCGCGACCTTCTGGGCCTCGATGAGGTCACCGATTACGCCGGACCAGGCGGCGAGAGCATCGTGTTCACGGTCCCTCAGGGGGCCGGGTCCCTCGCGATCGGTATGGGCCTCGAGTCCGAGGACATCGTTGCGGATTCCGACGTCTTCATCTCCTCCCTGGCCGCCATCGCCGACGGACGGGAAGTCCAGCCCGGCGAATACGAGATGCGCCGCCAGATGTCCTCCGACGGTGCCGCGGAAGCCCTGCTCGGGGAGGACCCCACCCAAGTGCACTATGCGGCAGTAGCCCGCGACCTGCGCCAGGGGGAGGTCTTCACCGTCCTTTCCGAATCCACGGGAATCCCCGTCGCCGAGTTCGAGGCACTTGCCGCCGCGCCTGCGCAATTCGGGCTGCCCGAGCAGGCCCGCAGCCTCGAAGGCTACCTCCACCCGGGAGAATACCGCTTCGACGTCGCACTGACGGCACCGGAGATCATCCAGCAGATGGTGGACAACACCCTCGCGCAGCTCGAGGCGGACGGCATCACCGACCCCGCCGAGCAGTACCGCATCCTGACCATCGCGAGTATCGTGCAGGCCGAGGCCGGCGAGGGCGACTACGCCTCGGTGGCGGGATCGATCATGAACAGGCTTGGGCCCGACAATGTCGAGACCAACGGGCTCATCCAGTCCGACGCGACCGTTACCTACGGTCTGGGCAGGAAGAGCTACGACCTCACCCCCGAGGAAAAGGCCGACACCAACAACCCCTACAACACCTACGCCAACCCGGGGCTGCCGGTAGGGCCCATCGGATCGCCGAGCGAAGAGGCGATCGACGCCGCAGCCGATCCGGCGGACGTGCCCTTCTTCTACTGGGTCACCGTGAATCTCGACACCGGGGAAACCAAGTTCTCCGAAACCCTCGCCGAGCATGCCCGCTACGTGGCCGAATACCAGGCGTGGTGCGCTGACAACCCCGGCCGGTGCCTCTAGGTGAGCCGACCGGACGGTACCGCCCTTGACCCGGCGGTACCGGGCCCCGCAATGCCTGCGCATACCGCAGGCTTCCGTGCAGCGGTGATCGGGCAGCCGATCACCCATTCGAAATCGCCTGCCCTGCACAGTGCCGCCTACCGGCTGCTGGGTGTGGACTGTACCTACACGGCGATCGATGTCCCCTGCCGGTAGGGCCCATCGGATCGCCGAGCGAAGAGGCGATCGACGCCGCAGCCGATCCGGCGGACGTGCCCTTCTTCTACTGGGTCACCGTGAATCTCGACACCGGGGAAACCAAGTTCTCCGAAACCCTCGCCGAGCATGCCCGCTACGTGGCCGAATACCAGGCGTGGTGCGCTGACAACCCCGGCCGGTGCCTCTAGGTGAGCCGACCGGACGGTACCGCCCTTGACCCGGCGGTACCGGGCCCCGCAATGCCTGCGCATACCGCAGGCTTCCGTGCAGCGGTGATCGGGCAGCCGATCACCCATTCGAAATCGCCTGCCCTGCACAGTGCCGCCTACCGGCTGCTGGGTGTGGACTGTACCTACACGGCGATCGATGTCCCGCCGGAGCAACTCGGACCTTTCCTCGACGGCATCCGGGGAGAGCCGGGCTGGCGGGGGTTGTCGGTGACCATGCCGCACAAGGCCGCTCTGACCCGCCTCACGAACAGCAACACGCCCCTGGTACAGGCACTCGGCGTCCTCAACACCGCCACCTTCTCCCGAACCGACGACGGCGTGCACGTCACCGGGCACAATACCGACGCCGCGGGCGTGGCCGGCGCGCTGTCCTTCAGTGGGGTGGAGGCTCCCGCCCGTGCGGTGATCCTCGGAGGCGGCGGAACTGCCGCTGCTGCCGTGGCCGGACTGCAGCTTCTCGGCGCAGCCCGCGCCGACGTCTTCGTCCGGTCGCCCGAGCGGGCGCGCGGACTGGCCGACGTCGGAGCCCGGCTCGGCATCGCCGTCACGGTCCGGCCCTGGAGCGGGGCGCCGCACGCGCTGGCCGCCGCCGACGTCGTCGTGTCCACGCTCCCGCCGCACGCGGCTGATCCGGTCGCGGCGGAGTTCTCCCTTGCAGCGGAGCTGCGACGCCCCGCGTTCCCGGGCACCCTCCTCGATGTCGCCTACGACCCCTGGCCGAGCGCACTGGCCGCCGCATGGGCCGACGCCGGGGGGAGGGTCGTGCCCGGTCTCGAGATGCTGCTCTACCAGGCCGTCGAACAGATCCGGCTGTTCTTCCCTGAGGCACCGGAGCCCGGCCGCGATGTCATAAATGTGATGTGTGACGCAGTGGGGGCACCGCGGCGCTGATCAGGCCCCGGCAGCGTGGCAGTATTGAAGTCATGCTGCGTTGGTTGACTGCCGGAGAATCCCATGGCCCTGCCGTGGTCGGAATCATCGAGGGGCTTCCCGCCGGGGTGGCGGTGACAACCGCTGACATCCAGGCCGCGCTGGCCCGCCGGAGGCTCGGGTACGGCCGCGGAGCCCGGATGAAGTTCGAGTTGGACGCGGTGCGGATCCTCGGCGGCGTCCGGCACGGCTTAACGCAGGGCGGGCCCGTCGCGATCGAGGTCGCCAACACCGAGTGGCCCAAATGGGAAAGCATCATGGCCGCGGACCCGGTGGCTCCGGAGGAACTCGATTCGCTCGCCCGGAACGCACCGCTCACCCGGCCCCGGCCGGGGCATGCCGACTTCACCGGGATGCAGAAGTACGGTTTCGATGAGGCGCGGCCGGTCCTCGAACGCGCGAGTGCGAGGGAAACAGCAACCCGGGTGGCACTCGGAACCGTGGCATCCCAGTTCCTCGCGGCCCTCGGCATCCGCCTCGTCAGCCACACCGTCTCGATCGCGTCGGTATCGGTCCCGGAGGACGCGCCCCTGCCCACCCCGGCGGACGTGATCGCCCTCGACGCCGATCCCCTGCGGTGTTTCCACCGCGACACCTCCGACGCCATGGTGGCCGAGGTCGATGCCGCGCACAAGGAAGGCGAAACCCTGGGCGGGGTGGTCGAGGTGGTGGCCTACGGCCTTCCGCCGGGCCTTGGAAGCTACGTGCACTGGGACCGCAGGCTCGATTCGCGCCTCGCTGCGGCCCTGATGGGGATCCAGGCCATCAAGGGCGTCGAGGTCGGTGACGGTTTTGCGACGGCGGCCCGGCGGGGCACCGCCGCCCACGATGAGATCGTCCGCAACGAGGCCGGCAAGATCGTCCGGACCAGCAACCGCGCAGGGGGCATCGAGGGCGGAATGAGTATCGGCGATGCGCTGCGAGTGCGGGCGGCGATGAAACCCATCGCCACGGTGCCACGCGCCCTGCGGACCATCGACGTCAGCACCGGAGCGGCCGCCCGCGCGCATCACCAACGGTCGGACGTCTGTGCAGTTCCGGCGGCCGGCGTGGTCGCCGAGGCGATGACCGCACTGGTCCTGGCGGAGGCCGTCACCGAGAAGTTCGGTGGCGATTCGGTCGGCGAGACGCTGCGGAACCTCCAGGGCTACCTCGCCGGCATTCCCGGGTCCCTGGACTCGGCCGGGCACTGATGGCGCAGCACGCTGCGCCACTCGTGCTCGTCGGGCCGATGGCCACGGGCAAGACGGCGCTGGGGCGATCCCTCGCCGCGCGCCGCGGTGTGGCCTTCGTCGACACCGACCGCCGCGTCGTCGAACGCCACGGCCCGATCGCGGTGATCTTCGCCTCGCGGGGCGAGGCGGGGTTCCGCCGCCTGGAGGCCGCCGTCGTCCGCGAAAGCCTTGCCGCGGGGGACGGCGCGGTGGTGGCACTCGGGGGAGGCGCAGTGCTCGACGCCGGTACGCGGGCAGCGCTGGACGACGCGTGCGTCGTCTTCCTCGACACCGATCTTCCCACCGTCCTCCCGCGCATCCTCTCCGACACCGGCCGGCCACTCCTGGCCGGTGACCCCGCCGCCCGCTGGGTCGAACTCTACGAAGAGCGCCGCCCGCTGTACGAGGAGGTGGCGGACCTCGTGATCGATACGCGCGGCCGAACCCTCTCGGAAGTGCTGAAACTGCTCCTGCGCCGGCTCGATGGCCCGACGGACGAGATCGGTCAGGCCTGCGGGATCCAGCCCACCGACGAAAGAAGGACGCCAAGCCATGGCAATTGATGCCACTGTCATTCCCGTGACGGGAAGCAGCCCCGAACACAATTACGACGTCGTGGTGGGCCGGGGGTTGCTGAACCGGCTGCCCGCCCTTCTCGGGGAGCGTGTCCGTCGCGTTCTCGTGATCCACCCGCGGGCGCTGCGGGCGACGGGCGATACCGTGCGCGCGGAGCTCGCCGACGCAGGTTTCACCGCCGTCACCGCTGAGATCCCCGATGCAGAGGAGGGCAAGCACATCCAGGTTGCCGCCTTCTGCTGGCAGGTCCTCGGACAGAACGACTTCACCCGGTCCGACGCCGTAGTGACCGTGGGTGGGGGAGCGGTCAGCGACCTCGGCGGGTTCGTGGCGGCGACGTGGCTGCGCGGGGTCAAAGTGGTCCACCTGCCCACGAGCCTGCTCGGCATGGTGGATGCCGCGGTGGGCGGCAAGACCGGCATCAACACCTCCGAGGGCAAGAACCTGGTGGGCGCGTTCCACCCGCCGGCCGGCGTCCTCGTGGACCTCGATGCACTTGCCACCCTGCCGAAGAACGAGCTCGTGACCGGTATGGCGGAAGTGGTGAAATGCGGTTTCATCGCCGACCCGCAGATCCTGACCCGAATCGAGAACGATCCGGAGGCGGTGTCCGAGGCAGGCTCGGCGGTAGTGCGTGAACTCATCGAACGCTCCATCGCGGTGAAGGCGGCCGCCGTGTCCGAGGACCTTCGCGATACCGGGCGCCGCGAGTTCCTCAACTACGGTCACACACTCGGCCACGCCATCGAACTCGCCGAGCGGTACTCCTGGCGCCACGGTGCGGCCGTCTCCGTGGGGCTGGTCTTCGCGGCGGAACTCTCCCGCATGGTGGGGCGGCTCAGCGATGCCGAGGCGGACCGGCACCGCAGCATCCTCGAATCGCTCGGTCTCCCCGTCACCTACCGGCGCGACCGCTGGGCCGCTCTGCTCGACGGCATGCGGCGCGACAAGAAGTCGCGGGGAGACCTTCTGCGGTTCGTGGTGCTCGACGGCGTCGCACGCCCCGGCATCCTCGAGGTCCCGGACACGTCGCTGCTCTTCGCCGCGTACCAGGAAATAGCTTCGTAGCGGTCCCGTACCCGGCCTGGCCCCGTCGCGGCTCCCGCCCGGACCAGTCGCGGCTCTCGCCTTAGGTCCCGCCTGGCCCCGTCGCGGAGCGGGACCGGGTCATCGGCAACAGGGTAGACTTACCGGTGGACTTTCCCGGCGCTGCCGCATGCCCATCTGGGGCGGCCTGGCCGGTTGTGACAAGTTCTCCCAGTTCGTCGACGAAAGTGAACCCGTGGCCACCACGAATGACATCAAGAACGGCACTGTGCTGAAGCTTGAAGGAAACCTCTGGAACGTGCTCGAGTTCCAGCACGTCAAGCCGGGCAAGGGCGGCGCCTTCGTGCGCACCAAGCTGCGCAACATCCTCTCTGGCAAAGTGGTGGACAAGACGTTCAACGCCGGCCTGAAGATCGAAACCGCGACCGTCGACCGCCGCGACTACCAGTACCTGTACAAGGACGGCGAGGACTTCGTGTTCATGGACACGAGCGACTACGACCAGATCACCGTACCCGGCAAGACCGTCGGGTCCGCCGAGAACTTCATGCTCGAGAGCCTGACGGTCACGATCGCCATGCATGAGGGGTCCGCGCTCTACGTCGAGCTGCCGCCGTCAGTGGTTCTCGAGATCACGTACACGGAGCCCGGGCTCCAGGGCGACCGTTCCACGGGCGGCACAAAGCCCGCGACGGTCGAAACCGGCTACGAGATCGCCGTACCGCTCTTCCTCGAGACCGGGACGAAGGTCAAGGTGGATACCCGCACCGGCGACTATTTGGGACGCGTCAACGAGTGAGCGCCCGCAGCAAGGCCCGACGACGGGCACTGGACATCCTCTTCGAAGCCGAGCAGCGTGCGGTGACGCCGCTGGAGGTCATTCGGGCCCGCCGCGAGAAGACCGACATGATCATCGCCGACTACTCGGTGGATGTGGTCGAGGGAGTCCTGGCCCACAGCGAGCAGATCGACGAATACCTGAGCACCTACTCCCAGGGCTGGACGCTCGACCGCATGCCCGCCGTGGACCGCATGATCCTGCGGATCGGGAGCTGGGAACTGCTGTACAACGACGACGTTCCCGACGGCGTCGCGGTCAGTGAAGCCGTGGAACTCGCCAAGATGCTCTCCACCGAGGAATCTCCCGTGTTCATCAACGGCCTCCTCGGCCGCCTGCAGCAGCTCAAGCCAACCCTGCTCGCCTGAACCCGGTACCGGCCCGGCCGGTACCGGGAACTGAACCGGTTCCCGCGCGGCCCGGTTCCCCGTAGCAGGCGGGCCGATTGGGTCTCCCGCAACGCCTCGACCCCACGCGGCTGAGCAGCAGGGCAGGGGTTGAGGCGTTGCCCCTTTTCCGCTGGGATCAGCCGGCGCCGAGCTGCTTGAGGATTCCGGCCTCGTCGGTCGCGCCCCAGCGCTCCACGATCTTGCCGTCGTCGAACCGGGCAACCTGGACTCCCCGGACGGTGAACCGCTTACCGGTGGGTTCCACCCCCTGGAACGGCCCGCGGTGGGTGCCGGTGAGCGTCAGCACCACGGCAACGTTGTCGTCGTCGGCGACCATCGTCTCAGGGGTCAGGACCAGGTCGGGAAAGGCGGTCAGGAACTGCTGCCAGAAGTCCTTGAAACCCTGCACTCCCGGGCCCTGGTCCGGTGCCGGGTCGTGGTCCTGGACGTTCTCCGCGAACACTTCACCGAACTGGTCGATGTCCCGGCGCTCGATCAGCTGACCTAGTTTCTGCTGAGCCGCTATGTTCTTCTCGCGTGACATGCTGGTCCTCCATGGCTAGAAAGTAAGTACGCTTACGACACTAGCGAGGCTGCCCGCGGAGTGCAAAGCTCGCGGGGTGCTCGTCGGAGGCGCGCAGGAAGTCGCGCAGCAATGGCGGGTGCACGAC
>NZ_KI914823.1:8200-9040 GCF_000520535.1 Arthrobacter sp. H41
CGGCACCCGCCATTGGTGCACGAGTTTCCGAAGGAGCAGCTTGCCTAAGGCGCCGTTCCAGCAGCTGAGGAGTTGAGGAATACGCCCTCGTCGGTGACCCGATCGATCGCCTCGGCCGATTCATAGAAGTGGTTGCCGATCCCCGAGCCGTCGATCTCCAGGTACCCCAGGCGAAGCAGCCTCTCCTTGCGTTCCTCCGGCATACCCGAACCACCCTCGAAAGCGGCGAGCACCGCTTTCACGATCCCGCCTGTTCGATCGGTTTGCTGACCTTGCGCCGTGACCGCCTGCGGGTCGCCCATTTTGGTCCTGATGACGGACCCTACTTTTTGTCCCTCGCTGTCGAAGACGTCCATACCCTCGCGTACCTGTTCGATCGGTCCCACGGTCATCCCTCCTACGCTCGTTGATGAGTAATGCCTCTGACGGCCGGAAGCGGCAGGCCCGCGCCGCCCAGCGCTCCTGTGGCGCGCCGTTCCAGCAGCTGAGGAGTTGAGGAATACGCCCTCGTCGGTGACCCGATCGATCGCCTCGGCCGATTCATAGAAGTGGTTGCCGATCCCCGAGCCGTCGATCTCCAGGTACCCCAGGCGAAGCAGCCTCTCCTTGCGTTCCTCCGGCATACCCGAACCACCCTCGAAAGCGGCGAGCACCGCTTTCACGATCCCGCCTGTTCGATCGGTTTGCTGACCTTGCGCCGTGACCGCCTGCGGGTCGCCCATTTTGGTCCTGATGACGGACCCTACTTTTTGTCCCTCGCTGTCGAAGACGTCCATACCCTCGCGTACCTGTTCGATCGGTCCCACGGTCATCCCTCCTACGCTCGTTGATGAGTAATGC
>NZ_KI914823.1:9140-22583 GCF_000520535.1 Arthrobacter sp. H41
CTCGACGTCGGCGCCGTCCTCGGTTCCCGAAGTGCTGTTACACCCCACCAGGCCCAGCGCGGCAACCGGCACGATCGACAGAGCGGCGGCCCTCTTCATCCATAGGTTCTCGGTCATTGCGTCCACGGCTCCTTCTTGGGTTCGGGTCCGGCGGCGCATCCGGCCCTTGTATCGGTTGGGGGTTCTCCTGCGCCTCCCAACTACCGTAAGCAGACTGACTTTCGCCTCGCAAAGCCCGGTTACCCGTCCGTTACAGACCGGCGGGCAGCTTGATTCTCCTGTGACCGAATCTTCACTTCGCTGACACTTCGCATGGTGCACGGTCTCGTGGAACGAATACGGCAGCGAACAACGCAGCGAATACGGCACACAAAAGGCCTCCGGGCGAAGCGAGGACTGTTCAAGTCCTGCTCCGCCCGGAGGCCCGGGTGGATCGACTGCAGACCGGCTAGGGGGCGGTGACGGCGGTGGCGTCGATGTAGTACTCGCCCTCCCAGTCGAGGAACACCTCGTCTTCGAGGTCGACGCCGGATGCCTCTTCGAAGGCCAGGACATCGAACCCCTCGCGAACCAGGCCGTCGACTTCCACCGTCTGCCCGGTTTCCAGTTCAGGAACCTCGGATCCGGTGACCACCAGCAGCGGCGCGGCCTCGTCGTCACCGACGATCGTCAGGGCCTCAGCCGTGAGGATCTCTCCCACTTCGGCGGACAGCGTGACCTCACTCCCCAAATAACTCGGGATGTCCCCCCGGAAGTCAGCGTCGAACACTCCTGAGAAAGGGCCGACATCAGCACCATTCGCCACCTGCCCGGGCGCGTTCGGCTCCGTCTCTCCGATGATTTCCTGAAGATCCGCGGCTTCGGGCTCCGAGGAGCACCCAGCCAGACCGATCATTGCAACCGGTACCACCAAGAGCGGGGCCAGCTTTCGTCGAATTCTGTTGCTCATCCTGATATCTCCTCCAGTCCATCGGTCGTGCCGGTGACTACGGCCGACTCACAGGTCGGTCTTCCAGTTCCACTTCGAGCCGAACTTCCTCGCCGTCCCGGCGAACCGTCAGATCCACGGTGGCCCCCGGCTCCTGTTCCCGCAGGGCCGACAGGAGGCCCTCCGGCGAGTCGATGTCGGCGCCGGCCATCGAGACGACGACGTCTCCGGGGCGTACTCCTGCGTCGTCGGCCGGGCTGCCTTCCTGGACCGACAACACTGCTGCACCCTCCGGGCTTTCCAGGCCGAGCTGCTGCGCGATCTGCGGGGTGATGGCTCCCGGCACCAGTCCAAGGAAGGCATGTTCCGCGGTGCCGTCCTCGAGCAGCTGCTCTGCCACCTCCACCGCGG
Source organism: Arthrobacter sp. H41 (assembly GCF_000520535.1). Taxonomy (GTDB): domain Bacteria; phylum Actinomycetota; class Actinomycetes; order Actinomycetales; family Micrococcaceae; genus Arthrobacter_D. The sequence goes on from NZ_KI914823.1 coordinate 10,480, forward strand.
TTGCGGCGGGAATGGCGAATCCCAGCGCCACGGCCCCGGACTGGGGAGGAATGTATGCCTCACTGATACCGATGATCCTCCCCTCACCGTTCACAACAGCGCCGCCGGAATTACCGGGACTGATGGGGGCATCGGTCTGGATCAGATCGACGAGTGACTGGCTCGTCTGGGCGGAGCCCGGTATTTCACGGTGAAGGCCCGAGATGATTCCCGCCGTCACGGTGTTCTCGAAGCCGAGGGGAGAGCCGATGACGACGGCCAACTCGCCGGTCTGCGGCAGGTCGGTGTCGAATTCGGCGGCAGGCAGGCCGGTCCGGTCGGCCCTTACCAGGGCCAGGTCGGAGACGACGTCGGTCGCTTCGACCGTGCCGCTCACCCGCCGTCCGTCGGCAAACGCCACCTCGACCTCGGTGTTTCCCCGCACCACGTGCTCGTTGGTCAGGATCAGGCCGTCCTCTGAATAGATGACACCGCTTCCAAGCCCGCCGCTTCCGGTGAAGATGGTGACCACCGAGGGTTGGACCTCGTCCACGATCTCGGGAATGGTCAGCGCCGGCGTTGATTCGCTCTGCCCGGTAGTTGCCACGGCAGAGGCGCTGCCCGAGGTCTGGGCCGGCGGTGGACTGTCAGCCGTGCAGGCTCCCAATCCGAGGGCAAGCGCCGCGGCCAGTGGTACGGCCCGGCCGGGCCGCAGGTACCTGGGTTGGCGCGGGGAGAGCTGGTTCATGGAGAATCCTTCTGGCATCGGCATCGGCATCGGCATCGGCTGGGGATTGATGCTAGCGCTCGGGGTCGGCTGGAGCGAAATCGCGGTACTCCTCGGAGGTGCCGTCCACCACGGGGATCTCCACTGATTCGTCATCCGAACCGACCGCGATGGAGACGGTCATGATGGTCCCGGGGGTGACATCGGCGGATTCGAAGAGTGTGGGATTTTCAGCGAACGCGAACTCGCTGTCCGCGGGAACCGTGACCATCACCTCATCGTCGGCATCGGACAAGGTGACATCCATGGGGAAGGCCGACTGGTTGACGAGGGTGCCAAGGAAGCGGGCGGGTTCTCCTTCTTCGAGTGCCACCAGATAGAGGTCCTCCATCTCGACCACATTCACCTGGGCATCGGCCCCGTTCAGTTCGGCGCCCTCGGTGCTGTCCGCGGAGGAACACCCCGCCACCAGGAGGGTAGCCAGCGCGGCTCCGGCCAGGGCTGGTAGACGCGCCTTCGCGCTGTGTACGTCCTGATAAGTCATCGTCGTAACTCCTTCGGCTTCGTAGAGCAGACACAGATCCACTCGGCGGCCCGGAAATCCGGGGCAGCGGCACCACGTCCCTGCTGGAGCCGACCATGACGATCAGCACACTTACTACCACGCTAGGCGTTCAGGCGATACGGGAACAACCGCCGTAATCCGATTGTGACTCCCCGCGGTTCTTTCGTGGTCGCTGGTCGCGGAAGGCGCCCGGGAAAAGGTGTCCTTGACTTTCAGCCGACGCGGCTGACGCGCTCAGGCAGCTCTTGGCCTGTTCCGTTCGAAAGTTCGAAGAAGACGATTTGTGGTGGGGCGCCGATTCGTACCGGGATGTCGCTGAAGCCGATGCCGCAGGTGACATACAGCTGATTTCCCTCCGCACCGTAGTTTTTCGGGGCGAATCCGTCGGCGACGGCGGGCTCGTCGGTGGTCAGGGCAAGCCATGACCAGTCAGGGGTCCCCGGGACGGCGATCTGACCGCAGTGGGTATGGCCGGCGACCGCAAGCGGGGCACTGTCCGGCGGCAGGGTCGGGAAGGTATCCGGATTGTGCATCATCACGATGCGGGCATCCGAGGCGGGAATACCGCTGAAGGCTTTTTCGCTGTCGGCCAGGCCCTGGTACGCCGGGCCGAGGCCCACTACGTGAAGTGGTGGGGCCGGGTTCCCGTCGGGGAGAGGGACCTCGGCGCTCTCATTGAGGAGCACGGTGACTCCGCGGGATTCCAGTGCGGTGGTGAGTTCTTCGGCAGCTCCGACAATATGGTCATGGTTACCGAGGACGGCGTAGGAGGGAATTCCTGCGTCGGTGATCGGCGCGAGCAGGTCGAGCACCGTGTCGATCTTCTCCTGGTTGCCTGGGTCATTGCTGTAGAGGAAGTCACCGGCGATGAGCACGGCCTCCGGGTCCTCTTCCACGGCCCGGTCCACTATGCGTTCCACCATGGCAGTATTGGCGAACCACATTCCCAGGCAAGCCATGACCAGTCAGGGGTCCCCGGGACGGCGATCTGACCGCAGTGGGTATGGCCGGCGACCGCAAGCGGGGCACTGTCCGGCGGCAGGGTCGGGAAGGTATCCGGATTGTGCATCATCACGATGCGGGCATCCGAGGCGGGAATACCGCTGAAGGCTTTTTCGCTGTCGGCCAGGCCCTGGTACGCCGGGCCGAGGCCCACTACGTGAAGTGGTGGGGCCGGGTTCCCGTCGGGGAGAGGGACCTCGGCGCTCTCATTGAGGAGCACGGTGACTCCGCGGGATTCCAGTGCGGTGGTGAGTTCTTCGGCAGCTCCGACAATATGGTCATGGTTACCGAGGACGGCGTAGGAGGGAATTCCTGCGTCGGTGATCGGCGCGAGCAGGTCGAGCACCGTGTCGATCTTCTCCTGGTTGCCTGGGTCATTGCTGTAGAGGAAGTCACCGGCGATGAGCACGGCCTCCGGGTCCTCTTCCACGGCCCGGTCCACGATGCGTTCCACCATGGCAGTATTGGCGAACCACATTCCCACCTGGATATCGGATATGACGGCGATCTCGGCGCCCTCCCACTGCGTGCCGAGATTCGGAAGGGCTGCTTCGTAGTGGCGTTCGTCAAGAATCAGCCTCGGCTCGATCAACACCCCGTAGACGGTCAACAGGCCGATGATTCCCGCCAGTGCGGCGCCCAGCAGCTTCATCGCCCGTTTCATGAATGACCGCGTCTCCTTCCGGTCAGACATGGGCCCGCGTGCTTTCCAGGAGTTCGAGGAGTGCCTCGTTCACGGCGTCGGGGTGGGTCAGGTTCACCATATGCCCGGCGCCGGGGATCACGACGAGGCGGGCAGTGTCTCCGATCGCGTGGGCCAGGCGTTCGCTGCGCTGGCAGGAGATGGTGCTGTCGCTGTTCCCGGTGAGTACGAGGGTCGGAATATTCCGGAAGACGTCCAGCGCATCGGTCCTGTTGTAATTCACCATGGCCGGGTAGAAGGCGGAGATCACCGACTGCGGCGTGTTGATCCACATGTCCTGCATGACGTGGGCGGCTTCCGGTGAGGGAGCATCATCGCCGAAGAGCCGGTCCAGCATCCAGCGGCGTCCCGAGGGCCGGCGGAACGGTGCCAAGGACTCGATTGCCGGAGCGATGAACCACAGCGCCCGCGCCGCCGCGTCCGCCAGGCCGGTGCTGCGGGCGGTTCCGGCGATGCTGTCCGGCAGGCCGACCCGGGTGAGCCGCCCGGCGGCGGTGGAGAGCAGCGCGACGCCGGCAATACGTGGTCCGAACAGTTCAGGGCGCTGCCCGGCGAGAGCGATCGCGGCCATTCCCCCCATTGAATGTGCCACCAGGAGGACCGGACCGTTCCCGGCACAGGTGTCGATCACGTGGCCGAGGTCCCGTCCCAGTTGCTCGATGGTGGCGCACCGGTAATCTCCCCACCCGCTTCGGCCGTGACCGCGCTGATCGAACAGGACAAGACGGGCATGCTCGCCCAGTGCGTCGCGTTGGGCATCGAACTCCTGGGCCCGTGCGGCGAAGCCGTGGGCGAAGACCACGGTCACAGGTGCATCGTCCCGGCCGCCGGTTTCAACGTGCAGGACAACGCCGTCGTCGGTCCGCACGCCGGGTCCGGCGCCGTTGATCCGGCGGGCCAGATGGTGGGACCGGCGACGGCGCGCGAGGACCGCGCCCGTGGCAGCGGTACCGGCGGCCAGCAAGAGGGCCGCCGTCCGTGGGCGTTCATCTCCGATCACGTGCCTTCTCCTTCCTAAAGTTCTGCGATGTCGACGTCCGGTGGGGCGACCCGCGATCAGGGCGGAAAGCCCGCCAGCATACGGCGAGCCACACGCCCGCGTACAGGACGCTGGCCAGGGCATCGGTGGGGTAGTGGACGCCCCAGTACATGCGGGAGAGCGCAACCCCGATCACGATCAACGGTACACACGCCACCGCAGCATACCGCCAACGGGTCCTGGTCCACGCGGCCAGGAGCAGAGCGACACCCCCGTAGGCCACCAGGGACGCCGCGACGTGCCCGGAGGGAAACGAGGAGGTAGGAGGAACTCCCTCGGACAGGTGGTCGACGGCGGGCCTCATCCGGCCCACGACCATGCCGGCGAGGAGGTACAGACCTGTTTCACCGACGACGGCGGCAAGGAGGAAGATCGCGGGCGCCCAACGCCTCGTGGCGGCAAGAGCCAGCGGAGCGCTGACGAGAAGGACCGCCACAACCCCCGACGTCGTGCCCAGGGCACCGATGGCGGTGGCCAGCACCGTCAGGCTGTCATTACGGATGCCCGCGAACCATTCGATGACCGTCTCGTCGAGTTCCTGGACCCGCCCCAGGAGGTTCGTGATGATGAGCCCGGCACCCGTCAGTGCCACACCTATTCCCGCGGCGGAGCCCAGAAGCACCAGAACCGCCCGCCTGCCCCCGGGCAGGACCACGTCGCGGGCGGGCGCGGAGACAAGGGCCGCGGAATCCGTGACAGGCAGGCCGTCCAGCCAGGACCCGGGGTCGGCTCCGTTCGCCTGCCGCCATCTCCGGAAAGCGACGGCACCTACTCCCACCCAACTGATGCCGACGAGGACTCCGCCGATCGCGGCCTCCATACCTGCCTCCCCGCCGAGAACCCGGGCACTGCCGTAGGCGGCGACGAAGACCGCCGCCGCCACGACCAGTGGCACCCGTGCCCGCGGCGGCATGGGGTGCAGAAAAACAAGCAGCAGCACACCGACAGTGACCGTGAGGCCAAGGAGCCCCTCGTCGAACAGGCCGGCCCCTCCGGTTCCGGGGATCACCGCTCCCACCAGCGGCTGAAGGCCGGACGCCAGGGCGGGACCTGCGGTGGTGAGCACGGCGGAACCGATGGCGGCGACTGCCACGAAGGCGGCCGACGACGGTAGTCGGCGGATGAGTAGCCAGAGTGCTGTGACCGGCAGGACCAGCCAACCCACGTCAGCGCCGACGTCGGCGACAAAATCGACGGCCCCGAAAACCGGTGAAAAAACTGATCTGCCGCCTGTGCCTGACGCGGCCTGGCCGAAGAGAAACGTGAGTGCCAGGCCAAGGCAGAGGGCGCCCAGTAGACCCAGGGCACTACGGGCGATATAAAGCCCCATCGGAGCCTCCTTTCGTGAGCGGCACCATCCGACCCCGAGCATTGAGCAGGGAACGGGCCGACGATCTCCGAACAGGCTGTGGGGCCCATTGGAGGTTGGCGGTGATGCGGCAGGCGTTATCCAGGTATTTTTGGTGGAGGGCGCGTTCACTCCAGGTATCGAGCGCGTGGTGGGTGAGGAAATGGTCCGACGTTGCTCCCATGCAGAGCTGGACGTCGATTCCGCGCTGGACGGCTGAAGTGACCGCTACCAGTAATGATTCATCGGGCACGAAATAGGGGCTGCAGATGACCACGCGTTCCTCCGCGCTGTACACCAGGTGGTTGAACAACCGCAGGTTGTTTTCGTTGCCGAGCCCCGGACCGCTGGGCAGCACCTGGCAGAGCACGCCGCTGCCCCGACGCGTTGCAGGGGATTCCTCCCGGTTCCTCGCCCGGCCGGTCGGGTTGTCCTCGGACGCAGGCTCTCCCGCTTCCGCTGACCAGTCGGCCGCGAACACAGAACCGAGCTGGTGCACGATCGGGCCTTCGAGCCGGACCATCAGGTCGAGCCACTGGAAGTTCCTGCGGAGGTTGAGCTTCTTGTTGTAGCCGGCATCGATCATGTTCTGTGACCCGGTGAAACCCACCCGGTCACCGATGACGACGATCTTCCGGTGGTTGCGGAGGTCGGGGCGCTGATAGTGGAAGCGGGGCGGGGCAACGGGCAGCATCCGCCGCCACGGGATGCCGGCCTCATCGAGGCGTTTCGTAGCGGTTTTGTACCCGGGAAAACCCGCGCTGCCCAGCTGATCCAGCAGGACCCGCACGTTCACGCCCCGGGAGCGGGCGTGCTCCAACGCGCTGAAGAACCGGTCCGTCGTCCGATCGGCGGCCAGGATGTAGAACTGGACGTCGACCGAGGCCTCCGCCCGATCCACCGCCGCCGTCACTGCGTCGATGCTTTCTTCATAGTCGGCGTGGAGGTCCACGCGGTTCCCGGCAGTGAGGGCGGCACCTCCGTTGTGCTGGTTCAGGCGGACGGCGGCAAGCGCCCACTCCGGAACGACCCGCTCCTCGGCAAGCTCCGGTCCTTTATCCGATTCCTTGGTGGCGGCCCCGAGCACACGGTCGGCCAGGCGGCGTTCCGTGCCCCTGCGGCGTGGCCCGAGCCGGGACTTGCCGAAGAGCAGGAAAATGACCAGACCGATGATCGGGATGAAGAAGATGACGACCAGCCAGGCAAAGGCAGCCGAGGGCCGCCTGTTGTGCGGAACGAAGCCCAGCACCGCGATCCGGATCAGGAAATCCACCACCACGAACCCCGCCACCGTCGACCCCGCCCCGGGACCCCACCATAGTTGGAAATCCACGCCCCACCCTTCCTGGAACCGCTCTGGTGGACAACACTATGCGCTTGTCGAGCGACGCCGCAGGAGCACGGGTTTTCCTTGCGTGGGGTTTCGGTGGATCCGTAGAGTCGGCTGTGACCTTCACCGGCAGTGTTGGAACTGGTTGCCTGTGAGTACCGATGCAGGACCGGAGGCGACATCCATGACCCGTAAGGACCGGATAGCTGAACCGTGGGGGACACGAACCCCGTACGCGGCGGGGGAGGAGTGGCCCGTCCGCGTGGACACCCATCTGGAGGAGGGGCTCGAGGCGGGAGAGGTGGATCGATGGGTCCAGACCGCATCGATCCTCCACTCCAACGGGGATGCCCTGGATATCGCGGTGAAGGATGACAGGATCGTCGGGGTCCGCGGACGGGCAGTGGACCGGGTGAATCATGGACGACTGGGGCCCAAGGACCTGTACGGGTGGCAGGCGAACTCCTCTCCCGACCGGTTGACGAAACCGCTCATCCGGAAGAACGGGAAGCTGGTGGAGACGGACTGGGATACCGCGATGGACCGTGTGGTGGGCCGCACGAAGGACCTGCTCGAGGAGCAGGGCGCCAGTGCGATCGGGTTCTACACGACCGGTCAGTTGTTCGCCGAGGAGTATTACACCCTGGGTCTCGTGGCCCATGGGGGGCTGGGAACGAACCATGTGGACGGCAATACCCGTCTCTGCACCGCTACCGCAGCTGCTGCCCTGAAGGAATCGTTCGCGAGTGACGGGCAGCCGGGGTCCTATACGGACATCGACCACGCCGACGTGATCGCGCTCTACGGCCACAATATGGCCGAGACGCAGACCGTCCTGTGGATGAGGGTGCTGGACCGGCTCGCGGGCCCGAATCCGCCCAAGATCATCTGCGTAGATCCTCGGCTCACACCGGTGGCACGAGCGGCAACGGTGCATCTTGCTCCGCGCCCGGGTACGAACGTGGCTCTGATGAACGGGCTGCTCCACGAGATCATCGGCAACGGCTGGGTGGATCGGGAGTACATCGAGGCGCACGCCGTCGGATTCAGCGAACTCGAGAAGCGGGTCAAGGACTACCCGCCGACTGTGGTCTCGGAGATCTGCGATGTGCCCGAGGAACTCATCCGGGAAGCTGCATCCGTGATCGGCCATGCCGAACGGTTGCTCTCGACGGTGCTGCAGGGTTTCTACCAGTCGAACCAGGCCACCGCTGCAGCGGTGCAGGTCAACAACGTCAATATCATCCGGGGCATGCTGGGCAGGCCCGGGTGCGGGATCCTGCAGATGAATGGTCAGCCGACGGCGCAGAACACCCGCGAATGCGGCGCGGACGGTGATTTCCCGGCGTTTCGTCACTGGTCGAACGATGCCCATGTGAAAGACCTCGCGAAGGTGTGGAACGTCGATCCGATGGCGATCCCGCACCAGTCACCGCCTACGCACGTCATGCAGATGATGCGGTACGTCGAGGACGGGTCGATCCGGATGCTGTGGGTGAGCGGTACCAATCCGGCGGTGTCGCTGCCTGAGCTGCAGAGGGTCCGTTCGATCCTGTCGCAGGACCGGTTGTTCCTCGTGGTGCAGGACATCTTCCTGTCCGAGACGGCCCAGCTCGCGGACGTCGTCCTTCCTGCGGCAACGTGGGGGGAGAAGACCGGAACCTTCACGAACGTCGACCGCACCGTCCACCTCTCCGAGAAGGCCGTCGATCCGCCCGAGGACGCCAAACCGGACCTCGACATCTTCCTGGACTACGCACGTCGGCTCGACCTTCGGGACAAGGACGGGGAGCCACTGGTGAAGTGGCATGATCCCGAGTCCGCGTTCGAGGCATGGAAGGAATGCACGAGGGGCCGGCCCTGCGACTACACCGGCATGACCTACGACAAGCTGCGCGGCGGATCGGGGATCCAGTGGCCCTGCAACGAGGAAAACCCCGATGGCACGGCGCATATCTGCAAGGACGGCAAGTTCTGGAGCGATCCTGAGTACTGTGAGAGCTACGGACGGGACCTGGTCACCGGGGCGCCGCTGGAACCGGCGGAATACAAGGCGATGAACCCGGACGGCAAGGCGATCTCCAGGCAGCCCACTACCTGCCGCCGCATGAGCTACCCAGCCGGGACTTTCCGTTGCAGCTCATCACCGGCAGGACCCTCTACCATTTCCACACCCGGACCAAGACGGGCAGGGCGCCGCAGCTTCAGGCCGCAGCACCGGAGGTGTGGGTGGAGATGTCGGAGGCCGACGCCGCCGTGTACAGGATCCGCGAGGGTGACCTCACCCGGGTCGCCACGCCGCGGGGATCGGTGGAAGCGAAGGTGAGGATCAGCGGGATCAGGGATGGTGTCCTGTTCCTTCCCTTCCACTACGGGTACTGGGACACCAAGGGCGGCCACGAACCGGACAAGACCGGCAGGGCAGCCAACGAGCTCACGATCACCGACTGGGATCCCGCATCGAAACAGCCCATCTTCAAGACAGCGGCCGCCAGCATCCGGAAGCTCAAATCCGGCAAGGGCCGCCCGTCGGCGGCGCCCACCACCACGGCCTCGGCCCCGGTGAAGCCGGTGGGTTTCCAAACCTCGGGAACCCACAACGCCGCGGCGGATGAGAACATCTCCGCGACTCCGGTGGGAGGATCACGATGAAGCTCGGACTGGTACTTCACGAGCTGCACCGCTCGGAGAACGATCTCGCGCACGAGCTGTTCCAGGCCTCCGAGCGGCACAGGGTCGACCACGAGATCTACCATCTGGGTCGGGACCTCGCGAAGTGGTCCCAACAGCATGTCCGGGAGATAGCGGGGATCGGAAAAAGCTACGGGCAGGACCTCGACCCGGAACCGGAGGGCGAGTTTCCTCTGGCCAAGAGGGTGAGGGAGAAGGGCAGCGAACTCCTCGGGCGCCACAGCGCCCCCGGGTTACTGCTCCTGCGCGACCTCCGCGGCATCTACATGAAAGCCTCAGGCGTTTCGGCGGACTGGGAGATGCTCGCGCAGGCAGCCCAGGGGGTCAAGCACACCGACCTGCTCGAAGTGACCGAACGGTGCCACCCCGAGACCCTGCGGCAGGTCCGCTGGGCCAACGCCATGCTGAAAGTGGAGTCCACCCAGATCCTCATCAGCTGAACCGGTTGGAGGCGGTCTGCAGGATACGCGACCGCCTTCGGGTTGCTTCCTCGAGCAGGAAATGCTCCTCCGCGGCGTCGTCGGCGTCGTGCCGTCCGCCGAGCATCCGTTGCCGGGTATGGGCGACGCGTGAGGCCGTGCGGATGAAGGCGGCCATGTCGGTTCTTGCGCCGATCCCGCGAGCCCAGGCCAGGGCCTGCCGCCGTCCGGGCACGGTCGCGAGCATGGCCACTTCCTGGGATGTGAACCAGCCCGCCCTGGCATAGTCGCCAAGTCGGGCTTCGGTCAGCCGGCGTTCCGAGCGGCGCAGCAGGATCACGCACAGCACAGCGGCGAGGAAGAGCGGGACCTGCACGAAGAAGTAGAAGGAGAAGAAGTCGCTGAAAAGGATCACGGTACCGCCGTTCCACAGCATGTGTCCGGCGATCGCGGGAACCAGTCCGACGACGAAGCCCGGGAGGACACGCCGGCTCCCGCCGCCGCGGGCCACTGCCAGTCCGAGGACGAAGCCGAGCGCCGCAGTGAACATCACATGCGCGAAAGGCGAGAACAGCCCGCGGAGGATGAACACGCTGACCAGTGGGCCGGTGCTGCCTGCGTCGATCACCGCTGTCCCGAAGTAGAGGATGTTCTCGGTGAACGCAAAGCCGGCCGCGACCGTCCCCGCGTAGACGATGCCGTCCACGGGGCCGTCGAAATGGCTTCGGCGCGTGTACACGAGAATTAGGACGCCGAACCCCTTGGCGAGCTCCTCGAGGAGGGGAGCCTGCAGTACCGGCCCGATGACATCGTCGGGCGTGGTGGTCAGTGCCGCGCCGAGCAGCTCGATCACGTAGTTCCCGAGCAGCAGGGTGACCATCACCGAAACGCCGGCACCCCAGAGGAAAGCGAACAGCAGCGCTCCCCGCGGTTCCGGATCCCAGCGGTCGATCCAGCGGATGCCGAGCAGGCAGATGGCCAGTGGAATCAGCGCAAGGACGCTGCACAGCACCAGTGCGGAGGGGCCGAGGGACACGGAAAGGAACAGCAGTACCATCGCGGTGATGCCGGCCGCCGCGATGGCGAGGATGATATTGAGCACGCCCGCGCCGCGGCCGCGGGGCTGCTCCCACATCGGAGAAACAGGAGGAGAGAGGCTCGCGGGAGGTGCGACCCGGGGGTTCCGGATGGTCGAGGCCTCCCACCACCCGGAGTCCGGCGGCCGGAACGTGCCGGGCAGGGGGCGATGCGGGTCGTTGCTGGCCATGGCTTCACCCTAAGGGCAGATGCGCCTGTGGTAGTTTTGTCAACGCAACCACCCTTTAAGTTCCGTCCAGTGAGGCGGGGAAGGAGGAAGCGTGTTATGACCGTGCCTGCACCGTATTCCGGAGCCAAACAGCGCGTTGTTCTCGCCGAAGCCGATATCGACCGGGCCCTGACCCGCATCGCCCACGAAATCCTCGAAGCCAATCGCGGTAGCGCCGACCTGGTGCTGCTGGGGATCCCCCGCCGCGGGTTTCCGCTGGCGCAGCGCCTCGCGCGCAAGATCGCCGACGTCGATCCCGCCGTGGACCCCGACGTGATCACCGGGCAGCTGGACGTCACCATGTACCGCGACGACCTCCGACGTAACCCCACGAGATCCCCGCTGGCCACGCAGCTTCCCGCCACCGGTATCGATGACAAGGTGGTAGTCCTCGTGGACGATGTCCTCTACTCCGGCCGGACCATCCGCTCGGCGCTCGACGCCCTCGTGGACCTCGGCAGGCCGCGGATCGTCCGCCTCGCCGTGCTCGTGGACCGCGGCCATCGTGAACTTCCCATCCGGGCCGACCATGTGGGCAAGAACCTTCCGACGTCGTCGTCCGAACGGGTGCGCGTGCACCTGCGTGAGGTCGATACGGCCGGCGTGGCGGCCAGCGGCGGGCCCGGCGACGAGGTCGTCATCGAGGGCGGAGCATGAAACACCTGCTCTCCACCTCCGACCTGTCGGCAGCCAATGCCCTCCGCCTGCTGGACGTCGCCGAGGAAATGGCGGCGGTGGGGGAGCGGGAGATCAAGAAGCTGCCCGCCCTGCGCGGCCGCACCGTGGTCAACCTGTTCTTCGAGGACTCCACCCGCACCCGGATCTCCTTCGAGGCCGCGGCCAAACGCCTGTCAGCCGACGTCATCAACTTCGCGGCCAAGGGGTCGTCGGTTTCGAAGGGTGAATCGCTCAAGGACACTGCTCAGACCCTCGAGGCCATGAGCGCCGACGCCGTCGTGATCCGCCACCCCGCCTCGGGAGCGCCGGCGCGGCTC
>NZ_KI914823.1:22683-23555 GCF_000520535.1 Arthrobacter sp. H41
CCCCCCGCCTCGGGAGCGCCGGCGCGGCTCGCTGCGTCCGGGTGGATCGACGCCGCCGTCGTCAACGCGGGCGACGGCACCCACGAACACCCCACCCAGGCGCTCCTCGACGCATTCACCCTCCGCCGGCACTGGGCTAGGATCGCCGGGATACGGTCCACCGGAACGGACCTGAGCGGCATGCGCATCCTGATCGTGGGCGACATCCTCCACTCACGCGTTGCCCGGTCCAACGTGTGGCTCCTGACGACCCTCGGTGCGCACATCACGCTGGTCGGCCCGCCCACCCTCCTGCCGATCGGCGTCGGAACCTGGCCCTGCGAGATCCGGTACAATCTCGACGACGCCCTGGTCACCCGGCCCGACGCAGTCATGATGCTGAGGCTTCAGGCCGAACGCATGAACGCCGCGTTCTTCCCCTCGACCCGGGAGTATTCACGGAACTGGGGGTTCGACGACGCCCGGCTCGCACTGCTGGACGTCATGGGCCTCGACGACACCGTCATCATGCACCCCGGTCCCATGAACCGTGGGCTCGAGATCTCCGCGGCGGCAGCCGACTCGCCGCGCTCCACGGTGCTCGCGCAGGTGCGTAACGGCGTGTCGGTCCGGATGGCTGCGCTGTACCTGCTGCTGTCCGGCCAGGGCCATTCCGACGACGCGCCGGATCCGGGTGCCACCCCGGCGATCGCCACCCCGCCAGCCGGCACCCCGCCGACCGGCACCCCGACCACCGCGAACCGGACAACGCAGGAGCCAGCATGAGCAAGCACAGCACCCAGTACCTCATCCGGGGCGCCTCGATCCTCGGGGGTGGAATCGCGGACCTCCTGATCGCCGACGGCGTCATCGCCGCCGTCGGCCCGGAAGCG
>NZ_KI914823.1:23655-35637 GCF_000520535.1 Arthrobacter sp. H41
CGGCCGTCGGCCCGGAAGCGGCGGACGGCGCCGGATCAGCAGCAGCCATCATCGACGCCGACGGGCTCGTCGCCCTCCCCGGGATGGTCGATCTCCACACCCACCTCCGTGAACCGGGCCGCGAGGACGCCGAAACGGTGGAGACTGGCTCCCGTGCGGCGGCCCTCGGCGGGTTCACCGCCATCCACGCGATGGCGAACAGCTCGCCCGTGGCCGATACCGCCGGCGTGGTGGAGCAGGTGTACAGCCTCGGCCGGAAATCGGGCTGGGTCGAGGTGCGTCCGGTCGGCGCCGTGACCGTGGGGCTCGCCGGCCTGCGGATGGCGGAACTGGGGGCCATGGCGGAATCGCGGGCCAACGTGAGGGTGTTCTCCGACGACGGCATCTGCGTCTCCGACCCCGTCCTGATGCGGCGTGCCCTCGAGTACGTCAAGGCGTTCGACGGTGTCATCGCCCAGCACGCCCAGGAGCCGCGCCTGACCGAGGGGGCGCAGATGAACGAGGGTGAGGTCTCCGCGGTCCTCGGGCTCACCGGCTGGCCGGCCGTCGCAGAGGAGAGCATCATCGCCCGCGACGTCCTCCTGGCCCAGCACGTCGACTCCCGGCTGCACGTGTGCCATGTCTCCACTGCCGGTTCCGTCGACATTCTCCGCTGGGCCAAGTCGCGCGGCATCCGCGTCACTGCCGAGGTCACTCCGCACCACCTCCTCCTGACCGACGAGCTCGTCCGCAGCTACAACCCCGTCTACAAGGTGAACCCGCCGCTGCGCACCTCCACTGATGTCCAGGCACTGCGCGAGGCGCTCGCGGACGGCACCATCGACGTCGTCGGAACCGACCACGCGCCGCACCCGAGTGAACACAAGGAGTGCGAGTGGGCCCAGGCCGCCATGGGCATGACGGGGCTCGAAACCGCACTCTCGGTGGTCCAGCACGCCATGATCGAAACGGGCCTGATGGACTGGGAGGGCTTCGCGCGTGTCACCTCGTCCGGTCCGGCGGGCATCGGCCGGCTGGGATCCCAGGGCAGGCCGCTCGAGCAGGGCGAACCCGCGAACGTGCTGCTCGTCGATCCCGCAGCGCGGTGGACCGTCGAGCCGCACAAGATGGCGACGAAGGGACGCAACAGCCCCTTCGCCGGAACGGTCCTGCCGGGCCGGGTCACCGCAGTGTTCTACCGCGGCCATCCCACGGTGCTCGACGGCGCGTTGAACAGCCCGCTCCGTCCCGAGGCGGAGGAACCGGCGTGGAGTATCTAGGGATCATCGCGTTGACCGTCCTCATCATCGTCCTCATCATCGGCCTCATCGCCCTCGGTTGGCGCGGCCGGCTTCGGCGCCAGGCAGGGATCGGCGCGCCGCCGGCGGTGCCGCCCGACCTCGGGCCGGTCCTGTACGAAGCCGAGGGCCAGTATGTCACCACGACGACGGCGGGTGACTGGCTGGACCGCGTGGCGGTCCATGGGATGGGCATCCGCTCCAACGCCGTGGCGTCCGTGCACCCGGAGGGCGTGCTTCTCGCCCGGGCCGGTGCACCGGATGTCTTCATCCCCCGGAACGATCTCGAATCGGTCCGGCTCGAAGGCGGCATGGCCGGCAAGTTCGTCGAGAAGGACGGGCTCGTCGTCCTGACCTGGCGGCTGATGGACCAGCGCGTGGATACGGGCTTCCGTACCCGCCACGCCGCGCACAAATCGCAGCTGCTCGCGGCCGCCGCAGCGCTGGCACCAGACACGACACCACCACAAAACTTCAAAGGCAGGGAAATCCAGTGACACCACCCACCCCATCCGCAGCCGTGCTGATGCTGGAGGACGGACGGTGCTTCCGTGGACGCAGCTACGGCGCCACCGGCACGGCCTTCGGCGAAGCCGTCTTCGCCACCGGAATGACCGGCTACCAGGAAACACTCACCGACCCCTCCTATGCCCGGCAACTGGTGGTGCAGACCGCGCCGCACATCGGCAACACCGGTGTCAACTCCGATGACGCCGAATCGCGGCGGATCTGGGTGGCCGGCTACATCGTCCGTGACGCAGCGCGCCGCCCGTCGAACTGGCGGTCCGAGCAGAGCCTCGACGACCAGCTGCGTGACCAGGGCGTGGTCGGGATCGAGGGCGTGGACACGCGCGCCATCACCCGGCACCTCCGCGAGCGCGGTGCGATGCGGGCCGGGATCTTCTCCGGACCCGACGCCGCAAGGGCGGAGTCCGAGCTGCGGGACCAGGTGTGTGCCCAGGGATCGATGGAGGGCTCCCGGCTCGCCGAGGAAGTCAGCGTGGACGAGCAGTACACGGTGGACCCGTCGGACCACAGCTGGACGGGTGAGCCGCTGTTCACGGTCGCCGCGCTCGATCTCGGCATCAAGGCCATGACGCCGAAGCACTTCGCGCAGCGCGGCGTCCGCACCGTGGTGTTCCCTGCGGCAGCAACCCTTGAGGAGATCCGGGCGGTGAAACCGGACGGCGTGTTCATGTCCAACGGACCCGGCGACCCCTCGACCGCCGACACCCAGGTGGCGCTGCTGCGCCAGGTGCTCGGCCAGCGCATCCCCTTCTTCGGGATCTGCTTCGGCAACCAGATCCTGGGACGGGCACTCGGGTTCGGGACCTACAAGCTCCGCTACGGCCACCGCGGTATCAACCAGCCGGTGATGGACCGCCGCACGCACAAGGTGGAGATCACCTCCCATAACCACGGGTTCGCCGTCGATGCACCCCTGGACGGTCCCGTCGACGCGCCGCACGGTGGCTTCGGCCGTGTTGAGGTCAGCCACGTCTGCCTCAACGACGACGTCGTCGAGGGCCTTGCCTGCCTCGACATCCCCGCCTTCTCCGTGCAGTACCACCCCGAAGCGGCAGCCGGTCCCCACGACTCCGCGTACCTCTTCGACCGTTTCATCGACCTCATGACGGCGGAGAAGAACTCCCCGGGCGGAACCGACGCCAGCACGGTCTCGCTCGCCACCACCAGCACCCACCAGCTCCCCGCCCAGGAAGAAAACTGATGCCCCGCAGAACCGACCTTCGAAGTGTCCTGGTGATCGGCTCCGGTCCCATCGTGATCGGCCAGGCCGCCGAATTCGATTATTCGGGAACGCAGGCGCTGCGGGTGCTGAAGGAGGAGGGCCTGCGGGTCATCCTCGTCAACTCCAACCCGGCCACGATCATGACCGACCCCGAGTTCGCCGACGCCACCTATGTGGAGCCGATCACCCCCGAGGTGGTGGCGAAGATCATCGAGAAGGAGCGCCCTGACGCGCTGCTCCCCACCCTCGGCGGGCAGACAGCGCTGAACACCGCCATTGCCCTGGACAAGAACGGCGTGCTCGAGAAGTTTGGCGTGGAACTGATCGGTGCCAACATCGCAGCGATCGAGCTGGGCGAGGACCGTGAGAAGTTCAAGGGCGTGGTGGCCCGCTGCGGCGCCGAATCGGCACGCTCGGTCATTATCCACACCCTGGACGAGGCGTTCGTCGCTGCCGAGGACCTCGGGTACCCGATGGTGGTCCGGCCGTCCTTCACCATGGGCGGCCTCGGGTCCGGCCTCGCCTACACCGAGAGTGACCTCCGCCGGATCGTCGGCCAGGGCCTCCAGTACAGTCCCACCAGCGAGGTGCTCCTCGAGGAGAGCATCCTCGGATGGAAAGAGTACGAACTCGAGATGATGCGGGACAAGAACGACAACGTGGTGGTGGTCTGCTCCATCGAGAACTTCGACCCGGTGGGCGTCCACACCGGCGACTCCATCACGGTGGCCCCGGCACTGACCCTCACGGACCGCGAGTACCAGCGGCTGCGGGACATCTCCATCGCCGTCATCCGCGAGGTCGGCGTCGATACCGGCGGCTGCAACATCCAGTTCGCCATCGAGCCCGACACCGGCCGCGTCGTCGTGATCGAGATGAACCCGCGCGTCTCCCGATCCTCCGCCCTTGCCTCGAAGGCGACCGGCTTTGCCATCGCGAAGATCGCCACGAAACTTTCGCTCGGCTACACCCTCGACGAGATCCCCAACGACATCACGCGGAAGACGCCGGCGTCGTTCGAGCCGACCCTCGACTACGTAGTGGTCAAGGTGCCGCGATTCGCGTTCGAGAAGTTCCCCGCCGCGGACCCCACGCTGACCACCACCATGAAATCGGTGGGTGAGGCGATGGCCATGGGACGGAACTTCACCGAGGCCCTGCAGAAGGCGCTGCGCTCACTCGAGCAGAAGGGCTCGCAGCTCGACTTCACCCCGGTGCCGGAGGACGACGTCGCAGCCCTCGTCGAGGCGGCTCGGCGCCCCACCACCGAACGCCTGTCGCAGGTCCAGCGGGCCCTGCTCGGTGGAGCGAGCATCGAGCAGCTCTACGACGCCACCGGCATCGACCCCTGGTTCCTCGACCAGCTGGTGCTGCTCAACGAGGTGGCCGGCGAGGTGCGCGGCGCCGGCGCGCTGACGGAGGAACTCCTCCGCTCCGCCAAGCGCCACGGATTCTCCGACGAGCAGATCGGCGCGATCCGCCGCATGCCCGAGGCTGTGGTGCGGGGTGTACGCCACGCACTCGGCATCCGGCCCGTGTACAAAACGGTCGACACCTGTGCCGCCGAGTTCGCCGCGTACACGCCCTACCACTACTCGTCCTACGACGAGGAGGACGAGGTCGCGCAGCACGACAAGCCGTCGGTCATCATCCTCGGCTCCGGACCGAACCGGATCGGGCAGGGAATCGAGTTCGACTACTCGTGCGTCCATGCGACGATGGCGCTCCGCAAAGCCGGGTACGAGACCGTCATGGTCAACTGCAACCCCGAGACGGTGTCCACCGACTACGACATCTCCACACGGCTCTACTTCGAACCGCTGACCCTCGAGGACGTGCTCGAGGTGATCGCGGCGGAGGAGCGCACGGGCGGCGTACTGGGCGTGTTCGTCCAGCTCGGGGGCCAGACCCCGCTCAAGCTGGCACAGGAACTCGCGGATGCCGGCATCCCGATCCTCGGCACTTCGCCCGAGGCCATCGACCTCGCCGAGCACCGCGGTGCCTTCAGCAGGGTGCTCGACGCCGCGGGGCTGGTCGCGCCGAAGAACGGCATCGCGGTGTCCTTCGAGGACTCGAAGAAGATCGCCGACGACATCGGCTACCCGGTGCTGGTCCGGCCGTCCTACGTCCTCGGCGGACGCGGCATGGAGATCGTGTACGACGAAGCGAACCTCTCGCGCTACATCGCCAACGCCACGGAGATCACCGAGGCCCACCCCGTGCTGATCGACCGTTTCCTCGAGGACGCCATCGAGATCGACGTCGATGCCCTCTACGACGGCACCGAGATGTACCTCGGGGGCATCATGGAGCACATCGAGGAGGCCGGTATCCACTCCGGCGACTCGGCCTGTGTTCTCCCGCCCATCACGCTCGGCGCGGACGTCCTGCAGCGGGTCCGCACGGCCACCCTGGCGATCGCCGAGGGCGTAGGGGTCCGAGGGCTCATCAACATCCAGTTCGCCCTCGCCTCCGACGTCCTCTACGTCCTCGAGGCGAACCCGCGTGCCTCCCGCACGGTGCCGTTCGTCTCGAAGGCCACCGGTGTGCAGCTCGCCAAGGGAGCCGCCCTGATCGGGACCGGAGTGAGCATCGCCGAACTGCGCACCGTGCACAAGCTGCTGCCGGCACAGGGCGACGGCGGATCGCTGCCGTTCGATGCCCCCGTCTCGGTCAAGGAGGCAGTGCTCCCGTTCAGCCGGTTCCGCACCGTCGACGGCACCGTCGTCGACTCCCTGCTGGGGCCGGAAATGCGCTCCACGGGCGAGGTGATGGGCATCGACAAGTATTTCGACACCGCCTTCGCCAAGAGCCAGGCCGCAGCCAACGCGGCGCTGCCGGTCGAGGGGAAGGTCTTCGTGTCGGTCGCCAACCGGGACAAGCGTGCCATCATCCTGCCCGTCAAACGGCTCGTCGACCTTGGCTTCGAGATCGTCTCCACCGGGGGAACAGCCGATGTCCTCCGCCGCAACGGCATCCAGGCGACCACGGTGCGCAAGGTCGCCGAAGGGGCCGGTGAGCACGGCGAAGGCACGGTGGTGGACCTCATCACCGACGGCGGCATCGACATGATCATCAACACGCCCTCCGGCGGCCAGGCGCGCGGTGACGGCTACGAGATCCGTGCGGCAGCGACGTCCTACGGGCTGCCGGTCATCACCACGATCCCCGAGGTCGGCGCGGCGATCCAGGCCATCGAGGCCATGCGCTCCTTCGAGTGGTCGGTCACGAGCCTGCAGGAGCATGCGGCGAACCTTCAGGAATCGACCGTGCGTGCGGCGAACCTTCGGGCGTCTACGGAGGCCCGGGATGCACGCTAGCGGCGCGGCGCGCCAGCCCTGGAACGGCGCGGCGGCCGAGCCCGCTTCAGCTGCTTCCGGGCGCGAGCCCTTCGGGGTCCGCCTCGCCCGTGTCAGGGTTTCCCGGAGCAGCCTGTGCGTGGGCATCGACCCTCACCCGGCGCTACTGGCGGCCTGGGGCCTGAACGATTCGACGGCCGGGCTCGAGCGTTTCTCGCTGAGCGTGCTCGNCGTGCTCGACGCCGTCGGGCCCGTGGCCGCCGCGGTCAAGCCGCAGGTCGCACTCTACGAGAGGCACGGCTCGCGGGGGATAGCCGTCCTGGAGACGGTGCTGGCGCGGGCCGCCGAGCAGGGCACGCTGACGATCGCCGACGCGAAGCGCGGCGACATCGGCTCCACCATGACGGCGTATGCCGAAGCGTGGCTCGCCGACGGATCGCCGCTCGCGGCGGACGCGGTGACGCTCAACCCGTACCTCGGGTTCGAGTCGCTGCGGCCGGCCCTGAACCTCGCCCGCTCCACCGGGCGGGGGGTCTTCGTCCTCGCACTGACATCGAACCCCGAGGGTGCGTCGGTCCAGCATGCAGGGGGAGCGGCATCGGTGGCCCTCGCCATCACGCGGGCGGCGGCCGCGGAGAATTCCGTCCCGGGTGGAGCTCCACAGGGTCCCGGTTCGGTGGGCCTGGTGATCGGTGCGACGGCCGGCTCCGCGGTGGAGTCGCTCGGTCTCGATCTCGCCGCCCTGAACGGCCCGATCCTCGCTCCCGGTGTCGGTGCACAGGGCGCCGGCGCGCGGGAGCTCGCCGCGACGTTCGGTGCGGCGCTCGCCCTGGTCGTGCCGACGTCGAGCCGCGCCGTGCTGGCCGCGGGTCCCTCCGTCGCGGCGCTGCGGGCTGCCGCCAGGGAGGCCGCGCAGGAGTTGGAGACCCGGCCGGCCGCGGATTGATTTGGAATACCCGAACCGATAGGTTCAGTTCAAGCCCATTCCACCCGACCAGCGGTCCTGCGGTGCCCACCGACGGTCCGCGTTCTGCAGGGAGCACCCGTGACCCTCAAGCCCCTCACCGACTCCGAACGGACGCGGGCGCGCGAGAAAGCGGCGGCGGCACGCGCCGTGCGGGCGGAACTCAAGGTCCGGCTCAAAACGGGTAAAGTGACAGTCGCGGAGGTCATCGCCACCAGTCCGGGGGACGACGCCGTCGGACGCCTGAAGGTGCTCGACCTCCTCAAGGCACTGCCCGGCGTAGGCGAGGTGCGCGCGCTCGCCATCATGAACGACGTCGGGATCGCCGCCACCCGCCGTGTGCGCGGGCTGGGCATCCACCAGCGCAAGGCTCTGGTCAATCATCTCGAACAACAGCACCCTGGCCCGGCCAGTAAGTAAGGAACTTCTCGTGACGCAGCCCCGGTTGACAGTCCTGGCCGGCCCGACGGCCGTCGGCAAGGGGACAGTGTCCACCTACATCCGGGACAACTATCCCGAGGTGTGGCTTTCGGTGTCGGCCACCACCCGACCGCCGCGGCCCGGTGAAGTCCACGGGCTGCACTACTTCTTCGTCTCCACGGACGAGTTCGACGCCCTCGTCCGCGACGGCGAACTCCTCGAATGGGCGGTCGTCCACGGCCGCAATCGCTACGGGACCCTCCGCCGCACCGTGCAGGAGGCCATGGACGAGGGCAGGACCGTGCTGCTGGAGATCGATCTGCAGGGCGCCCGGCAGGTCAAGGAGAGCATGCCCGAGGCGAATTTCGTCTTCCTGGCGCCTCCCACCTGGGACGAGATGGTCCGCCGGCTCGTGGGCCGGGGCACCGAAACGGCCGATGAACAACGGCAGCGCCTGGAAACCGCTAAACTGGAACTTGCCGCCGAACCTGAATTCGACCACACCGTGGTCAACGACAGCGTCGAGCATGCGGCGGACGAGCTCGTTTCATTGATGGGACTACGCCCTCTCCAGCGTTAAACCGCAGGTCAGGGACCGGTAACAGCTATATTTTGGAGATTTTGTGTCAACTCAGCCTGAAGGCATCATCAACCCGTCGATCGACTCACTCCTTGAGGTCTCGGACTCGAAGTATGCCCTGGTGATTTACGGTGCGAAGCGCGCGCGCCAGATCAACGCGTACTACTCCCAGCTGCACGAAGGCCTGTTCGAGTACGTCGGCCCCCTCGTGGACACCAAGCTCAACGAAAAGCCCCTCTCCATCGCACTGCGCGAGATCAACGAGGGCATGCTCGTCTCGGCACCGCTGGACGCGGCAGAGTAGTACGGGCAGCGTCAAACCGGCAGAACCGACGCCAGTGCGGATAGTTCTCGGCGTTGGAGGAGGGATCGCGGCCTACAAGGTCGCGTCCCTTCTTCGTTTGCTGACGGAGGCGGGCCACAGTGTCACCGTCATCCCCACGGAGGCGGCCACCCGCTTCGTCGGAACCGCCACCTGGGAGGCGCTGTCCGGGAATCCGGTCAGCAACAGCGTCTGGGACGACGTCGACAGGGTCAATCACGTGCGGCTCGGCCAGGAAGCCGACCTCATCATCATCGCGCCCGCAACGGCAGATGTCCTGGCCCGTGCTGCCGCTGGTCTGGCGAACGACCTGCTGACCGGAACCCTGCTGATGGCCACCTGCCCGGTGTTCCTCGCGCCCGCCATGCACACCGAGATGTGGCGGCATGCGGCAACGCAGTCCAACGTGGCAACGCTGCGGTCCCGCGGCGTCACGGTGATGGACCCGGCGTCGGGCCGGCTGACCGGCGCCGATTCGGGCCCCGGACGGCTGCCCGAACCGGAGGAGATCCTCGCCGCCGCCCTGGGGGTGTACTCCGCCGCCCGGGCGCGAACCGGGGAACTCGCAGGGCGCACCGTGACCATCACCGCCGGCGGCACCCAGGAACCGCTGGACCCGGTGCGGTTCCTCGGCAACCGGTCGTCCGGCAAACAGGGGATCGCCCTCGCCCGGGCAGCCCTCGCTGCCGGCGCTGAAGTACATCTCATCGCAGCGCACCTCGAGGTGCCGGTGCCGGGGAACCTGCAGGTGACCCGGGTCGGCACCGCCCTGGAACTCAGGTCCACGGTCCTCGCGGCGCTGCCGGTGTCCGATGTCCTCATCATGGTTGCGGCCGTCGCCGATTTCCGGCCCGCCGACGTGATGGCTTCGAAGATCAAGAAGAGCGACGACGGCGCCGACCCCGTCATCACCCTCGTACGGAACCCGGACATCCTGAAGGAGTCGGTGGAGCTGCGCAGGACGGCCGGAGGACCAGCCGTCATCGTGGGATTCGCTGCCGAAACCGGCGACCCCGACGGCGATCCCCTGACCCACGCCCGCGCCAAACTGCTGCGGAAGGGCTGCGACCTCCTGGTGCTCAACGACGTGGGGCAGGGGCGGGTTTTCGGTGAGGACGCCAGCGCCGTGGTGATCCTCGGCTCCGACGGCAGCGAATCGGCGCCGCTGAGCGGTTCGAAGCGGAATATCGCCGACGCCGTCGTGGCGCGGATCGCTCAGGCCCTCACCGGCTGAGCCCGTACCGTAACAGTTGCCTCCCGCAGGCACCACCGCCCGGAACTGTCCCTCCGACCAAGTAGAGTGGCCACGTGAATCCAGCGACGCCCACCCCCGCCCTGCGGCTTTTCACTTCCGAATCCGTGACCGAGGGTCACCCCGACAAGATCTGCGACCAGATCAGCGACGCCATCCTCGACGGGCTGCTGAAACAGGACCCCGATTCCCGGGTCGCCGTCGAGACCCTCGTCACCACGGGGCTCGTCCATGTCGCGGGTGAAGTCACCACCGAGGCCTACGTCGAGATCCCGGAAATCGTCCGGCAGACCATTCTCGGCATCGGCTACGACTCGTCGGCCAACGGTTTCGACGGCGCGCGCTGCGGCGTCTCCGTCTCGATCGGACAGCAGTCCCCGGAAATCGCCTCCGGCGTGTTCCGGTCACTCGAAACCCGCCAGGGCACGGGTGCCGACCCGTACGACGCCCAGGGGGCGGGGGACCAGGGCATCATGTTCGGGTACGCCAGTGACGAGACGCCCGTCCTGATGCCTACCCCCATCTGGCTTGCGCACCGGCTCTCCGAGCGGCTGACCGCGGTCCGGAAGGACGGCACGCTGCCGGACCTGCGGCCGGACGGCAAGACCCAGGTCACCATCGGCTACGACGGCGACATCCCCGTATCGGTCGATTCCATCGTCATCTCGTCGCAGCACGCGGCCGGGGTCTCGCTCGAGCAGCTGCGTGCCGACCTCGTCACCGCCGTCATCGAGCCGGTCCTGCGAACCACGGAACTCGACACCTCGAGGGTCCGGCACATCCTGAACCCGGGCGGCGAGTTCGTGATCGGTGGCCCCGTGGGTGATGCGGGCCTGACCGGGCGGAAGATCATCGTGGACACCTACGGCGGAATGGCGCGCCACGGCGGCGGGGCCTTCAGCGGCAAGGACCCCTCGAAGGTGGACCGGTCGGCTGCGTACGCGATGCGCTGGGTAGCGAAGAACGTGGTGGCGGCCGGGCTGGCGCGCCGTGCCGAAATCCAGATCGCCTATGCGATCGGCATGGCCCAGCCCGTGGGAATCTACGTCGAGACCTTCGGCACCGAGACGGTCGATCCGGCAGCGATCGGAACCGCCGTGCGGGAGATCTTCGACCTCCGGCCGCTCGGCATCATCAACGCGCTCGACCTCAAGCGGCCCATTTACCAGAAGACGGCAGCCCATGGACACTTCGGACGCGAGGACGAGGGCTTTCGCTGGGAGCTGACGGACCGTGTCGACAAGCTCCGGGGTTATTTCAACGCGTGACAGGCCAGCATGACAGGCCAGCATGACAGGCCAGCCTGACCGGCCGGTTGTTCCCGAGGAGCACAGAGTGAGCAGGACATGAGCGGCAGCGCGGATACCGGAGGGCTGCAGCTGTCCCTGCTGCAAGGCTTCGGAACGCCCAGACTCCCGCACGGCGTTCCCGGGGCGGCAGCGACGAATCCGATCGCCCAGGTCATCCTCGACTCGCCGCTGCCGCACCTGGACCGGCTCTTCGACTACTTCGTGCCGGCCGACCTCGACGCCGAGGCCCGCCCCGGCGTCCGGGTGAAGGTACGCTTCGCCGGACGCGAGCACACGGGTTACGTGGCCCGGCGGTGCGCCTCCTCCTCCACCAGCGCCACCCTCCAGCCATTGGGCACGGTGGTGTCGGGCCAGCAGGTCCTGACTCCCGAGATCCTCACGCTGGCCCAGGCAGTCGCCGCGCGTTCGGCCGGGCTGGTCAGTGACGTGCTGCGGCTGGCCATCCCGCCGCGGGCCGCACGGGTGGACCAGGAATTCGGCCCGGACCAACTCGCCGCGCGCGGTACCGCCCAACCCGCCGCACGCCCCGCTTCTGCAGGCGCTGGTCGACGGCCGATCCCCGTCAGCAGTATCCCCGGTAGCAGGGCCGGATCGGGCAGCTTCAGCCGCTATGAGAGCGGCGAGGCGTTCCTCCTGCATCTTGCGGCGGGGGAGTCGCCGCGCGCTGTCCTCACGTCGGTGGGAGGGTTCGGACCGCGGGCCTGGCCGGAAGAGGTGACCGACGCGGTCGCCGCAGTGGTGACCTCCGGCCGCGGCGCCGTCGTCGTCGTTCCGGACCAGCGAGACCTGGCCCGCGTGGAAGCGGCGC
>NZ_KI914824.1:0-12067 GCF_000520535.1 Arthrobacter sp. H41
GGACGTGCAGTGCCTTGGGGTGGAGGTCCGTTGCGACGGCGGCGAGCGCATTGCGGGCGGAGCGGAGATTCGCCCGGCGCTCGGCGCCGTCCGACGTGGACAGGGCGCGGCTCAGCACGTCCACTCCATCGGCGGTGTCCTCGAGCGCCTGGCTGAGGGAGGCGATGGCCTCGTCGGTCAGTGCGGCGTGGTTGATGACGGAGGTGAGGCGGCGCGAGAACACCCTGCTGTTGCGGATGGCGAGGTCGATCGAGTCGATCGAGCCGCCGAGAGAGCCGAGTTCGCTCCGGTGCCGCCAATATGGAGGGGAGATTCGCGCGATTTCCTTCGCGGCCCGCATGCTGCTCGTCAGCCGGTCGAGTTCGGGCTGGCATGCCCTGGCGCGCACCAGGGCATGCCACGCTGCTGTCGCGTCACTCGAGGTCAGCGCCGACGCGTTCTCCCGCAGCACGCCCGCCAGTTCATCGAGGAGTCCGCGCACATTCGTCTTGGGTTCACGGCGGGGATCACGGGGCACGATGATCGTGATCACCAGCGCAAACAGCCCGCCGACTATCGCGTCCGCACTCCGCGTGAACGGACCCCCTTCGGGCGCCGGCAGCAGTACCACGAGCAGCGACTGCAGGCCGAGCTGGGTGGTGAAGATGGTGCCGCTGTCGAGGAACCGGGCCAGCAGGATCGACACGAACAGTACGACGGCGGCCTGCCAGAGTCCCGTTCCGAAGAGGGTCAGCAGCAGGTCCCCCAGGGCGATCCCGAGGGTGCAGCCCAGCCCCACCTCTAGCACGCGGCGCAGCCGTGGGTCGCGCGAAAAGCCGAGCGCGATCATCGAGGACGTGGCGGCGAACAGGGGACCGTCGTGCCCGAGCACCTGCTCGGCGAACGCATAGGCGCCCACCGCGCACACGGTCATCTGCAGGGCGGTCACCACCGAGGAGGAACTGCGCTTGAGCCCTACCCGTGTCCTGGTGCGCAGGAACGAGCGGAAGGCAGTCAGTCCCTTGCGCGGCGGCATGCCCCCAGTCTAGGAGCCATCCCCGGACGCCACCTCGCCGTCGGGTGAACATAATGGCCAAGGGCCGTTCACCTTCCGTTCACTTTCCTTGGGCAGTCTCGTTACCTGCGGCGCATAACTTCGAGAATGTACAAGAACGCGTATCTCCCGATTCGGGTGCGACTGACGCACGACTAGACAAAACCCTGGAAGGGGCAACATTTCGTGAAGGCTCTTCGTTTTGGCCGCGCAGCGGCAGTAATCTCCGTAGCTGCGCTGGCGCTGACGGCCTGCGGTTCTGACAACGCGACAAATCAGCCTGAACTGGCAGGCGGAGCAACCTCCGCGGCCGCCGAGGTGACGGGAACCCTGACGGGCGCCGGATCATCCGCCCAGAACGCCGCGATGACCGCGTGGAAGGCAGGCTTCCAGGCGATGCACAGCGGAGCGAACATCCAGTACTCCCCGGACGGATCAGGGGCCGGCCGTGACGCTTTCCTTGCCGAGGGCGTTCAGTTCGCCGGTTCGGACGCCTACCTCGACGACGAAGAGTACGAGGCGTCGAAGGAAGTCTGCGGGCCCGACGGCGCGATCAACATCCCCGCGTACGTCTCTCCGATCGCCGTCGCGTTCAACCTCCCCGGCGTCGACTCACTGAACCTCGACGCCGCCACGATCGCCTCCATCTTCCGCGGTGAGATCTCGACCTGGAACGACGACGCCATCGCATCCCAGAACGAGGGCGTGGAACTTCCGGATACCCCCATCACCGTGGTGCACCGTGCCGATGAATCGGGCACCACGGAGAACTTCACCGAATACCTCGCCGCTGCCGCACCGGAGGTCTGGACGGACGAGGCGTCGGGCGACTGGCCGGCGGAGATCGTGGCCGAGAACGCCCAGGGCACCAACGGCGTGGTCTCGACCACCACGGCCACCGAGGGCGCCATCACCTATACCGACGCTTCCGCCGTCGGTGATCTCGGCCAGGCCCATGTGAAGGTGGGCGAAGAGTACGTGGAACTGAGCTCCGAAGCCGCCGCACGGGCCGTCGAGGTCGCCACTCCCGTGGAGGGCCGGGCGGACACCGACATGTCCCTTGATCTCGATCGGGACACCACCGAATCCGGCGCCTACCCCGTGGTGCTCGTGTCCTACCACATCTACTGCACCACCTACGAGGATCAGGAGACGGTGGACCTCGCCAAGGCCTTCGGATCCTACGCCATCAGCGAGCAGGGCCAGGAAGACGCCGCCAGCTCCGCAGGCAACGCTCCCATCTCCGAGGCGCTGCGGGAACAGGCCCAGCAGGCGATCGATTCGATCGCCGTCGCTTCCTAGTGCTTCCCGCGCTGACCCGCCCGGGGAAACGTACCGGGCGGGTCAGCTCAGCTTGTAATGCCGCCGAAGACCGTGAAAACTTACCGAAGCAGCGCCATCATCCGTTCTGAAGGGTTCCCAGTGTCAACCAACAGTCTGACCAGCACGGGGCGAGCCGGCGATTCAGGAGACAAGATCTTCTCCGGAGCCACGCTTGCCGCAGGCGGCCTGATACTGGCGGTCCTCTTCAGTGTTGCCGTCTTCCTGCTCGTCCAGGCGCTTCCGACGTTCAGTGCGGACCCCGCGGAAATCACCGGCGGTGCAGGTTTCGGCTCGTACATCCTGCCGATCGTCATCGGCACCGTCATCGCCGCGGCCATCGCCCTGCTGATCGCGACGCCGCTCGGTATCGGCGTCGCACTCTTCATCTCCCACTATGCGCCCCGGCGCCTGGCGCAGATCTTCGGATACGTCATCGACCTGCTGGCAGCGATTCCCTCGGTGGTGTACGGCGCATGGGGCTACGCCGTCCTGGCTCCGCAGCTCGCCATCGCCTACGCCTGGCTCGCCGAGTACCTGGGCTGGATCCCGATCTTCGAAGGCCCCGCCAGCCAGACGGGCCGGACCATGCTCACTGCGGGCATTGTGCTCGCCGTCATGGTGCTGCCGATCATCACGTCGCTGAGCCGGGAAATTTTCCTCCAGACGCCCAACCTGCATGAGGAGGCAGCCCTCGCCATGGGGGCCACGCGGTGGGAGATGATCCGCATGGCGGTCCTCCCGTTCGCCCGGCCCGGCATCATCAGCGCGGCAATGCTGGGCCTCGGCAGGGCGCTGGGAGAAACCATGGCCGTTGCCCTGGTGCTGTCCGGAGGTGCGCTCCAGGCGAGCCTGATCCAGTCCGGCAACCAGACCATTGCCGCCGAGATCGCGCTCAATTTCCCGGAGGCGTTCGGCCTGCGTCTGAGTGAGCTGATCGCGGCAGGACTGGTCCTGTTCGTCATCACCCTGGCCGTCAACATCATCGCGCGCTGGATCATCAGCCGCCACAAGGAATTCTCGGGGGCGAACTGACATGACCAGCGCAACACTAAGCCGTCGCAAGTCCCAGCTGACCAAGGGAAGGCTGCCGCGCTACGCGGTATGGGTGGTTCTTGCCGCCGCCGTCGTCCTCGCCGCTGCCGTGTCGGCCCTCGTGGGCTTCAGCATCGTTACCTGGGCGGTGTTCGCGGCAGTATTCTTCGTCGTCGGCGCAACTCTCGTCACTGCCACGGTGGAGGGCGGACGCAAGGCAACGGACTCCCTGGCCACCTACCTTGTCTACGGCTGTTTCCTGCTGGCGCTGCTCCCGCTCCTCTCGGTGATCTGGACCGTCCTCGAGCGGGGGCTGCCCGGCATCTCCTATGACTTCCTGTTCACCTCGATGAACGGCGTGACGGGAGCGGTCGACAACAGTGCCGCCGAGAACGGGACGCCCGTGCTCGGCGGCGCCTACCACGCCGTGATCGGCACCCTGCAGATCACCCTGTGGGCCACGCTGATCTCGGTTCCGGTCGGCCTGCTGGCAGCCATCTACCTCATCGAGTACGGTACGGGCGGACCGCTGACGCGCGCCATCACCTTCTTCGTCGACGTCATGACCGGCATTCCATCCATCGTGGCCGGCCTTTTCGCCGCAGCGCTCTTCGGGCTCCTGTTCGGGCCGGGCACGCGAACGGGTTTCGTGGCCGCCGTCGCGCTCTCCGTCCTGATGATTCCCGTGGTGGTCCGATCCACCGAGGAGATGCTGAAGATCGTTCCCAACGAGCTACGGGAGGCGTCCTACGCGCTCGGGGTCCGGAAGTGGCGGACCATCATGAAGGTTGTCATTCCCACTGCCATTTCGGGTATCGCCTCCGGCGTAACCCTCGCCATCGCACGCGTGATCGGCGAGACTGCACCTATTCTGGTGACGGCGGGGTTTGCCAGCGCCATCAACTGGAACGTCTTCAGCGGATGGATGAGCACCCTTCCGACGTTCATCTACTACCAGATCCTCACTCCGACGTCGCCGACGAATATCGACGCAAGTACGCAGCGCGCATGGGCCGCCGCCCTCCTGTTGATCCTCATGGTGATGCTCCTGAACCTGGTGGCCCGTTTCGTCGCCCGCATGTTCGCGCCCAAGACCAGCCGCTGAGAACCCGCGGCAACAACCGATAAGGATCACATGTCCAAGCGAATCGACGTCAAGGACCTCAATGTCTACTACAGCAAGTTCCTTGCCGTGGAGGACGTCAACATCAACATCGAAGCCCGGTCCGTCACCGCTTTCATCGGCCCGTCGGGCTGCGGCAAGTCCACGTTCCTGCGCACCCTCAACCGGATGCACGAGGTCATCCCCGGGGCCCGTGTGGAGGGTGAGGTGCTGCTCGACGGTGACAACCTCTATGACGCGGCGGTGGATCCCGTAACGGTGCGCAGCCAGATCGGAATGGTGTTCCAGCGCCCCAACCCCTTTCCCACCATGTCCATCCGTGACAACGTGCTGGCCGGGGTGAAGCTGAACAACAGACGGATCAGCAAATCCGACGCCGATGCCCTGGTGGAGAAGTCGCTGCAGGGCGCGAACCTCTGGAACGAGGTCAAGGACCGCCTGGGACGTCCGGGATCCGGCCTTTCGGGAGGCCAGCAGCAGCGCCTCTGCATTGCGCGGGCCATCGCGGTTTCGCCGCAGGTGATCCTCATGGATGAACCGTGCTCGGCCCTCGACCCGATCTCCACCCTCGCCATCGAGGATCTCATCAACGAACTGAAGAACGAGTACACAGTGGTGATCGTGACCCACAATATGCAGCAGGCAGCGCGCGTCTCGGACAAGACGGCGTTCTTCAACATCGCGGGCACCGGTAAGCCGGGCAAGCTGATCGAATACGGTGAGACCGCGGCCATCTTCAGCAAGCCCGCCGAGAAGGCCACCGAGGACTACGTGTCCGGGCGGTTCGGATAGGCGCCGCCGGCGCACCGAAGCAGTACCCGGCGCTACAGCAGCGGGCTGAGTGCCAGGAAGAAAATTCCTCCGAGGAGCGCCGTCACCGGGGCGGTACCGAGCCATACCGCGAGAATCCGGACCAGTTCGGGCCGGTGCAGCGTGGAGAATCGCTGGTTGGCGCCGGCGCCGATGATCGCCGAGGTCATCGTGTGGGTGCTGGAGAGCGGCATCTGCAGGGAGATCGCCCCGACGAAGAGCATCGCCGAGCTGACGCCCTGGGCCGTCATCCCCCGAAGCGGATCGATGTGGACCAGCCGGTGCGCGAGCGTGTGGGTGATGCGCCACCCCCCGAACAGCGAGCCTGTGGCAAGGAGGACGGCGGCGAACACCTGGACCCACAGGGGCATCTGCGACCCGCTCGAGTATCCTGTTCCCACCAGGGCCAGGAGAATGACCGCCATGGTCCGCTGGCCATCCTGGAGGCCGTGGCCCAGGGCGAAAGCGCCGGCGAAGACCGACTGCGCCATCCGGTTGCCCCGGTTCACCCTGCCGGGCGCACCGTGCCGGAGCAGCCAGGTCGCTGGGAAGACCATCGCGTAGGCCAGCACGTAGGCGACGACGGGGGAGAGCAGCAGCGGCAGCGCGATCTGCAGGAGCAACGTCTGTCCAGCCCCGGCCATGGCCTGGCCGTCGGTCAGTTGCGACGCGGCGCCGGCGCCGACGAGCCCGCCGAGCAGTGCGTGGGTGGACGACGACGGCTTGCCGCGGCGCCATGTGAACAACCCCCAGCACCCCGCGGACAGCAGCCCGGCAATGAGGATGACCAGTCCGGACGGGCCGGTCGGCAGGCCGATCGCTGCCTCGGTGAAGAACAGGGCGAGGGACGTGCTGAGCAGCGCACCCGTGAGGTTGAAAAGAGCCACGAGCAGGACGGCGACCGTCGGGGTCAGCGCACGGGTGCGGACAGCGGTCGCCACTGAATTCGAGACGTCGTGGAAGCCGTTGAGGAAGGCGAACCCTCCCGCGAGGCACACTACCGCTCCGAGGAGGAGGGCTTCCACCTAGGATTCCTTGACCAGGATGCTGCCCACCTGGGTGGCTACCCTGCGAATATCCTTCGTCACATCGACAAGCTGGTTGGCGACATCCCGGTGACGGGCGTAGACCAGTGGTTTGTGATCCCGAAGGAGTTCGGCGCACCAGCTGCGGTGGGTCCTCTCGGCCCGCCTGGCCAGACGGAGGATCTCGATCCAGTATTCCTCGAGTTCGTCCATCGAATCGAGCCGCTGCATCGCCACGGCTGTCAGTTCGGCCTGGCGGTTGATCACTTCCAACTGGTCGGCGGCGCGCTGGCTCAGTTTGCTCAACCGGTAGAGGGCGATGAGTTCAGCGGCGCCGTCGAGCTTCTCGATGGCCTCGTTGAGCAGGCGGGAGAGGGAGTAGAGGTCTTCGCGGGGAAGCGGGTTGATGAAGGAGGTCCGCATGGAGGTCAGGAGCGCGAAGTGCAGGTCGGTCGACGCGGCCTCGTGCTGGTGCAGTTCCTCAGCGAGGCGGTCGTACTCCTCGGTTGTTGCTCCGAGGATCGCCGACATCGTGCCCACGCCGAGAACCAGTTGCCGAGCCATCCGGGACAGGAGTTCAAGCCCTGCGTTCTCCTGCGGAAATAGGCGTAGCTTCACTAAATCTTCCTGGCATGATGCGCCCGAGGCTGTCCCTGGAGGCAGAGTAATGGCGTCGAACCGGGAGCGCCTCTCGGCGGAAGGCCGCTCGAAGCGGCTGAGTGTTGAAGCCCGGGGGTTCCACGGTCCGACGCCACTTTTAGTGTTCTACTCTGCGGCGCCCGTGTCAAGATCAGCGGGGCACAGTCGGGTCAGTCGAGTTCACCGCGGCGCCAGGACGCTGCAGCATGCTCCAGGTCCTCGGCAGTCTTGATGAGCTGGTGCGAGTTCTTCGTCAGGCGGGAGGCATGCGCCCCGTTGCCGGTCTCTGCGGCTTCGGCATGATTCGTCTGTCCGAGGGCAACCACCCGGCAGAAGGCGGCAAAGCGCTCGAGCGCGACGTCGAAATCGCCTTCGAACGCACCGGAGAGGATGGTGTCGGCCATTGCGGTCATCTCGGACGCACCCGGGGGTTCCGCCACGCCTGCCACCACCTTGGACACCTGCGCCACCTCCTTGCCGGAGGCGAAGTAGGCGGCGATCCGCTGAGGATCGCGCTGGGTCGCGGCGCGCAGCGCATACAGGCGCCACAGGGCGCCCGGCAACGAGCGGGCCGGGCTCTCCGCCCACATCTCGGCGATCGCTTCAAGGCCCTGCTGGTCGGCGAGCTCCACGAGGCGGCGGGTTATCTCCGGGTCATCACTTCCCCGGCCGTGATGCACGAGCGCGTGCGCCGACATGTGCGCTGCCTCGGAAACACGTGAGGGGTCCACCCCGCCCGCGAAGACCTCGAAATCCACGGGCGCGAACTGCTTGGGCTTGTGGGGCCGCGGACTCTTGTTCGTATATTCGCCATCCATGCAATGAGAATACTCCTGTGGACTGCCCGCCTGTAGGTTCCGTCCTGGCGCAGTGCGGGGAGCGGCGTCGGACGGACGTGCACCGGGTCCGCGGTGTTTGCGATAAAGTTAGGTGGTCGTTCCGGCTGGTATCCACCAGCGGGTTCGAGTCGGGCCTTTAGCTCAGATGGTAGAGCATCGGACTTTTAATCCGTGGGTCGAGGGTTCGAGCCCCTCAGGGCCCACTTCCTTCCGGAAGTGGAAACCCCCGCCGGCCGCGAGGCCGGTGGGGGTTTGCCTTTTAATGCGTTGTGCTTGTCACACGGCGCCTGAGTTCGAATCGTTATTTCCCCACCCGTTCCATCGACCCGATCATCGGTAGGGTTTAAGTTTCTGCAGGAAACTAATTTTGGAAGGGGTCCGATGGGGAGATTCGGGACATGGACGGTTGCGTTCGTTGCGGCAGCAGTCCTCGCGGCAGGCTCCTTCGTCCCTGCGCAGGCAGCTCCTGTCCAGGCTGTCCCCGCTCAGGCGGTCCCTGGTCAGGCTGTCCCCGTCCGGGGGCCGGCCGCCCTGGTAATCGCCCCCGAGGATCAGGGCGCGGACCGGAAGGGGATCCGGTTCGCGACCTACAACGCGAGTCTGAACCGCGCGAACCCCGGGGACCTCATCCGTGACCTCGCTGACCCCTCCGATGCGCAGGCGAAAGCCGTGGCGCAGGTCGTCCAGGCCGCCCAGCCTGACGTCCTCCTCCTCAATGAGTTCGACTACGACGCCCGGCATGAGGCAGCCGAGCTGTTCCGCACCAATTACCTGGGCGTGAGCCAGCAGGGGCAGGCCCCCGCCGACTATCCCTACATCTACACCGCGCCTTCCAATACCGGCGTGCCGAGCGGCTTCGACCTGAACAACGATGGTTCCGTCGGGGGCCCGGAGGATTCCTACGGATACGGAACGTTCGAGGGCCAGTACGGCATGGTGGTCTATTCGAAGTATCCGATCGACGAAGCGGGAGTGCGGACCTTCCAGAACTTCCGGTGGAGCGACATGCCGGACGCCCGGCTGCCCGTCGATCCGGTGGTGCGGGATGCCGGCTGGTTCTCGGCGGACGAGCTGGCCACGGTCCGGCTCTCCAGCAAGTCGCACTGGGATGTCCCGGTCACGGTGGGAAGCAGGACCGTACACGTTCTGGTGAGCCACCCGACGCCGCCGACTTTCGACGGGACGGAGGACCGCAACGGGAAGCGGAACTTCGACGAGATCCGCCTGTGGGCCGACTACATCCAGGGCGGAGAAACGGCCCGGTACATCTACGACGACGACGGCCGCTTCGGCGGCCTGGGGCGCGGCGAGCGGTTCGTCATTCTGGGTGACCAGAACAGCGACCCCCGGGACGGGGACTCGCTGCGCGGCTCGATCGACCAGTTGCTGGAGAGCAGGCTGGTCCAGGATCCCGCGCCGTCCGCCGACGGCGCGGCCGAGGCCTCGGCTCTCCAGGGTGCAGCCAACGCCGGGCACCGGGGTGATCCCCGCCATGACACAGCTGATTTCGAGGACCAGGGCGTGGGCAACCTCCGCGTCGACTACGTCCTGCCGTCAAGGACACTCAAGGTGCTGGGGTCAGGGATCTACTGGCCGAAGGTGGGCACCCCGGGGTCGGAACTCACCGGCATCTTTCCATTCCCGACGAGCGACCACAGGCTCGTCTCCGTGGACGTGTCGCTCAGGAACCAGTAAGGCGGCAAGCGACCGGCCGGCCCGGGTTGCTTAAATTGAAACTGGCTCCGCGTTCTGCGTATGGGGGAATCGCAGAATGGGGAGCCAGTGACTTCAGTATACTTCCAGGGAAGCACGATAAGTCCAATCGGAAGGGAATGATGGCCGTCACAGCCAAGGCATTCCAGCTGTGGCGCTCCCGGATCGCTCCGGATGACACCGTTTCCGACGTCTGCCGGACGGCCGGGATCAAGCGTTCCACCCTTGCGCAGCAATTGGTTCGGGGAAAAGTGTCAGTGGGCACCATCATCGCCATTGCGCGGGGATACTCGAGGGATCCTGTGCAGGCACTGGGCGAGTTCGACGGCTACCGGGACCTGGGTTTCGGCCTCCGCCCTCCGACGGATGCCGAGCTGGTGAGTCAGGTGTCCTCCATCGACATCCTGCGGTTACTGGTTGCGCGCAGCGAGGACGCGGAGCGCACCGATGAACCCATAGGGCTGGAGCTGGCACCTTTTCCCCACCGGAATTCAGTGCGGGCCTGGGTCGAGGCGATTGATCCCGGGGACCTGCGGCAGAGCCTCGCAGCCCGGACCGGCGTGGCGCGCCAGAACGTCTCGGCGCAGCTGACCGCCGGCAGGTTGAGCCCGGAGCTCGCCGTCGAGGCGGCCCGGATTGCAGGGGTGTCGCTGACGAGCGGCCTCGTGGTGACGGGGCTCCTGACTCCCGGGGAGGGCGGCTGGCCCGGGGACGCAAGGGGGCGCGCGCTGGAGGTCCTCACCGATATCGAACTTGTGCAGCTTGCGCGGGACCGCCTGGAGGTTCTTGGAAAGCAGTTGCGGAAGGCTGAGCTCGACGACGGCCAGGATCAAGCGATATGGGAGAACCTGGGATGAGCGTAGTGGCGATTCAATGGCTGGCGCTGGCGGCGTGCCTTCTGGGGGCGGCGATCCGGCTCCCCGATGTGGTTCGCGGACGCGGCAGGGTGGTGTTCACCGCCCTGCTGCTGCTGTCCGTGGCGGTGGGACTCTCCCTCGAGCCCATCTACCTTGCAGTGGATCGGCTGCTGGGCGGTGTCAACCTGGCCAACCTCGCAATCCGCCTGTGCCTGTACGCGGTTTTCGTCCTTCTGGGCGTACGGATGGTGGCCGCGTTCAAGGCACCGCGGGCACGGAAGTTCATCGTCGGCCCGCTGGGCATAGCAGTCCTGGCAGCGACGGTCGCCTTTACCGTGTACTTCTTCTTCCAGAGCGACCTTCCCTACAGTGATACGGGCCTGACAGCCTTCGCGGACCAGGAAGCAGTGGAGCACTACAGCGAGGCGGGACGGCTCTATCCGGGATACGTCGCAGCATGCCTCGTTGGCCCGGCCCTCGTCTCCGTGGTCAACAGGAATGCCCGCTTCCTTCACCGTCTGGCCGGCGCATTCCTCGCCCTGGGTTTCGGGACGGTCACGGTGTTCGCGGTGCTTGAGCTCTTCAACGTCGAGCTGGCGGCAGGGATGATCATCCTGCCCTTCAGCGCCATCCTCTGTGTGGTGCTCGGCCTCTGCCTGATCTGGTTCAGCAAACGACGCGCGGCAAGGAGCGGTGGCCGGTCGAACCTGCTCGCTCAGTAGGGCTGCCGGACGCCGCTGGGGATGGAGCACCGTGCGTGCCCGCTCGATAGTGACCGAATTGTGTCCAACTGCTGTTCACGTTTTCATCATCGTATGCAAAAATAATGAATATGTAACTGCCGCTGACCGTGGGGGGTCAGCGGATCGTTATTAAAACCAGCAGGTGCGTCCATTAGAACGGGTGGACGCACCTGCTTTTTTTTGAGAGACGCGCCGCCGGCTACTCGGCGTCGTGATCCGTTTCGATGATTTTCGCCAGTGTCTCGAGCGCGTCCTCGGCGCCGTCGCCCTCCGCACGAAGTACCACGACGTCGCCGTGCGATGCGCCGAGGCTCATGAGCGACAGGATGCTCGACGCGTCCATCGCCTCCTCCGCGGGCTCGCCCTCCAGCGCGATGGTGACTTCCAGGGGAATCTCCCCCGCCGCCTCGGCGAAGATCGAAGCGGGGCGGGCGTGCAGGCCTACGCGGCTTGCCACTGCTGCTTTGCGTTCTGCCATGGTGTGTTCCTTCTGGTTGATGGACCTACTACTGGTGGCGCCTATGCCGCTACCGCTTCAGCGGGGACCGCATCCTTCCGCCGTGCTGCGTGACGCTTGAGTGCGACGACGAGAAGTGCGGAGATGATCGTGCCCACGAGAATCGACACTATAAACATAACCACGTTGCCGATGGCGAAGAAGACGAAGATTCCGCCGTGGGGTGCCTGGGAGGTGACTCCGGTTCCCATGATCATCGCGCCGGTGACTGCTGCGCCGACCATCGAGGAGGGGATCACGCGCAGGGGATCCGCGGCTGCGAAGGGAATTGCGCCCTCCGAAATGAACGCCGCGCCCAGTAGCCAGGCCGCCTTGCCGTTCTCCCTTTCCGCTACCGAGAACCGGTTGCGGTCGATAACTGTGGCAAGGGCCATCGCCAGGGGCGGCACCATCCCGGCGGCCATGACGGCCGC
>NZ_KI914824.1:12167-16682 GCF_000520535.1 Arthrobacter sp. H41
CATGACGGCCGCCATGATCTGCCAGGGGGCCTGGTTGTCGATGGCGCCCGCACCGAGGCCGGCGACCGCGAAGGAGTAGGCCACCTTGTTCACGGGGCCCCCGAGGTCGATGGCCATCATGAGGCCGAGGATCACGCCGAGACCGAGGGCCGCGGTTCCGGTGAGGCCTGACAGCCAGTCGTTCAGACCGAGGGTCAGGGCGGCAATCGGTCCGCCGAGCACGAGGAACATGAGGCCCGAGGCGACGATTGATGCAACGAGCGGAATGATGACCACGGGCATGAGGCTGCGCAGCCAGCGGGGAACGGCAATGCGGCCGATCATCAGGGCCACGTACCCTGCGAGCAGGCCGCCGACGATACCGCCGAGGAAGCCGGCGCCCATGAAGCCCGCCACCGCACCGGCCACGAAGCCGGGGGCGATGCCCGGGCGGTCGGCGAGGGCGTAGGCGATGTAGCCTGCGAGCGCCGGCACCAGGAAGGCGAGCGAGAGCGATCCGATCTTGAACGCCACGGCACCGAGGTACTGGCCGAGCCCGCCGTCGGGCAGGTTCAGCAGGCTGTTCTCCAGGACGACGGCGTCAGCCGTCTCGGTGATGAGGTAGCCGCCCAGCAGGAAGCCGAGGGCGATCAGGAGCCCGCCGCCGGCAACGAAGGGGATCATATAGCTGACACCGGTGAGGAGGGCGCGCTTGAGCGTGCTGCCGATGCTGTCCTTGCTGCCGTCGTCGTCGGTCTGCTCACCGCCTGCCGTTCCTGCAACACGCCGGGCATTCGGGTTCTTTGCTGCCGCCACTGCTTCCTCGACCATCACGCCGGGTTCATCGATCCCGCGCTTGACGGGTGAACTGATGACGGGAAGGCCGGCGAAGCGTGCCTTGTCGCGGACGTCGACGTCGACGGCGAAAATCACCGCATCAGCCGCGGCGATGACCGAGGGGTCCAGCGGGGTTGCGCCCGAGGAGCCCTGGGTCTCGACCTGGAGATCGATGCCGCGTTCTTTTGCGGCGGCTACGAGGGAGTCCGCGGCCATGTAGGTATGGGCGATGCCTGTGGGACACGCGGTCACCGCGACGAGGCGGCGAACCTCGCCCCTGGTGTCGCCTTCTTCTCCCGGCCCACCAGGTGCACCCGGCGCGGCCTGTCCAGCCGCATGGGCGCCGGCGACGGCCGCTCCGGTTGGAGCGCTGTTCGGAGAAGTTGCTGCGGCCTGCGGAGCCGTTTCGGCGCCGATGCCCAGCGCTCCCTCGACGAGCCGCACGATGTCCTCGTTGGTCTCGGCGGCCCGAAGGGAGGCGGTGAAGTCCTTCCGGATGAGCGAGCGCGCGAGCTTCGAGAGCAGCTTCAGGTGTTCCTGGTCGGCGCCGTCGGGCGCTGCGATGAAGAACACCAGGTCGGCGGGGCCGTCCTTGGCGCCGAAGTCGACGCTTGGCGAAAGGCGCGCCATGGCGAGTGTCGGCACGAGCACGGCCCGGGACCGGCAATGGGGAATGGCGATGCCGCCGGGAACCCCCGTCGCGGTCTTTTTCTCCCGGGCCAGGGCATCCGCGTAGAGTCCGTCCACTTCGCTGGAGCGGCCCTGCCCGGCAACCTGTTCAGCCAGGTAACGGATCACCGTGGCCCGTTCTGTTCCGAGGTTCCGGTCCAGAGTGACAAGCTCCGGAGTGATGAGATCGGACATTAGACTTCCTCCTGTGCAAGGGGTGCTGCGTGGGGCGCGTCTGCGCTGGAATCAATCACCGGCAGGATGGTCGATAGTTTCGTGACCGATACTGCGGCCGGCGTGGTCTGGATCAGTGAGGGCACTGCGGAACCCGGCAGGGATGCTGCCGCTGAGCCGTGGGCCACTGCCTGGCGCAGGCAGTTCTCGGGCAGCTCACCAGCAACCTGGGCCAGCAGGTACCCTGCAAGCGCTGAATCGCCGGCACCCACCGTTGAGCGTGCGACCACGGGTGGATGCTGGGCATGCCAGGCTCCCCGCGGAGTGACGAGCAGGGCGCCGCGCGATCCAAGGGTAGCCAGGACCGCGCCCGTTCCCTCACTGATGAGGACACCGCAGGCACGGGCTGCCAGCTCGAAGTCTTCCTCGAGTCCGCTCCCCTCGCCGATCCCCGTCAGTTCGGCGAGCTCTTCGGCGTTCGGTTTGAGGAGATCCGGTGGATTCGGTCCTCCGGCGGCTTCCGCGAGGGGCACTCCCGAGGAATCGACGGCCATCAACGGTGCCGCGGCGCCGTACCTCTTCCGCACTGCTGCGATGACCGTGGTGTAGAAGTCGGGCGGAACACCGGGCGGCAGGGATCCAGCGAGGACCAGCCACTGCGCGCCTTCGGATTCCCGGACCACCAGTGCGAGGAGGGCTTCCACCTGGTCCGCCTCCAGCACTGGCCCGGGCTCGTTGATCTTCGTGGTGGTGCCGTCGGGTTCGGTGAGGGCGGTATTGGTGCGAAGCGGCGTGCCGATACCCAGGTTCCGGTAGGGAACTCCTGCCTCCCGCAGCCCGGCGAGAACGGGGTCGCCGTCGTCGCCCGGAAGGAGCGCCAGGGAAGGCACCGATGACGCGGTGAGTGCCCGGCTGACGTTGACTCCCTTTCCGCCGGCTTCCTGCGCTGCCCCGGAGGCGCGCTGCACGGCACCCCGGGCAAGGGGCAGGGTGAGTTCCACAGTGCGGTCGATGCTCGGATTGGCGGTCAGCGTGAGAATCATGCGATCACCACCTCGACGTCGGCATCGGCGAAAGCTGCGGCAAGGGCGCCGGTCGGCGCCGAGTCGGTGATGAGCGCATCGATGTCCTCCAGGGAAGCGAAACTGACAAGGGTTTCTTCGTCGAACTTCGAACTGTCGACCAGCAGGACCACCCTGCGGGCGGAACGGACGATCGCGGCCTTCACTGCCGCTTCGTCGGCGTCGGGCGTGCTGAGACCGAATCCTGCCGAGACGCCGTTGGCTCCCACGAACGCGACATCGGCGCGCAACCTGCCGAAGCGGACCACGGTGCCGCTTCCGACGGCGGCGCTGGTGGGTGCCCGCACGCGCCCGCCCACCAGTTCCACCTGCAGGCCCGAGCCGACNTGCCGCTTCCGACGGCGGCGCTGGTGGGTGCCCGCACGCGCCCGCCCACCAGTTCCACCTGCAGGCCCGAGCCGACCGCGGAGTTCGCGATCGGAACGGCATGGGTGATGACGGTCAGGCCCGGCCGGTCCCCGGGGAGAAGCTCCACGAGGGCTCCGGTGGTGGTGCCGGCGTCGAGCACGATGGCGCCCGTCGCCGGAACCATCTCAAGGGCGGCCTGGGCGATGCGCCGCTTCTGAGACGTCTGCGCGGCTTCCCGGCTGGTCAGGCTCGGTTCATTCGTCGTGGCGAAGTTCTCGGCGATCGCGCCGCCATGGACGCGGCGAAGCACCCCGTCCCGTTCGAGCAGGGCGAGGTCACGCCGCACTGTTTCCTTGGTGATGGCGAAGCGTGAGGACAGCCCCGCGACGGTGACCCTGCCGTCAGCAGAGACGAGGTTGCTGATCTGTCGGTAACGTTCCTCGGCGAACATTCGGAGCTCCTGTGCTGGCAGGTGGATCTTTGGTTATGTGAGACTAGCCCCGCTTGTCTGTCACCGTCAAGACTTTTTAGGAAAGATTCAAACTTAAACACAGATGCAGGGCCCGATCGGCGATCTGCGCGGCCGGTATGGCCCGAGCGGCTCGCCAACGGCGGAGGCCGGCGGTTGGGCGGCGTCGAACCGGGAAGGAAAAAGGGAATTGCACGGAGTGTCATCGATAATATTCATGACTGATTTCCATTACTTTTACCCCGTGCAATCTCGATACAATCTCGATGGAATGTTGATCGATTAGGCTGCAATGCGATCGAAGAACGGCGATATTCAAAAGTCCGCCGGTCGGCGGGTTTGGGCGCAGGCCGCGCGGCCGGGGGAGGGTTCCGTGTGCTCCTGATTTCGATGAGCCGCCCCAGTGCTGGGCAATTGGACACTTTCAGGGATTGCCCAGCGACCGGCGCATGGGGCGATCAATGCCTTGATTGCCGGCAAAGGGTGAGTGCTAGGATTGAACCCTAAGCATGCTGATGAAGTAGGGTAGAAAAAAGTTGCACTCCGGTGCATCGGTCTTATCCGCAACCGTCGGCCCCCAGGGGTCGACACATATCACTCAAGGAGCACCTCATGTTGCACTTCCTCGCATTTCTCATTCTCGGCCTTATCGCCGGCGCCATCGCCAAGCTGATCCTGCCCGGCAAGCAGGGCGGCGGATGGCTGATCACCATGATCCTCGGCGTCGTCGGCGCACTGCTGGGCGGATTCATCGCCAACGCGGTCTTCAGCGTCGATACCTCGTCGACGTTCTCGCTCCCGTCGATCCTGTTCGCCGTCCTCGGCGCACTCATCGTCCTCGTCATCTACGGTGCCGTCACCAAGCGGGGTTCGCGCGTCTAAGCGACACTGTTGCAACGGATCCCACCTGAACCTTTGGGGGAACAGCGTGGGGGACAGGAAAGGCGCCGCCGGATA
>NZ_KI914825.1:0-3311 GCF_000520535.1 Arthrobacter sp. H41
AAACTGTTTCTCAGTTCGACGATGGCGGCCAGGAGTGTGGTGATCGTGTCGGTTTCCGGTGCTTTGTCAGGGATCAGCAGCCGGGTCCGACGGGCTCTGGTGATGAGCTTCCCGGCGGTGGCGAAGAGCCGGTAACGCCACCGTTTGATGTCCCATCCCCGGGCTTGGTGGCCCGATGGCAGCGCGGCCAGCTGCAACCAGGCAACCAAGTTCATGGCCAGGGCGGCGATGTTGGCCCAGGCCTGGTTGGCGTGGAAGTCGAAGAACGGCAGCTTCCCGAGTCCGGTGTTCTTCAGGGTCTTGATCCGGTTCTCACACCGCCCGCGCGCCCGGTGCCGGGCATCCAGGGTGGGCCCGTGCCAGGAGGGCGAGTTCGTCAAGAAAGCTGTGATGCGGTGCCCGTCGGCGTCCAGCAGTGTCGGCTGCGCCCCGGGGTGCAGGGGCTCGGCACGCAAGTACAAATTTGTGTGCGCCGGGTAGTCGGTGAGCCCGAGGACCTCGGTGGCGTTAACGACCCACGCGTCGGTGCGTTCATCTCCCGACTGGTCGAGTGCGGGCTGCCAGTACTTCTTGTCGTTGATCCATCCGACCATGTGGGCTTTCAGCACGGGTACCGGGTAGGAGACACTGAACTGCACTCCCAAGGATGAGAGGTAGTGCAGGAATTCCCGGGACGCTCCGGCGCTGTCGGTGCGCACCAGCACCTTCTCACCAATCAGTCGTCCCTGCTGGTCGTAGAAGTCATCGGGGAGCTGTTCGATGGCGTGGGTGAACACAGCGATGTGGTCCTTGGCGCTGTTGGCTCCGGCATTGCCCGGACGCAGCAGTGCTGTCAGAACCTCACCGGTCCCGTTGCCCGCGCCGTAATCAACACTGGCAATGAAAGGGGCGAACCCGTACCCGCCCTTGTAGGTCCCGACGGCTTGTTCCTTATCGCTGTGCGAGGTCACGAGAGTGGCATCGAGATCAATGATGAGAGGGTCAAGGGCAGTGGCCTTCACCGCCGGACTGCGGTCTCCAGCCGATGCCCACACCCTGGTGCGCAACTCCCTCGTCAAGGTGGAAAAGCCGTAGCTGAAAACCTCCGGGCTGGTCACAGTCCGCTCAAAGAACCGCGAGATTGTCGCGTTCGAGGCGACCTTCCCGAAAACGTTGGCACCGGTCCGCAGGATATCCAGATCAGAGACGTGTTCCCCACCGCCAGCGAGCATGACAGCCAACGACCCCAGGATCGTGCCGGGCCGATGCCAGGCACCGGACGGGACGAACTGACCCAAACGGTCCTCACATAAACCCCGAAACCCGAGCGCGTCAATCAAGGACGTCACCACGTTCAATCCGGCATGGGAGACCAGCGACTGCTCCGTCGTGGCCACAGGAAGGGACGGGAAAACACAGGTACTCTTGGACATCAGAAAGGTGCTTCTTTCAGCCGGTAAATCAGTGCGTCAACAACACTATTTTCCCAGCTCAGAAGCACCTTTCGTCGCTTAAACACACCTGCCAGGCCCCACCCTCATGAAAACCCCGGGTTAGGGAAGCCGAAAAGCTCGGACTGCCAGGTTTCCATGACCTGACCGCAGGACACCCACGGGTTGATGTCGCAGCTTGTGACGTGGTCCGGGTTCCGGTAGAGCTCGAGCTTTTCGAGGATCAGGATTCCGGCGGCAACCCATCCGATGGCGCCCGTGGCCACGAGCATGATCCCAAACGGAATCCAGCTCGCGAACCCGGGCATGGCGGACATATCATCCTGCCCTGTTTCCTCGACGGATCCAGTGTCAGTCCTGGTTTGTGCCATGGTGCTCAGTCCGCGATGGCGATTTCGATGAGGTTGCGGAATTCCTCGACCGTGGCGGGCTGGATCTTTTCACCGTCGAGGAAGAATGTCGGTGTTCCCTCGACATCCAGGGCCATGCCGTCGGCCTTGTCAGCGTTCACGCGCTCCATCGTGGCCGGGTCATCGATTGCCGCGTCGTAGGCGGCCATGTCCAGGCCGAGGTCCTCGGCGTAGCCGCGGAAGACCGGGGATCGGTCTTCGTTGGTGTGGCTCCACTCGGTTTGCGTCTCGTACATCCGCGCGTGCATGTCCTTGAACTTGCCCTGCTGGGCTGCGGCCTCGACCGCTGCGGCCGCTGTCTCTGAATTAGGGTGCCCGGGTAGCGGGAAGTAGCGCGAGACGACGGTGAGGTTCTCCCCGTATTCCTCGGAAAGGTCTTCCACGAGCGGGTACGCGGCGAGGCAGGATTCGCATTCGAAGTCGAGGAACTCGACCAGGACGGCTTTCTCGTCAGGTGCCTGGGACAGCCGGTGGCTGTCCTCCCGGACGACCTCGGCCGCGGTGGTCGTTGT
This sequence comes from Arthrobacter sp. H41, assembly GCF_000520535.1. Classification (GTDB taxonomy): domain Bacteria; phylum Actinomycetota; class Actinomycetes; order Actinomycetales; family Micrococcaceae; genus Arthrobacter_D. The sequence goes on from NZ_KI914825.1 coordinate 2,353, forward strand.
GCCGGCGGCCTGACCTTCATCCTCACCGAGCGCATTGAAGAGAATGACGAGGCCGATGACAAGGGCGGTTGCGGCGAGTAGGCCGATCGCGATCCGGTTCGGCAGGCTCAGACCCTTCTTCGCGGCAGGGGTCGTGCTGGGGGCGGGGGTCGGCACGGTGGTGTCTCCTCGTCATGGAACGTACGTGGTCGTGCTCGTTCCCCGCCGAGTGCGGGGAACCGTTGGTCGATCGGATGAAACGGGTGGATTGGGATGCTGCTCGGGTGCTTAGTCGTGTGTGCAGCAGGCGCAGGACGCACTGCCTGTCGTGCTGTGCGGGGTGCTTGTTATGGCCTTGGGCCCGACGGGCCGGGACGTCAACGTCAGGGGCGCAATTCCCGCGGAGGTATTCGGGGGCGCTGCCGCCGCGCCTGTCGCGCTAGCGGTGGTCTCAGCGGTGTCGGCGCTGCAGCACAAGTCCGTGCCACCGTCCGGGGTACTCCCGCAGGTGTCAACGCTTCCGTCGACATCGAGGTTTCCAAACGATGGGGCGCAGCAGGAGTCGCCCTTCCATGCCTCGCGGCCTTCCTTGAGGGCGACGGCCGCGATGACCAGAGCGGCGACCGGGTCAGCCCACGACCAGCCAAGGGTGCTGTTGAGCAACAACCCGACGAGCAGCACCCCGGAGAGGTAGGTGCAGAGCAGGGTCTGCTTGGAGTCCGCGACAGCGGAGCGGGAGCCGAGCTCGCGTCCGGCCCGGCGCTGCGCCCAGGATAGGAACGGCATGACCGCCAGACTCACCGCGGCCAGGACAATTCCAACCAGCGAATGCTGGGGTTCGGACGCACCGAGCAGGCTCCGGACGGCGTCGAACGTCACGAACGCGGCCAGACCAAAGAAGGAGAATGCGATCAGACGCAGCGCGGTCTTCTCACGGGCCTCGGGGTCGCGGCCGGCGAACTGCCACGCCACAGCCGCCG
>NZ_KI914825.1:3411-5322 GCF_000520535.1 Arthrobacter sp. H41
GCGAACTGCCACGCCACAGCCGCCGCGGAAAGGACCTCCACGATCGAGTCCAACCCGAAACCAACCAAGGCGCTCGAGGACGCGATCGTGCCGGCACTGATCGCGACAACCGCCTCAATGACGTTGTAGGTGATCGTCGCCGCCACGAAGAGCCGGATCCGCCGAGACAGGACCGCGCGCCGCTCTGTGGTTGGAACCGACACCGGCGCTGGGCGTCCTGACTGCACCGATGTAGGTGACGTATGAGTGCTCATCAGCAGCAAACCCTCCCATCGACGTGGTTCTCCCTGGTGGCGCAACAGCACTCGACCTCACTGACGACCACAACATCGAGCAAGGCGGTCAGTGCATCCCCCAGCCTCCGGTCCGCCAGCTCGTACCGGACACGCCGCCCCTCGGGAACGGCGACAACCAGCCCACACCCCCGCAGGCACGTCAGGTGATTCGACAACCGCTGCTTACTCACACCCGCCAGCTCAGCCAACTCACCCGGATAGGACGGCGCGTCCCGCAATGCCAACAGAACGCAGGCACGGACCGGATCCGACAGGGCGTAACCGAACCTGGCAAGCACCGAGTGATGAGTAAGTGTGTCCATTCCCCAATGGTACACAGTCTCATGTACTAACCTAACGGCGAGGTGATACTGATGCCGTCACTCCCCCAAGGCAAACAGTTGCCGACTCGATGAATTCAGCAGCGTCGAATCGCGCACGATACCGATCCATTACGCGGGGTTGATGGATGATCGGATCGAGGAGTTCGTGATGCGTGAGGAGCTGATCATGCTCACCGCGGCCGAGCTCGACGTCGAGAATTGCCGGCCCGTTGATTTTCCGGAACCGCGGCGGGTGTACGCGTGGGTACGCTACCCCTCGAAAGCCCTCCGGGTCCAGGCCCACGCCATCGCGTACACGAAGACCGCGGTGAAGATTCGGTTCTTCGAGCCGTTGATTATGATTCAGCGCGAAGGCTGGGTGTGGCTGAGCGCCGTCGCCCCGGCGCCACCGAGGGAAGCAGAGAAACAGGGACCAGTTGGGTGAATGAATGGGCCTTCTCCATGGCGCGCTACAGTCGATCGGAGGTTTTCACCGGTTTACCCGAATCGACTCAGGAGTATGGAAAATGGCGCAGCGCGTGCAGGTGCAATTGATTGACGATCTCAATGGGGAGCAGGCCCAGGAAACTGTTCTCTTTAGCCTGGACGGTGTGAGCTACGAGATTGACCTCACCGGCGAAAACGCCGCAACACTGCGGGCATCCCTCACGGAGTACCTTGCGAAGGGCCGGAAGGCCAGCAGCCGCCGCGGCGGAAAAACACAGGAAACACCGGGGACATCCACCAGCAAAGCCCGGCGCGAGGAAACTCAACGGATCCGGCAGTGGGCCACGGATAACGGATATACCCCCAGCTCCCGGGGACGGATCACTCAGTCGATCATCGACGCCTACACCACCGCCACCCGGTAGACCGCCCTTCGCCTGTCCCTTGACGACAAAGGCGACCTTTCCGTCATAGGAGGACCGGCTGAGGATCAGGGCCCTTCGCTTTTCGGCCCTCATCAGCCCTTGATCTCCGATGAGGAACCATCGTGCACCGGACGGCGCCGGAGGTCATGGGGGTGTTGGTGCTGGCAGGATTCGGCGAAGCGCCACTGATCGGGGTTCAGTGAAGCTCAGGGACCGGTAGAGTCCTTCGGCATCGGGTGTGGCGTTGCAGGTCCACGACCTCCGCGCCCTGTCCGTCCAGCCAGGACAAGCCGGCGGATACCACTGCCCGGGCGAATCCGCGGCCGCGGTGTGCTGGTTCCACGAAAACCGAGGACATCGATCCACTGAGCCCGCGGGGAAACCCTGGCCCAGGCAGGCGTTCCTCCAGTGTTGCCACCGCACACGCCAGCAACGGCGGCC
>NZ_KI914825.1:5422-6611 GCF_000520535.1 Arthrobacter sp. H41
GGCGGCCGGTCGCTGCCCGCCACGGACAACACCGGCCCGGCGTCGATGACAAAGGCACCGAGCACACCGCGCACCATTCTCTCCTGGATCGCTTGGTTTGCCTCGGCATACCAGGAAGTGTCCTCGACGTCCTCGGGCCTACCGGCGGCCCCAGTGTCCGCCATCGCCCGGAACATCGCGTGGCGGAGCCTCACCAGCTCCGACACATCACCCGGGCCTGCGGCTCTCACCGTCATTTCGTTTCCCATGAGAACCATTCTCCCGTTGACCTCAACAAACGACCGGCCCGCTGATGCCCTGGAGCCACAGCAGGTGTACGCGTGGATCTGCCACCCCTTTTCGACACCATCCCTATGGCCAGGGGCCGGAGGCATCGATGGGAATCGTCACGCCGGCGTCGTCTCGTCCGGTGCGGGGCCAACGTCGCCGCGGGCGATCTCGCCGCGTGCTCTGGCGTAGGCGGCGGTGATGTAGTTTCCGACATCAATCCGGCCGATCCGCCACACCCCACGGTTATCTTCAGTCACTCGCCCTGGGAACGGAACGCGAGGATCGTTGCTGGGATTCTTGTTCCTCGTGGACGTGCCCTAACAGTGAGAAACGAACCAGACGAACCGATGTCCCGGTAAGCGGAAATCGGTCCGCAGACCACCATCTTGCCAACCTCAGCGTAGGGTTCCTGTTCTCGGTCCAGCGTGGTCTGAGACGGGCGTCGGTGTGGTTGCCGGACTGTTGTGGGCTCGTCTGGTGCTGAAGATCAGAGTGGTGAGGATGATGGTGGCGCCGATGATCTGGCCGGGGCTTAACGCCTGGCCGAGGTGGACCCATCCGGCCAGGGTCGCAACCAGTGGGCTGAGCAGGCCGAGCATCGCGGTCGTCGACGCCGGCAGTAAGTGCACGCCGCGGAACCAAAGCGTGTAGGCCAGTGCCGTTCCGATGATGCCGAGGTACAGGTAACCGGCGATGTTCGGCAGGGTCAGGGATGATGGCGGCATGCCTTCGACGAGCAGGGCGATCGGGGCAAGGAAGAGCCCTCCAGCGATGAGCTGCCAGGACGTCGTGGCCAGCAGAGTGTCGGGTCGGCCCCACTTCTTGGTCAGGACCACCCCGGAGGCCATCGCGACCGCTCCGCCCAGTGCCGCGGTCACACCCAGGGCATCGAGGCGGGCCTGCGCCTGCAGCACAAGCA
>NZ_KI914825.1:6711-14610 GCF_000520535.1 Arthrobacter sp. H41
CCTGCAGCACAAGCAGTGCGACACCCGCCAGTCCCGCGGCGCCGGCCGCTATCTTCATGCCGGTCAGTTGCTCCCCGATCCACCGGGAGGCGAGAACGGCGACCAGCAAGGGTTGCACAGCCCCGATCGTGGCCGCGACCCCACCCGGGAGCCGGTACGCGGCAATAAACAGCAGGGCGAAGAACACCCCGATGTTCAGAACCCCCAGGACACTCGCCCGCCACCACCAGCTCCCCATCGGCAGCCGGCGGACCAGGACCACCAGGAGCACACCGGCCGGCAGGGACCGCAGCACCGCGGCCAGCAGGGGCCGCTCCGGCGGCAGCAATTCCGAGGCCACGAGATACGTCGTTCCCCACACGCAGGGAGCCAGGGACGTCAGGAGCAGAACCATCCACCGATTGCTAAGCACTAAGCCAAAGTATCTTAGTGCTTAGCTTTTGGTTAGGGTGGTGTCATGGCGCAGGAACAGCAACCCAATCATGTGGAGACCGTGCTGGGGCAGTGGAAGCGTGAACGCCCCGACGTGGATGTGAGTCCGATGGCTGTCATCGGTCGCCTGTCCCGGGTGGCACGACGCGTCGATGACCGGTTGGCGCGGAACTTCGCCCTCCACGGGATCGATGCTGCGACTTTCGATGTGCTGGCGACCCTGCGCCGCTCCGGGGAGCCTTACACCCTGAGCCCCAAGGATCTGACGAAGAGCTCGATGGTGACCTCCAGTGCGATCGCCCAGCGCCTGAACAAGCTCGAAACCGAAGGGCTGATCGAACGGACCGCCAGTCAGAGAGATGGACGCGGCAAGCAGGTACGCCTCACCGACAAGGGCCGCACCATCGTCGACGCGGTTCTTCCTCTTCACGTCGCCGCGGAACGGGACTTCCTCGACGCCCTCGATGAGAAGCAGCAGAACACCCTCGCAACACTCCTCGCCGTCCTCGATCACTGACGCGGCTCGCGCCTGGTTAAGCGTGAACGCGTCCGCAAGTCGATTCCTGAGAGCATTCTGGTGATCAGTCGAACCGTACGAAGGCTCGGATAGATCCTCCTTCGAATTCTTCGGTCTGGGTGTAGCCGAGTGCTTCGTAGAACGCTTTCTGTTGCGGCTCGTCGTCGGTGATCAGGACCTTCTGACGCACGTGCGGGTACTGTTCGAGCGCTCGTTCAGCGAGAGCCCGTCCAATACCTCTCCTGTGGTGTGAGGGCATCACGAGGATGTCCTGGAGGTAGCAGATCGAGGCACCGTCGGACACAACTCGAGCCAGCCCAACCAGCGTCTGCCCGTCGTGAGCAGCCACAAGGGTCGAGGACCCCTCCAACGCTCGTCGAAGATTGTCCGGGTCTTTCGTATAGGCCAGCCACCCCACCGCACCGTAGAGCGCGAGGACTTCGCTGAGCAGTAAGTCCTTGGCATCTACTACACCGATGGTTGTCATGCTTCATCCAAACACAAAGCCCAGCCATCGAAAGAGCAGGCCATCCACGCGCCTGGAGGCCCATCGTGTTGTGGGTTTCGTCAGCTACTGACTTCCAGCCATGACCCCCTTTAACTTGCTAACGGGGATCTTTGTTTCTAACCGCGCCGTTGGAGCCAAGATCAGCTCAGACACTGAGTTTTGCTGCTGTTTAGCTCATTCGTGAGCCTTTTGATTCATTTTAGTGTTTCAGTGGTTTTCACAGAATTTGCTCTTGTTTAATTGCGGAATTCTTGGATACCTTCCACCCATGGGAACGCGATTCTCCGCGATGGAGGTCCAGCTTTCGAGCGGCCGTGATGTGTGGGTCGTTGTCGATTCGGCGTGGCGGGTTCCGGAGCCTTGCCGGGTCTATGCTCTGTGGCTGGCCAACGCCGGCCGTGCGATCAACACGCAGCGGTCGTACCAGCAGAAGCTGGCGGTTTTCCTGTCCTGGGCGGCCGATAACGGGGTGGATTGGCGGGATCTGTCCCTGCTGGATCTCGTCCGCTACAAACTCGCCCTTGAACGGGCCGCGGACGGGGTGCGGCCGCGTTCGGGTAAGACGATCAATGTTTATGTCATCGCGGCGGTGCAGTTCCTGGTGTTCTGCAGCCGCCACGGGTACGCCGACCCGCATCTGCCCTCGCGGCTCTATCAGCCGGTTGTCCTGCATCCGGTGACCGATCGGGACGGAGGCAGCCATCGGGTGCCGGTGGTTTCCCGGCTGCTGAAGGCCAGGGAGATCACCCACCATCCCACAGCCTTGAACTTGGCGGACCAGGAACGCCTCCTGGGGCACGTGCGCCGGCCGCGGGACGTGCTGCTGGTCCTGTTGCTGCTGCACTGCGGGCTGAGGATCGGTGAAGCGCTCGGCCTGCGCCTGTCGGATGTTCATTTCCTTCCTGAATCGACCTACGCGGGGTGCCTGGAACGCGGGCCCCACCTGCACATCCAGCGCCGGGCCAATGCCAACGGGGCGTGGGCGAAGTCCCCGGACGCCCGAACGGTCCCGGTGACCGAGCAGATCCTGGACGCCTACGCCGACTACCAGGACGAACGTCTCCGACTGACTGGGACCGGCGATTATGTGTTCCTGAACCTGTACTCGCGCAACAGTGCTCGGACGGGACCGCTGACCTATTCGAGCGTCCACGCGCTCTTCCGGCGGTGGGAAGCCGGCACAGGCGTCTGTCTTCGACCGCACCAGTTGCGCCACACCGCCGCAACACGCTGGGTACGAGCGGGGGGAGTGCCGATCGATGTGGTCCAGGCGCTGCTCGGGCACCGTCAGCTTGAATCGACCCAGGTTTACCTGCATGCCTCCGCGGAGGATAAACGCGTCGCCGTGGCCGCCGTCCTCGAACAGCGAAGGACAGCCGCGCATGACTGATCCCCACCGCATCCTTACCGATGAGTTCCCCGTCGAGGAAACCCTCACCTACCTGCAATTCCTCGAGTCACAGCTCGATACGGCCTGGCGGCCTACCGAATGGGACCCGGCGGCCTGGCATTTTGCCGGGGACCCCACCAATCCGCTCACCGCCGCCTATCCATGCACGAGCCCCGACTGCACCGGGATTTCCCCCTCCGCGACCGGACGCTGCGAGTCCTGCAAATACGGGGCCAGGACCGCAGGATCTGCAGGCCAACCGCGGTCCAGGCATGCCCGCTTCACCGACCGGACGACACGGTGCACCGTCATCTATCAGGGCAAACCCTGCAGGGCCCTGGAATCACACCACAGCCTCTGCTATCATCACTACCACGCATGGCGGAAACGCTGCTCATCCACCAGCCGGCAGATCCCGTTGGAAACCTACCGACGCGAGGCCTCCGCGCGTTCCCCAAAGGAGGACGCTGCACGCTTCCCCACTGCAACTTCGAGCAGTGGAAGCACGGGGCAACGACCTGTCTAAGCCATCACTTCCTTTGGCGGCGGCTACGCCGGCAGGGAGTAACACTGCAGCAGTTCCTGGCCGTGCCACGCCCGATCCAACACCAGTGGAAAGGCAACGAATTCTGCCTCGTGGACCTCCCACCGGTCCTCCGCCTGGAGTTCCTGCTGATCCTCCAGCAGCGCGACCGACAGGGCTACCGCCTCGACCCGCGCATCATCCGCCGATGCCTGCACATCGCCCTTGAATCCCGCGTCAGAACCATGGAAACCCTGCACCGTCAGCTGCTCGAACAAAACAGACCACGACGACTGGAACTGGGCCTGACGAACTACGGCAGACTGTGCGCCGCACGCTGGCGCTACCGATTCTCCGGCCAGGACATGCGTCACGAGGACCTCTGGGACGCCGCCGTGCTCGAACTGCGAGTAGACCAGACCACCCAACGCCGCTGCAGCAAGGGCACCATCGACTTCACGCCCATCACGGTCGGCTGGCTGAAAGACGCGGCCAAACAGTACGCAACCACCCTGGAACTGCCCGCAGACCAGGTCCGCGAACTCGTCCGCTCCTGCACGATCGCCTCACAGGCATTATTGAAGCGGCCTAACGGGCCACGGCCGGGCCGGCTGCAACGCGAGAACGCCCGCGCCGTTTTCGACGCCTACGCCAACCTCACTGCGGCGGACGGAACCGCCCGGACGGCGCGGCTCAAACACGACATGTTCTCCGTCTTCAAACGCCTGCTGCGCGATGGCCGGGAGCTACCCGCACTGCACGAGCTCGCTCCCGCGTTCCGCTTCCTGAGCGCTGACCGGCTCGACACCCCGGAGAAACCAACACCGGAGAAACCAACACCGACCAGCAAAGCCATCCCCGATTCCGTCATCAGGATCCTAGACAACAACCTCCACCTGCTCAGCGTCACCGCCGAGTCCCCCTACGCCATGGGTCGGCCACCCGAGCTGCACTCCCACATGCTCCAAACCATCTACCAGCTGCTGCGCGATCTGGGACGCCGCCCCACCGAGGTCCTCGCCCTCCAACGCGACGCCCTGCACCACAGCGATGATAGACAACCCTTCATCCGCTACGACGCACCAAAAACAGGCGACTACGGGCTGGAGCTGCCCATCCACACATCCACGGCCACCATCATCAAGGACTGGACCGCCCGAATTAACACGGTCACCGACATCCACCCCCATGCAGCCCAATACCTGTTCCCATCCCTCTGCGGTTTCGGCCCCGCCGCGAAAAGCCACATCAGCCCCACCGGTTTCCATACCCACTACTGGCGCTGGATCGACCGGATCAAAGAACTGCCCGAATACGTCAACGGGCCCGAAGGCACCGCCCGCTACTTCGACCGCAGCAAGCTGAACCTTTACGCCTGGCACCACACCTACGCCCAACGCCTCTCCGATAACAACACACCGCCGGACGTCATCAAGGACCTCATGAACCACAAGAGGTTCGAAACCTCCGCCGGATACATCCAGATGAACCGCAAACGCAAAGAAGAAGCGATCCGAATCGTCAGCACCACAACGGTCAACAGGGACGGAACGGCCTCCGCGCCCGGCGAATACACCGCCTACCTGCGCAGCTCCGTCGCCACCCCCCTAGGTCTTTGCACCGAACCCTCCAACGTCAAAGCCGGCGGCCAGGCCTGCCCTGCCCGCAGCAAATGCGGCGGGTGCTCCTACTTCCGGGCCAACATCTCCCACCTGCCGGTCATCGATTCGCACATCGTCGCCCTCACCGCCGACCTCGAACTCGCCGCACCCCTAGCCGAGGACTGGATCCTCCAGGGCATCAACGCCGAAATCGCCTCCTACAAGCGGATCCGCACCCTCCTGACCCAAGCCAAGAACACTCTCACCACCGAGCAGCAGGCAGAAATCGACCAGGCAACCGACCTCCTCCAAAACCTCGCCGCCGCCCCGACCACCATCGGTCAACGGACCGGCCCGAAACTGCTGCCCCTGACCCCGAAACGACGATGACCCCGCCCCAACAACACCCGCTGGCCTCACGGACCGAGAAACTCATTGCCGCCAAGCAGGCCGACAGTCGACGTAAACGCGGCGCCGTGCTGCGCAGCATCGAACACCTCGCCCACAGCGCCACCCCGATCACTGTGCCCGCCGTCGCACGACACGCCCGAGTCAGCACCTGGATGATCTATAACGTTCCGGAACTCAAACAGGCCTTCCTCCACGCGGCCGAGCATCAAACACTCCCCGCACCTAGGCAAACCCCTCCCGGGCACACCCCGAGCATCCAAAGCCTTACCGCTGAACGGGCACACCTCGCGGCGCGACTAGCCACAGCAACCGCCGAAAGAGACAGATACCGGAACATCATCAAGGCCGGCGTCGGAGCGCAACTCGAAGCACGCACCACCGATGAGCTCACCACCCGAATAACGGACCTGGAAAACGCACTCGCCCGCACCCGCAATCAACTCCAGGACACCGAACAGCAACTCCACCTGCTGCATGACGAACTCCAAGACACCCGCGACCAACTACGAGCAGCTCAACGCAACAACCGGCTCCTCATCCAGCACCACAATAACGTGGTCGCCCTGCCCACCGCGGACACAACTCCTACCGGCTAGAACTCCCCCGGCGCCCAGCACCGGCAACCTCTCGGGCAGCAGCAGCGGATCTCTCGTACGCACGGGCAATGAAGTCCTCCAAAACATGGGCTTCAACACGCCACTGACCCCTCCCCCAATCTGGATTGAAGGCAAGCCCCTCGACCTGACCAGCGCGGACGTTTGAGACGAGGAGATGTTCAATACCTCGCCAACCTCAGCCAGCGTCAAGAACCGCTTCCCAGCCACAGCACCCAGCTCTCACGCACAACCCACCACGAAAACCACGGCCATGATTCTCACGAAACTCAGACAACGACAAAGCCCGGCACCCGACATAACCCCAAGCCAGAACCCTCTTCACCACCCGCCCGCCACACCAAACTCGAGATAACCACGGCCACCCACCTGAATCGCCGCTAATTCACCGGTGCGGATCAATGCCCGGATCAAGGATTCCTTGGTGTTCAACTCCTCCGCCAGGATCAAGGATTCCTTGGTGTTCAACTCCTCCGCCACCTGCCCGAGAGTCAGAAACCTAGGCGCCCTGACCGGCTCGCCCTGCACATCCTCATGCTGTGCAGCGTCATGCTGGGCGAGGTCCTTCTGTGTAGTCCCGTCCTGTGTGCCGGGGCTCTTTCCTGCTGTCCCTTCACTGCTTCCCGTCATCACTTTCCTTTGACAGTGCTGTCCGTGGGAGTTTCCCGGTCGCGATCGGGTGCTGTTGCCAGTTCGGTTCGGAGGCGGGTGGCTTCGGCTTCGGCTTGTTCCCTGCGGCCTTGCTCCCGGGCCACTTTCTGGGCCGCGGTGGAAGCTTCGCTACGGGCAGCATCAACGGCTGACCGGGACTCCTCAAGATCCCCGTGGGCACTCTCAAGGCCGGCTTGCAGTTGCTCCACCTGGGTCAGGGCCACACGGCGACCCGTTTCAGCCTCGGCAACCACTGTGGAGAGCTTTACCGCTTCATCCTCGGCCTGCTTCCTGGCCTGGCGTTCCTCAACGAGGGTGCCCTGTACAGCGGCGGTTTCAGTCCGTGCTTCCTCGCGCTCCTGCCGGACGACCTCCACCGCGTCCTGAAGCTGGGCCACCTGCCCCACCGCGGTACCGCGGGTGGCCTCCGCAACACTGACCGCGGTAACCAGCTCGACGGCTTCGGCTTCGGCTTGCTGCCGGCGCCCCTGCTCCGTCGCCAACTCCAACGCCGCGGCCATGGCCTGCTCACGCGCAGCCCTAGCCTCAACACGCGCAGCCTCACCCTCGGTTCGTAACTGTTCCACCTGGGCGCGAGCGGAATCGCGTGCAGATTCGGCTTCGGTAACCGCGATCACCAACCCGGCGGCTTCGGCTTCAGCTTGCTCGCACCCCTGGCGCGCTTCGGCCGCTATCAGTTCTACCTCCGCACGCGCTGATCTCACAGCAACACCCCACGCCATCCGCAGGGCCCGGGCCACCGCCTCAGGCGGTTCAGGCATTGCCTGGGCCTGGGACCGGGACTCCCGCCACCCACGGACCCCATCAGAGGCATCCTGCATACTCACCTGAGCGACCCGGCGGACAGCGGCCACCGTGATCCGCTCCTCAGCCTCGGTGAGCTGCTCACACGCGGCGAAGACCCGCTCCCGCGCACTCCCCGCGTCACCGCTAAGCGACGAAACCTCAGACATCATGACCCTCGATCGATGGAATTAGTAATAGTAATAGTAGTAATCTTACTACTATTACTACTCCGGGACAAGAAGACCAGTTCTGCCCCATGGACACGGGCGTGGCCATGCTGGTGGTGCCCCGCTGGGTTGAATTACCCGTTGGACCGCCAACGAGCGGGGTGGCGTTCGACGGTGAGGCCGTTGCGTTCGCAGATCTCCTCACAGATACGGTCGACACCATTCGGGCAGGCACCGGGATCAGGAAGGCGGCCGGGCTGCACCCCGTGGAGATCCAC
>NZ_KI914826.1:0-4183 GCF_000520535.1 Arthrobacter sp. H41
CGGTATCGGTGCGCGGTGGCGGAGCATGGGCTTCGAGAACGGAGTCCTGGGGTATCCGATGACGGGTGAGATCTGTGGGTTGAAGGATGGTGGGTGTTACCAGAAGTTCCAGGGCGGCGACATTCTCTGGTCACCGACTACGGGAGCTCACCCGACATTCGGGGCCATCGGTGCCCGGTGGCGGAGCATGGGGGCCGAGAACGGAGCTTTCGGGTACCCGCTCACGGGCGAGACCTGTGGTCTCCCGGACGGCGGATGTTTCCAGCGGTTCCAGGGAGGCACGATCAACTTCTCCCTCAGCAGGGGTACGTTCCTGAGCTAGGGCACAGGGGGATCGATCAACAGCAGGTCAGGCCGCGCACGAGCGGGGCCTGACCTGCTGGCTTAATTTTAATAGGGCACCGGAGAAACGGTCTGGTGTTCCTCCCGCTTCCGGAGTACTGCAGCAACTCCTGGGAACCGGAGCCTGTTCGTCCACCGCCGGTATCTGCAGGACTGCGCACCGTGGCGCTTGCCGGCCGCCCGGGTCATGCCCGCGCCAGCACCTCCACGCTGGGAAGGAGGAAGACGCCGTCGGGCGCTGTTCCCCAGGTCCGCCAGCCCTCGGCCAGCCGCTCGAGGTCCTTCCGCTCGGCGAGGCCGCGCTCAAGGGCCTGCTCGGCGAAACCGGAGTGCAGCACCCGCTCGGCCCAGGACTCGGCGTGGAACCGTCGGCGTTCCTCCGTGGCATAGATCCAGCTCGACGTTGAGACCTCCGTCTCGGTGAAGCCGGCCTCCAGGATCCAGGAGAGCAGGTGCCGGCCGGCGTCGGGCTCGGCATTGTTGCCCCGCGCGATCCGCTGGTACAGCTCCATCCACTCGTCGAGTGCAGGGGAGGACGGGAACCAGGTCATGGCGTGGAAATCGGCGTCGCGTACTGCCACGACACCGCCGGGCCGGACCACCCTGCGCATCTCCCGAAGTGCCGCCACGGGATCGGTCAGGTGCTGGAGCACCTGGTGGGCATGAACGACGTCGAACGTCTCGTCGGGGAAATCGAGGTCGTAGATGTTGCCCTCGGTGAAGACGGCATTCCGGACGGAGGCGTTCGCAGCGGAGGCCTGCGCCACGACGTCGGCCGAGCGGTCGATGCCGGTCACCGTTCCCGGGGCCACGAGGGCCGCGAAGCCCGCCGTGATGCTGCCCGGACCGCAGCCGACGTCGAGCACCTCCATCCCGGGGGTGAGGTGTGGCATGAGGTACGCGGCTGAGTCCTGAACCGTGCGGGTTGCGTGCATGTTCGTCACGCTCGGATGGTGGCCGTGGGAGTAGACGTCTTCGCTCATGATCGAGATTAACCCGGGATCGAGGCTCCAGCCCGCTCATCCGTCATATGCCGGTGCCATCCTTCTCCACGCCACTTGTCGCGGAGCCGCCACTCCCGGCATCGCTTTTCGCGGCGATCGTGGCCTCGGTCATGCGCTGCATCATCCGCGCAAGGAGGGCGAGCTCGGCGTCGTCGAACTCATCCAGCGCGGTGTTGATGTGCTGTGCGAGCGGGGCGAACAGTTTGCCGCCGGTGATCCGCGCTTTCTCCGTGAGCTCGAGGTGCACCTGGCGCCGGTCCACAGCGCTGCGGGTGCGGGTCACATGGCCCGCGGTGTCGAGTCGATCCACCAGGGCGGTGGTGGCGGGAGAGCTCAGGTTCAGTTCCTCACGCAGCATGCCGGGCGTGACAGTGGAACCGGCGCGGGCAGCGCCCATCATGATCCCGAGGGCGTTGAGATCCGTCCGGTACAGCGCGTCCCTGGCGCTCGCCGCCTCGATGTAACGGTCGGTTTCGGTAGTGAACTGGCGCATCAGGTCCATCAGCGTAGCTCGGTTCGTACTGGACATGGAAGGCACCTCGTTTCAGGACAACTTTAGGCCCTTTCCCAATTATCTCCATGATCGATATAGTCATCAATAGAGATAAATTTTCGGAAGGCACGGATATCGTGAAAGCCATGTGGTTGCGGATACTGCTCCCCCTCGTCGTCGTTCTGATCTGGCTCATCGCTGCCGGGTTCGGCGGGCCGACCTTCGGCAAGCTCGACACGGTCTCCAGCAACGACCAGGCGTCATTCCTGCCGGCAAGCGCGGAATCGACCGAAGCAGGGGAGCTGCAGGAGCAGTTCCGGAAGTCCGACGCGGTACCCGCGGTGATCGTGGCTGAATCCGACGGAGAAATCACCCCGCAGGAGCTGCCCTCCTATGAAGAGGTGGCGCGCGCGCTCGGGGATGTCGAGGGCCTTGAGCCCCCAGCGGCTGGTGCCCCTGCGGTTGCCGGCCCCATCCCCTCCGACGACCGCCGGGCGGTCCAGTACATCGCCTTCGTCGCGTCGGATGCCGAGCTCGGCGAAGTCGTCGCGGAGCTGCGCTCCGTGCTGACAGAGCAACTGCCCGACGGCGCCGTCGGGTATGTGACAGGGCCCGCCGGTTTCACGGCCGACCTCGTCAGTGCCTTCGGTGGGATCGACGGCATCCTGCTGGGAGTGGCGCTGGGGGCGGTCTTCCTGATCCTCCTGGCCGTCTACCGTTCGGTGGTGCTGCCCTTCCTCGTGCTCCTGACCTCGGTCTTCGCGCTGGCCACGTCCATCCTGCTGGTCTTCGCCTTCGCGTCCTGGGACTGGATCCAGCTGAGCGGCCAGAGCCAGGGCATCCTTTCCATCCTGGTGATCGGAGCGGCGACGGACTACGCGCTGCTGCTGGTGGCACGTTTCCGGGAGGCCCTCGGCGAGCACGAGTCGAAATGGGAGGCCATGAAGGTGGCCTATCGCGGCTCGGTGGAGCCCATTGCGGCCTCCGGCGCCACCGTGATCCTCGGCCTGCTCTGCCTGCTCTTCTCGGACCTCAATTCCAACCGGAGCCTCGGCCCCATCGCGGCCATCGGCATCGTGTTCTCGCTCGCCGCCGCATTGACGCTCCTCCCGGCCCTGCTCCTGATCTTCGGCCGTGGCGCCTTCTGGCCACTGCGGCCCAAGGTTCATCCAGTGCCGGCCACGTCCGTTGCGGAATCCGCCCCGTCTGCGGCCGTTACCGCCGTTCCGGGAACGGAGCAGTTGCGCGGGCTGTGGAAGCGGATCGCCGTGCTGATCTCGCGTCGGCCGCGCGTTCTCTGGATCGCGTCAGTGCTGGTGCTCGCCGCGGGAACCCTCGGGCTCACCCAACTGCAGGCCAGCGGCGTGCCGCAATCGGCCCTGATCCTCGCGCCGTCGAATGCTGTGGATGGCCAGGATGCGCTTGCGCGGCATTTCGATGCCGGCGCGGGCAGCCCTGTCGCCGTCGTCGCCCCCAAAGCGGACCGCGAGGCCGTCCTGGGGATCGTCGGTGCGGAGCCCGGCATCTCGGAGGCCACGCTGACCACGGATCCGGCCGGGGGCGCCGTCGTCGAGCAGGGTCGCGTGCTCATCAGCGGGACCTTGGAATACCAGGCCGACTCGGACCGGGCCGAGGACGTGGTGCGCAGTCTGCGAACCGCGCTCGACGACGCCAGCCCCGACGCCCTCGTGGGCGGGGTGACCGCCGTTGCGGTGGACACCAATGACACCGCGCTCGCGGACCTCGGCAAGATCATTCCGATCGTGCTCGCCGTCATCCTGGTGGTGCTGATGCTGCTGCTGCGTGCCGTCGTCGCACCTGTGCTGTTGATCCTGAGCGTGGTCCTGTCCTATGGGACGGCGCTGGGGGCGTCGGCGCTGGTATTCAACAACCTGCTCGGTTTCGAGGGAGCGGACGCCTCGGTACCGCTGTTCGGTTTCGTGTTCCTGGTGGCGCTGGGGGTCGACTACAACATCTTCCTCATGACGAGGGTGCGTGAGGAGTCATTGCGGATCGGCACGCGCCCCGGGATCCTTCGCGGGCTGGGCGTGACCGGCGGGGTCATCACCTCAGCCGGCGTGGTGCTTGCCGCGACGTTCGCGGCACTCGGCATCATCCCGATCCTGTTCCTTGCGCAGATCGCGTTCATCGTGGCGTTCGGTGTGCTGCTGGATACGGTGCTCGTGCGGTCGCTGCTGATTCCGGCGCTCGCCTACGACATCGGACCGGCCATCTGGTGGCCGTCGAAGCTGGCGAGAGGATCGGAATCGTCGAGGCCTTCGGGGAGGCACCGGGCGCCCCCCGCTGATTAAGCGGCTATGGCTGCTTCACCCCCGGAATAGCA
>NZ_KI914826.1:4283-8219 GCF_000520535.1 Arthrobacter sp. H41
ATGGCTGCTTCACCCCCGGAATAGCAGCCATAGCCGCTTAATCAGCGAGGGGGAGGTGCTTGCCGGGCATGCTTCCGTCGAAAGCACCGTTGCGCGGCGACTTCCGTGAGAAGAGTTGAGCGCACTGGACTCAAGGCGATTTGAACGGTGAGCGCCTCGCCCGTATACTTGAGTGCAGAACGCTCAATCTACGCGTCCATCTGTTGGATGGAGCTTGAGTGCTCCTCCCAAACAGGGCTTTCGAAAGGAAAATTGCATGTCACGTGCAGTAGGCATTGACCTCGGAACCACCAACTCGGTCGTCTCGGTCCTTGAGGGTGGCGAGCCCACCGTCATTGCGAACGCCGAGGGCGCCCGCACCACGCCGTCGATCGTCGCCTTCTCCAAGTCGGGCGAAGTGCTGGTCGGCGAGATCGCCAAGCGCCAGGCCGTCAACAACATCGACCGCACCATCGCTTCCGTCAAGCGCCACATGGGCACTGACTGGAGTGTCAAGGTCGACGACAAGAAGTACACCGCGCAGGAAATCTCGGCCCGTACCCTTCAGAAGCTGAAGACCGACGCAGAAAGCTACCTCGGCGAAAAAGTCACCGACGCCGTCATCACGGTTCCGGCCTACTTCAACGACGCCGAGCGCCAGGCCACGAAGGAGGCCGGCGAGATCGCGGGCCTCAAAGTCCTGCGCATCGTCAATGAGCCGACTGCTGCCGCGCTCGCCTACGGCCTGGACAAGGGCAAGGAAGACGAACTCATCCTCGTCTTCGACCTCGGTGGCGGAACGTTCGACGTCTCCCTGCTCGAAGTCGGCAAGGACGAAGACGCATTCTCGACCATCCAGGTCCGCTCGACCTCCGGCGACAACCGCCTCGGCGGTGACGACTGGGATCAGCGCGTCGTCGACTACCTGCTCGCGCAGGCCAAGGCGAAGGGCGCCGATCTGTCGAAGGACAAGATCGCACTCCAGCGCCTGAAGGAAGCAGCCGAGCAGGCCAAGAAGGAATTGTCCTCGGCCACCTCCACCAACATCTCGCTGCAGTACCTCTCGGTCACTGCGGACGGCCCCGTCCACCTCGACGAGCACCTGTCGCGCGCCAAGTTCCAGGACCTCACCAAGGACCTGCTCGACCGCACCAAGAAGCCGTTCAAGGACGTCATCGCTGAAGCCGGCATCAAGGTCGCCGACATCGACCACATCGTCCTCGTCGGTGGCTCGACCCGCATGCCCGCAGTGAGCGAGCTCGTCAAGGAACTCGCCGGCGGCAAGGAGCCCAACAAGGGCGTCAACCCCGATGAAGTCGTCGCCGTCGGCGCCGCCCTCCAGGCCGGTGTGCTGAAGGGTGAGCGCAAGGACGTCCTGCTGATCGACGTCACCCCGCTGTCCCTCGGCATCGAGACCAAGGGTGGCATGATGACCAAGCTCATCGAGCGCAACACCGCCATCCCCACCAAGCGGAGCGAGACCTTCACGACGGCGGACGACAACCAGCCGTCCGTGGCCATCCAGGTCTTCCAGGGTGAGCGCGAGTTCACCCGCGACAACAAGCCGCTGGGCACCTTCGAATTGACCGGTATCGCACCAGCCCCCCGCGGGGTTCCCCAGGTCGAGGTCACCTTCGACCTCGACGCCAACGGCATCGTGCACGTGTCCGCGAAGGACAAGGGCACCGGCGCAGAGCAGTCGATGACCATCACCGGTGGAACGGCGCTTTCGAAGGAAGACATCGACCGCATGGTCCGCGAAGCTGAAGAGCACGCAGCCGAGGACAAGACGCGCCGCGAAGCAGCAGACACCCGCAACGGTGCCGAGCAGCTGGCCTACTCCGTGGACAAGCTGATTTCCGACAACTCGGACAAGCTGCCCGAGGAGGTCAAGACCGAGGTCCAGGCCGACGTCGACGCCCTCAAGAAGGCGCTGGAGTCCCAGGACAACGACGCCGAGGTCAAGACTGCTTTCGAGAAGCTGCAGGCCTCACAGTCGAAGCTGGGCGAAGCGATCTACGCCTCTGCCCAGCAGGAAGCCGGCCAGTCCGGCTCGGACGGCCCTGCAAATGACGAGTCCGCTTCCGCGGGCGCCGACGAGGATATTGTTGACGCCGAGGTCGTAGACGAAGACACCAGCGAAAAGAAGTAATCATGCCGCACCACGGAAACGAAGAAGAGCATCAGTCGGAACCGGTGAGTTTTCGCGACAACCGCAAGATTGACCCTGAAACGGGCAAGGTCCGTGGGCAGCAGAACGACGCCGGCGACCCGGCACCGGAAACCCCGGTGACCGGGGCGGCGGGTTCCTCGTCGGTGCCCGACCCTGACGCGCTGGACGGCGAGGTGCTCGACGCCGAATCGTCAGCCGCGCAGGATAAGGCGGACGGCGATGCCCTCGCCCAGGCAGAAGCGATCCTCAACGAGGCAGGCGCCGACGGCGGGTCCAACCCGGCGGTCGACGTGGTCGCCGAGCTTCGCGACGACCTGCTCCGGCTGCAGGCCGAGTACGTCAACTACCGCCGCCGGGTCGAGCGTGACCGCGATGTCGCCCGGGACCAGGCAGTGATCGGTGTTCTCAACTCGCTGATGCCCGTACTCGATGACATCGACGCGGCGCGCCAGCACGGTGACCTGGCCGAGGGTCCCTTCGCGGCGATCGCGGGCAAGCTCGAAAACGTCCTCAAGGCGTATGAGCTGAACCGCATCGACGAGACCGGAGTGGCTTTCGACCCGAACATCCACGAGGCACTGATGCAGCAGCCCAGCGCGGAGGTCACGACGGACAGCGTGAACCAGATCCTCCGTGCGGGCTACCGCAAGGGGGAGCGCGTCCTTCGGGCCGCCCAGGTGATCGTCGCAGTGCCGGAGTAGTTGCTAACCCGCGTGGGGCAGTCTTGCCGGGCCAACGAAATTCCTTCGCTCGCAGAGCTCGCTTCGGAATATTGAAGGCCCTACACAAGACGGCCCCACCCGGGTGGTCGTCGCCTCGGTACCGTTGGTGCCACAGCCCAACAGAATTTTGAACGCAAAAGGAAAAGGAGACACCAATTGGCTAGTCAGGATTGGGTCGATAAGGATTTCTACAAGATCCTCGGTGTCTCCAAAGACGCATCCGATACCGATATCAAAAAGGCGTACCGGAAGCTTGCGCGCAAGCACCACCCTGACCAGAACGGTGGGGACGCCGGCTCGGAGCGCATGTTCAAGGATGTCTCCGAGGCCTACTCGGTCCTCTCCGATGCTGAGGAGCGTCAGCAGTACGACGCAATCCGCGCCATGGGTGGGGGAGCGAGGTTCTCCGCTGGAGGGGCAGGCGGCGGAGGACAGGCCGGCGGGTTCGAGGACGTCTTCGGCAACCTCTTCGGGCAGGGTGCCGGGCCCCGGACCCGTGGCGGCGCACGCGGCTCCAACGGCTACAGCAACCTGCCGCCTGAATTCGCCGATCTGTTCGGCGGCGGCGGCGGCGGCGGTTTCTCCGGAGGTTTCCAGCCCCCGCCTCGCAAGGGCGCCGACCGCACGGCGAGCACCACCATCTCCTTCGCCGGTGCAATTCGGGGAACCACTGTCGGCCTGCGTGAACCATCCGGTGAGCAGATTGACGTGCGCATCCCCGCCGGCATCAAGGAGGGCCAGAAAGTGCGCGTGCGCGGCAAGGGCCAGACCGGTCCTGCCGGCACGGGAGACCTCATGGTCACCGTGCACGTCAAGGACCACCCGTTCTTCCAGCGGGACGGCAATGACATCCGCGTGCATGTGCCCGTCACCTTCCCCGAGGCCGCCCTGGGTGCGCAGATCGAGGTGCCCACCCTGTCGGGTGACCTGGTCAGGATGAAAGTGCCCGCGGGAACGCCCTCCGGCCGCACCCTGCGGCTGAAGGGCCGCGGGGTCTCGACCGCCAAGGCCGCAGGGGACCTGTTGGTCACGATCGACGTCGTGGTCCCCCAAAACCTGTCG
>NZ_KI914826.1:8319-11280 GCF_000520535.1 Arthrobacter sp. H41
GGCGCCCGGCGCTGGTCGATCTGGATTATCACGCGTGCTCAGGGCAGACTAGAAGTATGCGCAACCATCCACAACCCTCCCGGAAGATGCTGGTGTAATGGACTCGCTCATCGAGATTCTTGCCCTGGGCGTGGGGATTCTGACGGCCACAGGGGTAGGTACCGCCGTGGCCGGGTGGGTGGTGGTCCGCAAGGTCAAACGGTCCCGTATTCTCCAGCGTGCGGCAGGAAACGGTGTCCTCGCAGCGAAGTCCTTCGCACCGGACAAAGCAGTCCGTGAACCCGCAAGGCTCATCGGTGAGATGCGCCGCTCCAGCAGGGCCACCAGGGGGGCGATCGATGAAGCGACCCGGCAGGGGTGGCCGGTGGGCCATCTGCCGCAGGCAGCACAGGACCTCGACCGTGCAATGCTCTCGCTCGAGAATCAACTCCGTATCGCTGACCGGGAGCCGAACCGGGCGCTCAAGAGCGAATGGACCGCGGACCTCGCCCAGCAGGCCCGGGCCGCAGCCCGGCGGCAATCAGCGCATTCGATGACAAGCCGGTCACGCCGGCGCCCGGCGCTGGTCGATCTGGATTATCACGCGTGCTCAGGGCAGACTAGAAGTATGCGCAACCATCCACAACCCTCCCGGAAGATGCTGGTGTAATGGACTCGCTCATCGAGATTCTTGCCCTGGGCGTGGGGATTCTGACGGCCACAGGGGTAGGTACCGCCGTGGCCGGGTGGGTGGTGGTCCGCAAGGTCAAACGGTCCCGTATTCTCCAGCGTGCGGCAGGAAACGGTGTCCTCGCAGCGAAGTCCTTCGCACCGGACAAAGCAGTCCGTGAACCCGCAAGGCTCATCGGTGAGATGCGCCGCTCCAGCAGGGCCACCAGGGGGGCGATCGATGAAGCGACCCGGCAGGGGTGGCCGGTGGGCCATCTGCCGCAGGCAGCACAGGACCTCGACCGTGCAATGCTCTCGCTCGAGAATCAACTCCGTATCGCTGACCGGGAGCCGAACCGGGCGCTCAAGAGCGAATGGACCGCGGACCTCGCCCAGCAGGCCCGGGCCCTCGACGCACTCTCGGCGGACCTCCGCAGGTGCCTGCTCCAGACCAGCCGGTCCGTCGATCAGCTGCAGCTCGAACAGGCCAGCTCCCGACTGACCGCGGAAATCAGCGCCATGCAGTCCTGGCGGAGTTCCTACGGGTCCCGAGAGGCCTGGTAGGACCACACGATGTCGATCAAGCGTCGAATCACCCGCATCGTCCAGGCCAACCGCGCCGCGGCGCAGGCTGCGAAAGAAGATCCGCAGGTCAACGCCAGGCAGGCGCAGGACCAGCAGCAGGGCCTGCTCGACTCGGCGAGACGAGCCGCGGCCGACGTCGCAGCCCATCGCCGACGCATCGAAATAGCAGCTTCCGAGGCCGGGGCCTACGCGCAGTACCTTGATGAGCAGGCCGCTACGGCGGTTCAGCGGGGCGACGACGAAACCGCGCGCAATGCCATCCGCGAAGGAATCGGTGCCCGCAAGCGCCATGACACGCTGACACAGCAGTTCTCGGAGGCCGACCGGCAAAGCCGGCAACTGCAGGGCGATCTCGAGCGCCTCGAGCGCCGGATCTTCGACAGTTCCCTCGAATACCAGAGCATGGTGGCCCGACGCGCTGCCGCGGAGGCAGCCCTCGGAGTTCAGGAGTCGATCAGCGCATCGTCCACGGCGGCCTTCGGTGCCGAAGCCGCCCGTAGGGAGGCCGAACGGGAAGTGCGCCAGCTGCGAGCCCAGGCTGAAGCACGTGAGGAACTCGCCTGGACGGACCCGTCGTCGCCACGCATGGAACGGGCGTTCGAGGAACTCGAAGCCGAAGCCGAAGCTCAGCAGGAACTCGAGCGGTTGAAGAAGTCGCAGGCTACAGGCTATCGTCCCGGGCCACAGTAAGAGCCTTCAGGACGGCGTCGTCGACGTCGGCCGGTCCCCGCAGCCGCAGGCGCCAGGCGAAAGGATCGCCGGCGTTCCGCACCGGTTCGAGCACCGCAAGGTCGGTCAGGTCCACCCGAACGTACACATCCAGGGTTTTCTTGTTCGTCGGCGTGACCTGGGCGAACTTGCGGCGCGGGGTCTGCAGCGAGACATACGTCTTGCGCATCTGGACCTCCACGTCGTCCGTAGTCTGCGCCCACAGAAGCAACCGATCCGCGATTGACCGCAACGCAGGCCTGTCGGCGTATTGGGCTTCGAACAGTTCATCGGCGGACTTCAGGAAGAATTCAGGGTACCCGAACATCTCCCAGTCGATGCTCATGAGGTTGTAGCCCGTGATGCCCTGTCCCTTGAGCCAGAAGGACAGGGCATCCCTCGTAGTGATGCCGGCGTTCCGGGCCTGCCGGCGTTCCGGGCCTCGCCTGCCCACTCCGCGACGCTGCGTCCCGTGGTCCGGTTCAGGCGCTCCGCGTTCGTGTCGACCATGCTTTGCCAGGTCTTGATCTCGCTCATGGGAAAACTGTAGTTGCGCGGAGCGACCGAAGTCCCATTGCCGTGCTGCTCACCTGGACTCGGTGGCTTCGATAACCTCCTTGCGGACTTCGCCGCTGACCGTCTCCGCTTCGGTGATCGTCTCCTTCGTCAGGGTGATCCGTTCAACGGGGACGGTCTCCAGCTCGATGATGGGCCGCTCCTCGTAGAGGATGATCTCGTACTCCCCCTCCTCGAAAGGGGTGCCGATCCGCTCCACACCCGGCCCCGCAGCCGTCACTTCGCCTGCGCTTTCCAGCGGCAGCTCCTCGATCCGGATCTCCTCGCGGCGCACGGGGATGGTCTGGGTGAGGGTCTCCGTCACGATGTACTTGTGGATGCGGACCGTGCCGCTCTCCCTGGTCTCGGTGCCCACCCGCAGTTGCTCCTCGGAACGGGTCATCCCCGTGTCCGCGACGCCCCTGTCCGCTACGCCCGTGTCCGGCTGGGCGTCGGCGACGCCGG
>NZ_KI914826.1:11380-14024 GCF_000520535.1 Arthrobacter sp. H41
GGCTGGGCGTCGGCGACGCCGGCAGGCGTGCCCAAGCCGTAGTGCCGAAGCAGCCGTTCCTCCTGGTCGGTGCTGAGGCTTTCACCGCCCACGATTTCGGGCGAGCGTTCCACGAGCGCCCTTTCATAAGGGACGCGAAGGTGCCCGCCGTCCATGGCTGCCTCGGAGAGCGGAACCAGTGCCGTCGCGCTGCCGGAAGCTCCCGTCGCCACAAGGATCCAGGACGGCCGGCCGGTGGCATCATCGACGAAGACCCGCGCTATGGAACCGAGATTCCCGTCCACCGCGCGGACCTCGCCCTCCGTGTTGATCAGGTCGGCTATCTGTTCGTGCGTAATCATCAATGTCTCCTCTAGCTGGGTCAGGGAATAGCGAATGCTCAGCGGGCGGGGGTGCCGCCCTCGCCGGGGCCGCTGGTCTCGCCAACCCCGTCGGTCTCCAGGCGCTCCTTGCGGACCTCCCCGCTCACCGTCTCGTTCCGAGTGAGAGTTTCCTTGTCCAGCCGGACCCGTTCGACCGGGACGGTTTCCTTGCCCACCACGACACGCTGCTCGTGGAGCGTGATCTCATACACCTCTTCGCTGAGCCCTGCATGACGGGAGGCTTTCCTGCGGTTGGCCTTCGTGATCGGTTCCCGCTCGATGCGCAGTTCCTCACGGGACACCGGGACGGTCCGGGTGACTGTTTCGGTGACGACGTACTTCCGCAACCGGACACGTCCGGTCTCACGCTGCTCGACACCGATCCGCAGCTGTTCCTCGGAAAGGGTCAGGGCAGGGCCTGTCGCCGAACCGGAGGTAGTGGTTGCGGATTCATCGGTCCCGTGGCTCTGCGAACCGGACAGGTCGTGCGAGCTGTCTTCCCGGCCAAGGCCGTAGTGGCGGTAGAGGAGATGTTCCTCCTCCGGGCTGAGGTGACCGTCACGGTCCACCTTGGGGGCGTCCTTGACCCGGTCCTTCGGATAGGCGACCCGAAGATCCTTCCCATCGACTGCAGCTCCTTCAAGCGGAATGAAGGTTTCCGAGGTTCCGAACAGGCCGGTATTCACCGTCACCCAGCTTGCCCGGTCGGTGTCGTCATCGACGTAGATCTGCCCGAGGGTGCCGATCCTGTCGCCATCGCTGGCGTAGACCTTGCCATGCCCCCTGAGGAGGGCGTCGACGTCATCCTGCGTAATCATCTGTGCTCCTTTGTACTGGTGCTTCCTGGTGGGTGGCATCGTCGACGCCGGGTTCGAGGACTTCCTTGCGGACCTCCGTACTCAACGATTCCTCAGTCAGGATTCTCTCCTTCGTGAGCCGAATCCGTTTCACTGCGACGGATTCCATCCGGATCACGGGGCGCTCCTCGGAGAGCACTATCGAATAGCCGCCCCCCTCGAGTTCCGAACTGCCGATCTCCACGCCCGGAGCGGTGCCGGAACCGGTGCCGGAACCGGTCGCCATGCCGTGCTCGACGGCGGCCGCGGCGTCGGTCCCGGGCCCGCGGTCGATCCGGATTTCTTCCCGCCTGACGGTGATCGTCCGCGTCACATTCTCCGTGACAACGGTTTTGTGGAGACGCACCCTGCGGAGCTGTTTGGTTTGCGGGATGACCCGGACCTGCTCTTCGGACAGCACGATCACCTGGCCGGCGGACGGGCCGGCTTCAGCGCTGCGCCCTGTTCCGGTGCCGCCGTTCCCGGCGCTGTCACCGGCCGCGGTTCTCCGTCCGGCGATTTTCTTGCCCTTACGGCCCTTCCTGCCGCTGGGTCCCGTCATCGCAGAGGACCTGGCATCCCCGGGCGACGCGGTGTCGCCGATGGGATCGGTTGCCCGGGCGGTGCCCTTGCCGGCCTTCTTGTTGACGTGGCCCGAGATCCCGGACGCCTGGGCAGGGCCGTCGGCTGTCCATTCTCCTGCCGGACCGTTCTCGCCCGGAGGCCCCGCCTGTTTCCGCATCACCATGCCGCTTCCTTCCATCAGTACAATCTCCAGCTGCCACATCGACGCCGTTCCCCCTCCATACAATAGCAAGCATGCTTATCAATTCGTGGCAGAATTTCCGGGGTATCCCGGGAACGGGTTGATAAGCTCACCGGATGACTGAGCTCAGCGGTTCCCACTTCCTCGTCGTCGGCGCCACCGGGGTTCTGGGAGCCGAGCTTTCACGGAAGCTGGCCGCGCGGGGCGCGCGAATGACGCTCTCGGGAAGGTCAGCAGGAAAGCTGCAGGCCCTGGCGGAGGAACTCGGGGAGGCCGTCGAGGGAACCGTCGCCGCGGATCTCGGAAAGGCGGGCTCGCCCAGTGACCTCGCGGCAGCCGTCTACGGCAAGGAACTGAACGGGCTGATATTCGCTGCGGGGGTTGTCGCCTTCGGCCCGGCGGTCGCCGTGGACGACGACACCCTTGATGAGCTGGTGCTCGTGAACCTCCTCGGGTACATGCGGCTCATGCGTGAAGTGGGGCCGCAGCTGGCCAGGGATTCGGTGGTGGTGCAGCTGAGCGCAGTGGTAGCCGAGAGCCCGACGGCGGGAATGGCGGCGTATTCGGCGACGAAGGCTGGACTCAGCGCCTACGGCAAGGCACTGACCCTCGAACTCAGGCGCCAGGGCGTCCGTGTGCTCGATGTCCGGCCGCCACACACCGAGACGGGGCTGGCGGGG
>NZ_KI914827.1:0-8554 GCF_000520535.1 Arthrobacter sp. H41
AGTGAATTTCCGACCAGAGCGGTCACGCTGACAAAGGCGAGCACCATCAGGGCGAAATAATCGGTCGCCTGGAAAGATTTCGCGAGATTTGCCACCAGCGGTGCCAGGAACGTAAGTCCTAGTGTGGAGATGATGCCGGCAAAGAACGACCCCATGACCGCCGTGGCCAGGGCGGGCCCCGCCCGGCCTGCTTTGGCCATGGGATATCCCTCGATGGCCGTCGCGACCGAGCCCGCTTCGCCCGGGGTGTTCAGCAGTATGGAGGTGATAGCGCCGCCGTATAGGGAACCGTAGTAAATCCCCGCGAAGATGATGAGTGCACCGGTGGGGTCGAAGCCGTACGTCAGCGGCAGGAGTAGCGCCAATGCCAGCGCGGGACCGATACCGGGTAACACACCCACCAGAGTCCCAACGGTTACGCCGATCGCCGCATACAACAGGTACTGCGGTTCAAGTGCGTTGGCGAAACCACCCAGTAGGTCAGCGAAGACGTCCATGGATCAGAGCACCATCTCGAGGAGGCCGGAGGGCAGTCGCACGCCCAATATTTCGGTAAAGCCGAAGTACACGGCGGCTGAGAACACGACAGCGACGATCAGGTCACGAACCAGTTTGCGGCTGCCGGCAATCCAGGCAGTACCCATGAAGAAAATGGACGTGGCAAGAATGTAACCGAGTGGCTCCAGCACCACAGAATAGAGCAGCAGCGAGCCGATCACTGCCCACAGCGTGCGCCAGTGGGTGTCGCCATGGTGGATCGCGGCCTGATCGAGGAGCGCTTGATCCGGCTTCAGCGTGGCGCGTACCAAAAACGCCACTCCGAAGCACACCAGTCCCACCCCAACGATGAGCGGGAAAAACCCCGGCTGCTGTGGTCCGAAACCACCATTGAGCGATATGCGGATCGCGTCATAGAGCACCACCGCCGCGGCAAGAACAATGACGACGGCGGCAATTCGGATCCCCAACCTGCCACCTGTGGCCGTAGTCCCGGGATGGGGACTGGAGGTCACTCGATGATTCCAAGGTCAGTCAACGTCTGGGTGATGTTCTCATCCTCAGCCTCAAGGTATTCGCCGAATTCATCTCCAGTGAGCAGGAAATCATCCCAGTTGTTGGCGGTTAGAGTTTCCTGCCATTCCTCGGTGGCATGCATCTCCTCGACCATCGAGATCACTGCATCACGCTGCTCATCGGAAATCTCCGGCGGCGCTACGAGTCCCCGCCAGTTGGCAATCGAGACATCGTATCCGGCATCGATGATGGTGGGCGCGTCAATTCCCTCAATGGGTTCTTCGCTCGATACGGCAAGCAGGCGCATTTCGCCTGCGTCGATCTGATCCTGAAATTCGGCCAGACCTGATGCTGCCGCGGCTACGTCACCGGAGAGAATGGCCGGCGTGAGTTCGCCGCCTCCCGAGTATGGAATGTAGTTGATCTCTGAGGGTTCCACTCCCACGGCATCGGCCAATTGGGCTACCAGAATCTGATCCACGCCGCCTACAGAGCCGCCACCCCATGCAATACTTCCAGGATCCGCTTCGAAGGCGTCCATGAGTTGCTCCAGCGTCTCGTACTCAGAAGCAGCGGGAACCACAATGGCGTCATATTCAGCGGTGAGCCGTGCGATGGGTGTGGTATCAGCCAGGCTTACCTGGGCGTCCGTTTGTTGAATCGCGCCAACGAGGATCTTCCCGATCACCATCAGCTGGTGAGGATTGCCGGCATTCTCGCCGACAAACTGGGTAAGGCCGGCCGTACCGGAGGCGCCGGGCACGTTGTACACCTCGGAGCCGGTTTCAATGACGCCACCTTCGGAGAGTGAACGTGCGATAGATCGTGCGGTCTGGTCATAGCCCCCGCCCGGATCAGCAGGCGCCATCACCTCGATGGTTTCACTGGGGTACTCCTCCGCCGATTCGCCACCGCCGGAGTCCCCACCGCAACCGGTGAGCGCCAGCAAGCCGACAGCCAGTGAAGCCGCCCATCGGGGGGCCAGGGCAAGGCGGACCTTCTTCGTCGTTGAAATCGTCATCGAATTCGTCCCTATCTTCGGTTCCATCCTCAACATCCCGACGTGGTGGCGGTCAAGATGCCAGATGTGGCGGCAGTAAGAGTGTCGTCCAGTTCTACCAGCCGACCGAATGCGTTGTACACCACATCGAGCTTCGGTTTGGCGACAGTTCGGGATTCTGCGTGAAGAAGCGCGGGGTAGAGGCACGGGCATCCTACGAGGCCCGGATGAGCCCGCCGTCGTCGATTTTCAATTTCCCCGCCTCCACAGCATCATGTATCGCCTCCTCCAAGCGCTCCCCGATTCCGGTGATCGGATAATCGCAATCGTCGCCGATACTGGGTCAAAGGATATTCATGCTTCGCCCATCAAAGGACAGGCAATGGACAATTACGCTGAGTTCATTGACCGCATCGACGCGGCCTCCGCCAAACTCGGCACGCGGCGAACCTCGCTGACCACGACCCTCGGGATTCTGGTGTCCCTGTTCGAACAGAACAACACCGGCTTTCAACTCTGGAACCAGCGACGAATTCATGCGGACAAGCTGCTGGCGAATCACACCGGTAAGCCGGAGGCGTACAGGACCCTGAGCGAACTCTCCGACGTTGCCCTCAAGATGGAGCCGATGTTCCGGAAGAGGACGCAGCGCCTCGGGGAGAGGGTGGCCGTGGTCCGCGAGCGCAGTGAGGAAATCGACCGGTCGCTCAACGAACTCAAGCGAAGCAAGCTCAAGCTGGAGACGTCGAGGGGCCTTGCACAGGAGCGGGAAAACCTCCGGAAAGCCGTGGCGGATCTTGCCGGCACACCCGAGGTTCCGGTTGTCGCTGGCACCGACCGTGGCCTGCGTGACGACCTCGATGACGCGCGCGAAGCAATCCTTCTTGCCGAAGCACTTCTGGAAGTGAAAGGACACTGACCATGGCGACATCACAGCCGGACCAGCGGCTACTTACCAGCTTCACCTCGAAGGAGTGGAACGGCAGGCCCGGCGAAGGCGCTTCGACCATGTTCGTCGGTTTCATCGTTCTCGCGTACGTCCTGGGCCTGATCCTCATGATCTTCGTTTCTCCACTGCGAAGTTTCTGGTCCCTGACACTGTTCGCCGTCGTGCTCGCCGGTTTCTTCACAGCGCTGTGTGTCACGGGTGAGGTTTCCAGACAGCGCAGGTTCCTCGAAAGCGTCACCGCGACCGTCAACGGAATCATCCTCGAGCTGACGGGGAACCCACTGGACCAGCTTTCAGTGGATAAGTTCCGGGATCTCGTGAGATACGGCCAACATGTCCCACTGCTGGTGAACGGCGTTCCCGGACTCGACCTCACGGCGCTCCGGCAGGCGCAACCCCTGCAGCAGCAGGTGGTGCTGGGACGGGATCCGGTGGTGAAGCGGGAGCAGGACGCCGTCACCACCACCTGGGTGGTGCTGACGATCACGCCACCCGAGTACGGAATCTCCAGCTTCGACCGGTTGCTCGGGGCAGCCCAGAGCGGTTAGCAGGAGTACCCGGCAGCGGTACACATCGAACGGGCCATGCCGGCGACGCTACCGTCGGATCGCCGATCCCGAGCGAGCCACACGAGATATGTCGGCCCTCCTTGCTAGATTCTAACCAGCGCCCGGGAACCGCCCCGCGGCCCACGTTGCTCCTGGGGGCACTATGTTCCTGCTCGACCCGCTCACGCCCGGTATGGAGAAAGACCTGATCTTCTCCGCCACGGACCTGGTCGCCGCCAGCGAATGCGAGTACCGCACCCTGCGCATCCTGGATGAGAAGCTGGGCCGCTCCCCCAAGGCCACGTTCGACGACGACGAGATGCAGCTGCGCGCTGGAGCACTCGGCGACGTCCACGAGAATCGGGTCCTCAAAGACCTCGTTGACCAGTACGGGCCGTGGGATGCGGACCGGGCAGCCGGCGTCTACCGGGTTGACCGCGGCACCCTGGACCGCGAAGGTTTGACTAGCAAGCACCAGGAGACCGCCCGCGCCCTCGCCGCAGGTGCCGACGTCGTTTTTCAGGCCACGTTCTTCGATGGCGAGTTCCTCGGGTATGCGGATTTCCTCGTCAAGCAATCGCCAGGCGAGGAAGCCTCCGGGCGGTATGCCGTTTGGGACACCAAACTGGCCCGACACGCCAAGGTAGGAGCCCTGCTTCAGCTGGCCGCCTACGGAGACCAACTCATCCGGCTCGGACTCGATCCCGCTCCCCGCGTCACCCTCGTCCTGGGTGACCTCAAGACCAGCGCCCATTCCCTGACCGACCTCCTCCCGGTCTACCGCGAGCGGCGAAACCGTTTCCGCACTTTGGCCGACACACACCGCGCAGCCGATGTGCCTGTGCAATGGCAGCAGGACGGCATCACCTCCTGCGGCCGCTGTGACTACTGCGCCAAGCAAGTTACCGACAATCGTGACCTGCTCATGGTCGCCGGAATGACCGGTGCGCAGCGGAAGAAGCTGCTCAAGGCGGGCGTCACCACGATTGACGCTCTCGCCCAGCTGCCCGACGACAAAGCCAAAGGCCCCCTCGTACGGTTGAGGGACCAGGCCCGGATGCAGACGGATTGCGGGAAAACGGACGGCTCCCGCACCTTCCTCAAGAACGACGTCGAGCACACCCTCAGCTACAAGGTACTCGCGAACAACACGCTTGCGGACATTCCCGGTTCAAGCCCGGGGGACATCTTTTTCGACTTCGAAGGGGACCCACTCTGGCAGGACCCGGCCACCCACACTTGGGGGCTTGAATACCTTTTCGGAGTGATGAAAGCGCCGGAACAGGCCTCCAAGCCGCTCTTCCGGCCATTTTGGGCTCATTCCCGCGGTGCTGAGCGGCAGGCTTTCCTCGAATTCCTGGAGTACGTCGAGAAGCGCCGCGCCGCCCACCCCGACATGCACATCTATCACTACGCGCCCTACGAGAAAACTGCGCTCCGGAACCTCTCGCTCCGCCACGCCGCCGGCGAGGACACCGTGGACGACTGGCTCCGCACCGGCCTCCTCGTGGACCTGTACGCCACGGTGCGGCACTCGCTCCGCGTTTCCGCAGCCTCCTATTCCCTCAAGGAACTGGAGCCCCTCTATATGGGGGATCATCTTCGCTCCGGGAACGTCACGGACGCCGGGGCCTCCGTGGTCGCCTACGCCAGGTACTGTGCGGCACGGGACGACGGCGACCACGCAGAGGCCGCTTCGATCCTCGCCTCCATCTCCGACTACAACGAGTACGACTGTCTCTCCACGCTGCGTCTGCGCGACTGGCTCCTGCAGCTGGGCGACACCAAGGGAACGACGGCGTCGGGAACCGAGCGCCAAGCGCCCGGTAGCGGCGGAACTCAAGCCCCGGAAACGAAGGCACCGGACGAACCCACCCCGGAAGAAGTCCGTCTCCGGGAATTCCTCGCCCAGCTCCCCACGGACCGCGCGCTGACGCCGGAGGAACAGGCCATTGCGATGGTCGCTGCCGCCACCGGCTACCACCGCCGCGAGCGGAAGCAGTTCTGGTGGGAGCACTTCGACCGGCTCGGTTCGGACCAGGACAGCTGGTCCGAGAAGCGGGACATCTTCATCGTCGAGTCCGGAACCGTGATGAAGAAGTGGGCGAAGGCCACGCCCACGGGAAAGTTGGAGTCCCGGGTGGTCCAACTGCACGGCACCATGGGTGAAGGCTCCGAATTCCGCGCGGGCTCCAAATGGTTCCGCATGTTCGATGCACCGGTGCCCGAAGGAATGGAGGACTTGGCGCGTGATCCCTCCTCACGCGGCGGCTGCTTCGAGACGGTCGTCGAGTTCGTCGAAGCCGACCCGGAGATGCCAGGCAAAACCCTGATCACGACCACCGAGAAGTCCACGGGAAAAATCCCGCCCTACACTGAATTGCCTCTCGCCCTGACGCCGGACAAGCCAATCCCTACAGTGAGTATCGAAGCGTCCCTGGCTGAACTCGCGAGCACCGTCGGCGCGAGCGTACCGTCCCTGCCCTCCCATCCCGGCCTCGACATTCTGTGCAAGACCAGCCCTCGGTTGGCAACCCTGGATGCACTGCCCGCCGTCGTTCATGACGACACCGGTCAGCCCGACTACATTTCGGCCATCACCGAGGCCGTCCTGGATCTGGACCACTCCTACCTCGCCATCCAGGGGCCACCCGGCACAGGCAAGACCTATGTGGGCTCGCACGTCATCGCCCGGCTCGTCGCCAGGGGGTGGAAGGTCGGAGTAGTGGGGCAGTCACATGCCGTCGTCGAGAATCTCCTCCGGACCGCCATCGAATCAGGTGCTGATCCGCAGTGCGTGGCCAAGAAGCTGGCGACGCCGCACGACGTTCCGTGGACGCATACCTCGGACACCGCCATCGGCAACCTGCTCGCGGGCGACGACGGATGCCTCATCGGCGGCACCGCGTGGGTTTTGACCGGCAAGCATGTCCCGCCGGAATCGCTGGATCTCCTGGTGATTGACGAAGCCGGCCAGTACTCGCTCGCCAACACGCTCGCCGTCTCCCGGGCCGCGAAACGCCTCCTGCTGCTGGGCGACCCACAGCAGTTGCCGCAGGTGACTCAGGGCTCGCACCCCGAACCGGTGGACGAATCCGCGCTGGGCTGGCTCTCTGCCGGGCACGCCACTCTCCCTGCAGAACTGGGCTACTTTCTGGCTGACTCCTGGCGCATGCATCCCGAACTGTGCGACGTGGTGTCCCGCCTGAGCTACGACGGCAAGCTCGAATCCGCGCCCGCGGCCGCTGACCGGCAGTTGGCCGGGGTGCCGGCAGGAGTCGACGTCATTCTGGTCGACCACACCGGGAACGCGGTGGCGTCCGAGGAGGAAGCCGCGGAGGTCGTCGAGCAGGCACACAAGCACCTCGGATTGATTTGGCGCCCTGGACGGGACAAGCCCGCTCGCCCCCTCGTCCAGACCGATCTCCTGGTGGTCGCGGCCTACAACGCCCAGGTGCAGAAAATTCGCACCGCACTGGAGGAGGCGGACCTTCCAGAGGTCCGGGTGGGGACGGTGGACAAGTTCCAGGGACAGGAGGCGCCGGTGGTGCTCGTCTCCATGGCCTGCTCAGCGGTGTCTGAAGCACCGCGCGGCATGGACTTCTTCCTGAACCGCAACCGCATCAACGTCGCCATCTCGCGCGGTCAGTGGCGCGCCGTCGTCATCCGTTCGCGGGAACTGACCAACTACATGCCCACCCGCCCCTCGAGCCTGGAAGAGCTGGGCGCGTTCATAGGTCTGGGCCCGGAATCCTGAGTGGACGCGCGGCCGGCTCCTCGGGGATCGGGCGCGCAAGCGAGGCCGAGAACTCGCCGGACGCCCCGCGCCCTCGACAGAACTTAAGGTAAACCAAAGGTTCATGCACTTGACTGCTCCTGGCGGAAACGAGGACGCGCCTTCCGAGAAGGAGACACTGTGAGTGCAGAAGTGAGTGCTGAAATCGGCCCGGTGGAGGAACCCTCCTCATCAGGAACTTCGGGCGGGTTATCACGCAGAGGCGTGATGTTCTCTGCGGCTTCAGCGGGCCTCCTGTCCGTGCTGCCGCTGGGAAACCGAAGTGCATCCGCAGCGCCGCCGGTTCCGAAGGTGGAAAAAACCGCTCGCCTGGGGCCGGCAACGGGAGGCCATGGCGTCGGAGATCCGCGGGGTTCCGAGATAGCAGTGAAGGTCCGGCGCAATCAGCAGGGCCGCTTCGGACTGATGTTCCCGAGCCTGCCGCCCTTCACTCCACCGGATGAGCTTCTGGGTATCCTCGCTGGACGGATGATCGATCCCCGACCTTCACTGAGCGACGTCTCCCTGAGTGACGACGGTTTCGACAACGCTGATATGCCGGCCGGTTACACCTATCTCGGCCAGTTCATGGACCACGACATAACCTTCGACACCACGCCCCTGGCGTTGCAGCAGAAGGATCCGCATGCCCTGAAGAACTACAGCACCCCGTTCTTCGACCTGGGCTCCGTCTACGGACGCGGACCGGCGGCCGACCCGCAGCTTTACGACCCGCAGAATCCCGCCGTGTTACTGGTCGGACGCACCCCCGAAGGACTCTCCGACCTGCCGCGGACGGATGCCGGGACGGCGATCATCGGCGATCCACGAGACGACGAGAACCTCATCATCTCTCAACTGCATCTGGTATTCCTGGAGCTGCACAATCACTTCGTCGCTCTCGGTAATACCTTCGAGGAGGCCCGCAAACTTACGCGATGGCATTACCAGTGGGTGATCGTCAATGATTTCCTTCCGCGCATCGTAGGGGCCGAGCTGGTCGAATCAATGCTGCCCACCCTCTCCAACGGACTGAAAAAGGTCGATAGCAAGTTCTACCGGCCCGGTAACCGTCAGCGGCCGATGATACCGATCGAATTCTCCGTCTGTGCCTACCGATTCGGGCACAGTATGATTCGCGCCGAATACGAGATGCACGACAACATGACCTTCCCGCTCTTCGGTACCGCGGGAAAGGACCTTCGCGGCTCCCGTCCCCTGCCCTATGATGCGCGGGCAGATTGGAACTACTTCTTCGACATGGCGGG
>NZ_KI914827.1:8654-12850 GCF_000520535.1 Arthrobacter sp. H41
GCGCCGATGGGCCGCAACACCTCCCGGCTCATCGACACGCAGATAGCACTTCCCCTGTCCAACCTGCCCCCCACGGTGGTAAGCCACATCGACGGAGCCATCCTCGCTCTGGCCCAACGCAATCTTCTGCGGGGCAAAAGGCTCGGGCTCCCTGCCGGTCAGGACGTAGCCAAGGCAATGGGTATCCCTCCCATTCCCAATGGGAGGCTCGGGCTGTACGAACCGGAATGGGGGAACAAAGCCCCTCTGTGGTTCTACATCCTGAAGGAAGCTGAGCTGCACGGAGGCCGCCGCCTCGGACCGGTCGGCGGGAGGATCGTTGCTGAAGTCATCCTGGGCCTGGTCGCTTTGGACCCGGATTCCTACCTGAACGCTCGGGCAGGGTGGGCTCCGAAGGACGCAGCTTTCAACATAGGAGAACTGCTGAAAATGAGTGGCGCAACCTTCAAGCAGGAAGAGGAAAACGTCGAAGAAGAGGAGGACCCCTTCGAGGAGGAGGAGACACACCCGGAGTCACCAGACGCCCCTTGAATCGGTATCGCCCGGTATCACCCGGTGGAACCGGGGACCTGACGATGCACCGGAGCCGAGCAACCGGTGACCCTGATCGGCGCCGCCGTGCGCGCGGTGCAAAACCCCAAGAATCCTCCCAGCTAGCAGGAGTACCGTTGGTACCAGCGCTCGACAGGACTCCTCCGGAAGGCAAGAACCATGAACAAGAAGTGGCTGCGATGGCTTCCCGCCGGCATTGTTCCGGTGGTCATTCTCACCGCGACCGTCGCCGGCCCCACCACTGCGGACGCCAGCCCGCAGCTACCGGACAAAACCGCCCAGGAGCTGCTGGAACTGGTCGCCGAGAGCTCCGACAGCGCCTATTCCGGCACCCTCGAACAGTCCTCTGAACTCGGCCTGCCCGACCTCCAGGGGATGACGTCCCCCGGCGGCGGCGGCACTGATGGCGCCTCGGCCGCGCTGGAACTGCTGACCGGTTCACACACCGCGCAGGTCCACATCGACGGCACAAACAAGGCCCGCCTCCAGGTGATGGATCAGCTGGCGCAGCGCGATGTCATCGTTAACGACGACGAGGTCTGGCTCTACGACTCGCGAGCGAAGGAAGCAACGCACGCCGTCCTACCCGAGCATGAGAAATCCCCTGAGCACTCGATCCCGGGCTCAGCACACACCCCCGCAGCCCTCGCCGAGAAGTTCCTCTCCATCATCGACTCCTCCACGGAGGTCACGGTGGGAGACGATGCCCGCGTCGCCGGCCGGGATGCCTACGAGCTGGTCCTGACTCCCAGAGCCGATGACACCCTCGTCGGAGCCGTGTCACTGACCGTGGACGCCGAGACCGGTTTGCCCCTCGGCTTCGCCGTCGCGGCGGAGGGCCAGGAAGACCCTGCCTTCTCGGTGGCGTTCTCCAGCATCGACTTCAATGAGCCGGCGGACAGCCTGTTCGAGTTCACTCCCCCGCCCGAAGCCACGGTGACCGAGGTTCCGGTGAAGGAACACGACGAAGCCCACGCAGCACCAGAGCACGATGACGCTGAGTATGCCTCTGACAAGCCAACTGTTCTCGGTGAGGGCTGGAACACGATCGTCGTTCTGCCCGCAGGCTCCGCGTCAGGCCTGTTGGACGGCGGAATGGGTGAGGGCGACGACGCCGGTTCGGTGGACAGCTCCCGCGGTGGAGACTCAGCCGAAGCCCAGGCTCTGCTCGAGCAGGCGCTTACCCAGGTCGACGGCGGCCGAGTCCTGGAGACAGCCCTGGTGTCCGTGCTGATCACCGACGACGGACGCGTCCTCGCAGGTGCCGTCAGCGCCGACCAGCTGATCGCAGCCGCGCAGCAGTGACCGGGCCGATAGCGACGCAGACACGAAGAACCCGATCGGCGCCGCGTGTGGGCCGCCGCCGTTTGCAGTCCGCCAGGTGAGCCCTGCTGCCGGCGAACTCGCGATCGAAACCCACGGGCTCACCAAGACGTTCGGCCGCCAGCGCGCGGTCGACGACGTCGGCCTGAGGGTCCCGCGCGGCTCGGTCTTCGGCTTCCTGGGGCCCAACGGTTCAGGTAAGACGACGACCATCCGCATGCTGCTCGGGCTCGCATCGGCATCGAGCGGCGAGATCCAGCTGCTCGGCGGCTCGATGCCTGCGTCCTCCCGCGACGTCCTCCCCCGCGTCGGCGCGCTCGTCGAAGGGCCCGCCATCTACCCGTTCCTGTCCGGGCGCGCGAACCTGCAGCGGTTCGACTCCGCCGACCGCCGCACCTCCCCTTCCACCCGCAACCGGCGCGTGGACGCCGCCCTCGACCGTGTCGGGCTCAGCCACGCCGCACGCAAACCCGCCCACGCCTACTCACTCGGAATGAAGCAGCGCCTCGGCATCGCCAACGCACTCCTCACCCCGCGCGACCTGCTCATCCTCGACGAACCGAGCAACGGGCTGGATCCACAGGGCACCCGCGAGGTGCGCAGCCTCATCCGCTCGCTCGCCGACGGCGGCACCACCGTCTTCGTCTCCAGCCACCTCCTCGCCGAGGTGGAGCAAATGTGCACCGAGATCGCGGTCATGAGCGCCGGGCGTCTTGTGGCCCAGGGCACGCTCGACGAACTGCGCGCCCAGGGCACCGCCCGCGTGCGCGTCCTC
The DNA here is from genome assembly GCF_000520535.1 of Arthrobacter sp. H41. Taxonomy (GTDB): domain Bacteria; phylum Actinomycetota; class Actinomycetes; order Actinomycetales; family Micrococcaceae; genus Arthrobacter_D. The sequence continues at coordinate 11,305 of NZ_KI914827.1, forward strand.
ACCCCCGATCCCGGTGACGCCCGACGCGTGCTCGCCGGTCTAGGACTCACGCCCGAGAACGGCGGACAGGACGACGTCGTCACCGCCGACCTCACGCGTCCCGACCTTAGGCCGGAGACCGTCAACGCTGCACTCGTTCACGCCGATGTCCGCGTCCGCGGCTTCTCGATCAGCGGCGCCTCCCTCGAAGAACGCTTTGTGGCCTTGACCGGAGAGGGGTTCGACGTTGCCGGCTAAGTCAACGCATGTTGTGGCAAGCACACAACCAGCGCACGACGGCGGGGGTTCCGTTCGTCCCTTCGCCGGCTGGGCGCTGCTCGCCTCCGAGATCGGAGTGCTGTTCCGACGTCGTCGTACCTGGGCGATGCTGGTGGCTCTCGCCGCGATCCCCGTGCTCATCGCTGTGGTCATCCGTCTGTCCTCCGACGGGCCGAGCCCTGGCCGTGGGCCCGCCTTCCTCGACAGCATCACGCAGAACGGCCTGTTCGTCTCCCTCACCGCGCTGACGGTGTCCATTCCGCTGTTCCTGCCGCTGACGGTCGGCGTGGTTGCCGGAGACACCATTGCCGGTGAGGCGAATCTCGGCACCCTCCGCTACCTGCTGGTGGCGCCCGCCGGACGCGTCCGGCTACTGCTCGTGAAGTACGCCGGAGCCGCCCTGTTCTGTCTGGTGGCAGCGCTCGTCATCGTCACCGTGGGCGCCCTGATCGGTGCGGCGCTGTTCCCGATCGGGCCGGTGACGCTGCTGTCCGGCGACACCATCGGAATCGGCGGTTACTTCGGCCGGCTGCTGCTGCTTGCCGCCTACGTCACGATGTCGCTGCTGGGCCTCAGCGCGATCGGGCTCTTCATCTCGACGCTCACCACGGTTCCGGTGGGGGCGATGGCCGCCACCGCGGCGCTTGCGGCAGTCTCGCAGATCCTCGGAGCGCTGCCGCAGCTGGAGTGGCTGCACCCGTGGCTCTTCACGCACTACTGGCTCGGGTTCGGCGATTTCCTACGGCAGCCGATCGAGTGGGGATCCTTCGGGGACAACGCGCTGCTGCAGCTCGGCTACATCGCGGTGTTCGGGTCGCTGGCGTACGGCCGGTTCAGCACGAAGGACATCCTGAGCTGAGGCGGGCCCCTACTTCCTCCACCGACTGCGCAGCAATTACCGGCGCAGGGCTGATAAATGGTGATTGCTGAGCACTCGATGAAGCAGGCGCCTATTTCCCGCGGCGGCTGCCAATCCACTTGAGAATCCCGTTCATCGCCGCCTCGAGCTGACCGGTCCCTGTCTCGCGATCGTGACTCAAACCGGCCGGGTGCTGGGGTTCCGACGACGGCGGCCGAGGTGCCGTCGCCTGACGCCTCGTCGCCGGAGCCTCCATCCCCAGCCAAACCAGCAGCTCCTTCTCGCTGACGGCTCGAATGGTCTGCCCAGCGGCGATGTATTGCAGGGCTTTCCGTTCCTTCCCGCTGTTCGCACTGATGACGGCCGGGCTGCGAACCGGATCCTGCTGGCCGATGACCAGCAGAGTCGTTTTCTTCGTAATGTTGTTGG
>NZ_KI914828.1:0-2540 GCF_000520535.1 Arthrobacter sp. H41
ACGACGCCGATCCCCAGGATGCCGATCCAGACGATGGGTCCGCCCCCGCCGTCGGTTTCCACGGAGACGAGGTTCAGGAGCATCTGACCTACAGAGATCTCTCCCCAGTAGAAACGGATGCCGGCCGCTGCGATGAGCAGCGCGAGCCCCGCCCAGATCAGGAGGTAGACCAGGACCCGTAGCACGACGACGCCAACCCGTCGGGTCACGGAGAGAATCCGGTCAGACATGGCATCACCTCGCATTCCGGATTCCCCATGTTCGCCGAACCCTCTTGACATTCAACCCGTTCTCGGGTCCGTAGAAGCCTAGTACCGTTACGCTACCCGTTCAACATTGGTTTACCCCTCAGCAACGAGCCGTTCATTCGCAACACGGACAGCATGGTCGCTCGAGGCTGGTACGGGCTGGTCACACGGGATTCCCGGACCCATGCCACAACTCGTCTGGCCGGCCGATCACGCTTGGGCCACTGCCTCCGGAATCGACTTCGACTCCACACTCATCGGTGGCACTTTCGATTTCATCAACGAACTCGTCGACCACCCTGCCTTCGAAGCAGTACGGGTCAGCGAGACAACTGACTTCAGGTGGGACGCCGACGAAATCAATCGGCCCGCCTGAGCGACACCGCCAGAATTATGTTCTGCAGGCTGTTGGACGACCTGAACGTATCTGCGGTGTGTCGACCGGTTGAGACCACCGGAACCAGTTCCCGTGCCTTCTGGTTGTCAGTACACTTGGACGCATGACCGGGCAGGAACCGGCCCCGCCCAGGGCCGCTGCGGCTCCCCCTGGCGGCGCGGGCCTCCCCGCGGACGTGGCCGATTCCTCCACGCCGGTCGAGGATGCCGACGCCCCGCATCCGGCCGACAGCGATGCCGTCGACACTTCCCTGCGCAGTCCGGCAAAGCGGTCCCGCACGTTCGCCGGGATCCTCGTGAACACCGCCCTCGCCAACATCACGACCAGCTATCTGTGGTTCGCCCTGACATTCTGGGTGTACCTGCAGACGCGCAACGTGATCGCCACAGGGGTCATCGGCGGCGCGTACATGCTGCTGATCGCCATTTCCAGCATCAGCTTCGGCACCTTCGTCGACCGCTACCGCAAGCTGGCGGTGATGCGCTTCGCCGCCGGCTTCACCCTGGTGATGTTCGTGCTGTCCGGCGCCATGTTCCTGGTGACGCCCACCGCCTGGCTGCTGGACCTGGCACAGCCGTGGTTCTGGGTCTTCACCCTGATCATCCTGGTCGGTGCTGTGGTGGAGAACATGCGCAACATCGCCCTTTCCACTACGGTCACCATCCTCATCGAGCCGGATCGGCGGGCCAACGCCAACGGGCTGGTGGGCATGGTGCACGGAGTGATGTTCATCGGAGCTTCAGTGCTCTCCGGGCTATCGGTCGGCCTGCTGGGCATGGGCTGGACGGTCGTCATCGCCGTGGTGCTCACGGCACTGGTATTCGCGCACCTGCTTACCCTGCGCATGCCCGAAGAGGTGCGCCCGGCTGCCACGGACGCGCACGGCGGCTTCGATTTGCGTGGCTCACTCGCCGCCGTACTGGCCATTTCAGGGTTGAGCGCGCTGATCCTGTTCTCCACCTTCAACAACTTCGTCGGCGGCGTGTACCTGGCGTTGCTGGACCCCTACGGCCTGGAGATGTTTCCCGTGGAACTGTGGGGGATCTACTTCGCGCTCAGCGCCACAGGGCTCATCGTGGGCGGCGCGCTGATCGGCAAGTTCGGGCTCGGGCCGAACCCGTTGCGCACCATGCTCATCGCAGTCATCCTGATGGGTGCCTCCGGTGCGGTGTTCACGGTGCGGGAGTGGGCATGGCTGTATGTCATCGGCATGTGGCTGCACCTGTTCCTGGTGCCTTTCGTGGAGGCCGCCGAGCAGACGATCATCCAGCGGGTGGTGCCACTGCAGCAGCAGGGCCGCGTGTTCGGATTCGCTCTGGCGTTCGAGTCGGCCGCAACACCGATCACCGCGTTCCTCATCGCACCGCTCGCCCAGTTCTGGATCATCCCGTACGCGCGGTCCACCGAGGGCGCCGCCCGGCTGGCCCCGCTGCTGGGCGAGGGCACCTCCCGCGGCATCGCCCTGGTGTTCCTGATCGCCGGGATCATTATGATCGCGGCTGCGCTGCTGGCCTTTCGAACTCCCGTCTACCGCCGGGTCTCGGCGTCGTATGCGCGGATTGCGGCAGAGGCACCTCTCCACCAGTAGGAACCTGTTCGGAAGGAACCCCACTGCCGCAGGACTCGCCCCACCGGCAGCCCGCCTCATTTGAACCTCAGGCGACGGCCGGCTCCAGTGTTGCGGCCCTTGCCTTGGCGCTCATGGCGACGATCTCGGCCATGTACGGGGCGACGACCGTCGAGCTGACCCGGCAGTCCGCCAGGAACACACCGTTCGCTTCGGAGGTGAGCCAGGCGCGGAGCGTGTCGAGATCATCCAGGGTGCGGATGGTGGCTCCATCGGCCCCGAGGGAGCGGGCCATGCCCGCGAAGTCGACATCGGGAATGGTCATCGG
>NZ_KI914828.1:2640-8261 GCF_000520535.1 Arthrobacter sp. H41
GACGCCCTGGCTCGCGTACTGGTGGATCTCCGCACCGTACGCGGCATCATTGAACACCACGATCACGCCCCTGCGGACGGTGCGCACCACGGATTCGAGGTCGGCGAGCGCCATCAGGAGTCCTCCATCGCCGGTGACCAGCACCGTTGTGGCGGCAGGGGCCGCCACCGCGGCTCCCACGGTGCTCGCGAGGCCGAGGCCGATGCTCTGATAGGCGGTACCGACCATGTGCAGCGCGTGCGGGCCGGCCACCTCCCAATACATGGGGGCCCAACCGATGAAGTGTCCGCCGTCCTGCACCACGATCCGGTCCCGGGGCAGGATGTCGTCGAGGGCAACCGCGACACTGCGCGGGTCCATCCGGCCATCGGGTGCCGTTCCGTTGCCCAGCGGCCGTCGGGGGAGCGCAGCCACGCGCCGGGCGGAGGCAGCCCGCCAACTCCCAGCGGGGGGATGATCGGGAAGCAGCCGGGACAGCGCTTCCGTTGTTGCGCGGGCATCGCCCTGCAGGAAGCTGTCCACCCGTGGGTGGGTGGGGCCCTCGGCGGTGTCGATCTGGAGAACGTGGGCGGATTCGCGAATGAGCGCTCCGAAGCGCATCGTGAACTGGGTCAGCCGGGCCCCGACCACCAGCACGACGTCGGCTTCCGCCATGATCTCCGCGGCCCCCTCGGTGCCGAACCCCCCGGCGATGCCCAGATCCGAATCCTGCGAGGGCAGGAGACCGCGGGCGAGGACCGTGCCGCAGGTGAGGGCACCGAGTTTGTCCGCCACCACCTGCAGTTCTTCCCCCGCGCCGGCGAGGTGGGCTCCGCGTCCCGCCAGGATGAGGGGCCGTTTTGCTGCCGACAGCAGCGAAGCAGCGACGGTCAGCTGATGGGCGCCGGGAAGTGCCGTCGGTTCGAGCGAGGGGAAGGGAAGTGCCTGTTCCTCCGGTGCCGGGGCGGTGGCGACGTCGTAGGGGACGGCGAGGACGACGGCGGTGCGGTGCTGCAGGGCATGGGCAATGGCCCGCCGGGTGATATCGGTGGGATCCTCAGTGGTCACAGTGAAGGTGGGGGCGCCGACCGCGGCGGCGATGGCGGTCTGATCGACGTCCCACGAGCGCCGTCCGGCAGCTGGCGCGTCACCGGTGACCAGGAGCACGGGAATCTGCGCCTGGACCGCTTCGGCAAGCCCCGTGATGGCGTTGCTGAATCCGGCTCCGTAGGTGGTGGTGGCTGCCGCCAGTTTCCCGGAGACCCGGTAGTAGGCGTCAGCGGCCGGGACGGCCCCGCCCTCATGGCGGACCGCCGTGAACTTCATGCCGACGGCCTCAGCCGCGTCGAGGAAGTGCGCATTGCCGTTGCCCATGACGCCGAAGATGTCGGTTGTGTGCTCGGCGAGGATCTGGGCGACGCGGAAGGATGCGGGAAAAGGGGCCACGGGAACTCCTGGAGATACAAATGGTCTGGTTGCCATATGTGTCTACGGAGCGCTTCCGATATTGCCCTTTTTGAGGGCACTGGTGGAGTCCACCTGACGCCCTGAGGGTACGACACCTGCGGGCTCGGGTACAACTCGCCGGGGCTTCTCAGTAGCTTGCGGGGGCATTGCCGTCAGTGGCGCGATCCTCCGGGACAGGGATGTATTCGGCGGCGAGTGCTTCGGAACCGCGGGCCAGCAGGGCTACGTCGGCGCCCACCAGCACAAAAGCGGCCCCGGCGGCCAGGTAGTGCTTCGCGGTGGCGGGGCGAAACGCGTTGACCCCTGCCGGTTTCCCGGCGCGCCGGGCTGCTGCGAGGCAGTGTTCGACGGCGGTACGCACCTGCGGATGCTCCTGCAGGCCGAGCAGCCCCATCGAAGCGGCGAGATCCGAGGGGCCGAGGAAGATCGCATCGACTCCCTCGACGGCGAGGATGTCCTCCACGGCTTCCACCGCCGCGTCTGATTCGATCTGGACGGTGATGCTGATGGTATCGCCGGCCCGGGCGAGGTAGTCCGGAATCCGGTTCCACCGTGCGGCCCGCGCCAGGGCCGAGCCCACGCCACGCACACCGGAGGGCGGATAGCGGGTGGCAGCGACGGCGGCTTCCGCGTCGGCTACGGAGTTCACCATGGGGACCAGCAGGTTCTGCACACCCAGGTCCAGGTACTGCTTGATGACCACGGGATCGTTCACCGGTGGCCGGACCAGGACCTGGATCGGGTAGCCGTGGACTGCCTGGAGCTGGGCCAGGATGGATTCGAGTCCGTTGGGGCTGTGCTCGGCGTCGATGAGCAGCCAGTCCAGGCCGGACCCGGCACAAATCTCCGCGACGAGCGGGCTGCCGGAGCAGACCCACATCCCGGCAAGTGGGCGCCCTGCCTCGGCGAGGGTGTCCCTGAAGGTGGGGCCTAGTGGAAGTGGCATGTCACGGCTCCGAGGGGTCCGTAGTCGGCGTGGACGGTATCGCCCCTGGAAACCGAAAGCGGGCGGGTGAAGGACCCGGCGAGGATGATGTCGCCGGCCTTCAGGCCGTCGCCGTGGGCGGCGATCTTGTTGGCGAGCCAGTGCACGCCGGCGGCCGGATGGTCGAGGACCCCGGCGGCCACCCCGGTCTCCTCCACCGTCTGGTTCTTGTAGAGGATGGCCGACACCCAGCGGAGGTCGACGGCGTCCGGGCGGACGGGATTGCCGCCCACCACCATGGCGCCCATGGCGGCATTGTCGGCAATGGTGTCCACGATCGTCCTGTCCGCCATTTCGATGCGGGAGTCAAGGATCTCCAGGGCGGGAACCACGTAGTCCGTGGCGTTGAGGACGTCGAAGAGGGTGCAGCCGGGGCCGGCCAGATCCTTCCTGAGGACGAAGGCCAGTTCCACCTCCACCCGCGGGTGGCTGTAGGTGTCCCATGCCACGGAGCAGCCGGTCTCCAGCACCATGTCGTCGAAGATGGCGCCGTAGTCGGGTTCGGTGATGCCGGTCGCCTGCTGCATCGCCCTGGACGTAAGGCCGATCTTGCGCCCCACCAGTTTCCGGCCGGCGTCCTCGTTGCGGCGCCGCCAGAGCCGCTGGACGGCGTAGGAATCCTCCACCGTCATTTCCGGGTAGCGGGCCGTCAGGCGTGGCACGGGAATCCGGCTGCGGCCGGCCTCCAGCAGTTCATCGGCGATGGCCTCGATCGTCGCGGCATCCATCATGGCTACAGCTGCGCCCCGAGCTTGAAGCCGATCCGGTCCCCGTCGGGACTCTCGGCATTCCTGCGGGTGTAGGAGAAGCCGTCGGCACCCACCGTGACCGCCATCTCGCTGTTCTCCTCGCGGGCCACCACGGGTTGCGGGTTGCCGTCGAGATCCAGGACCAGGGAGGCCTCGGTGTACCAGGAGGGCACGACGGCGTTGCCCCACCAGTCGCGCCGCTGGTTGTCGTGCACGTCCCACGTGACGGTGGGATTGTCCGGGTCACCGGTGTAGTAGTCCTGCGTGTAGATCTCGATCCGGTGGTCGTCGGGATCCAGGATGTAGAGGTAGAAGGCGTTCGAGACGCCGTGGCGTCCGGGGCCGCGCTCTATGCGGTCGGAGATCCGCAGGGCGCCCATCTTGTCGCAGATCTGGATGATGTTGTGCTTCTCGTGGGTGGCGAAGGCGACGTGGTGCATCCGTGGACCGTTGCCGCCGGTCAGGGCGGTGTCGTGCACGGTCTGCTTGCGGTGCATCCAGACCGCATAGGTGACGCCGTCGGAATCCTGGATGTCCTCGGAGACGCGAAAGCCGAGGTCCTCGAGGTACGCCTGTCCCCGTGGGACGTCGGGGGTCACCTGGTTGAAATGATCCAGGCGGACCAGTTCCCCGGCGGAGTAAAGGTCGTAGCGCTGGGTGAGGCGTTCCACGTGCTCGGCCTCGTAGAAGAACTCGTAGGGGAAGCCGAGCGGGTCCTCGACCCGGACGGAATCGCCGATGCCTCGAGTGAAGCCATCCCTACGGCGCTCGGTGCGGCAGTCCAGTTCCTGATAATAGGCCTCGGCGGCATCGACTTCGGCCGGTGACCTGACGCGGTAGGCGAAGGCGGCCACGGCCGCGATCGGTCCCTTGCGGAGCACCAGGTTGTGGTGGATGAACTCCTCGAAGGCGCGCAGGTAGATGGCGTCCTCGTCCTCCTCGGTGACGTGCAGGCCCAGGAGGTCCACGTAGAAAGCGCGGGACCTGGCGAGGTCGGTGACCACGATCTCCATGTAGGCGCAGCGGACGATGTCCGGCGCGGGGAGGGTCGGGGTAGGGACGAAATCAGTCATGGTCTTCTCTTCTTCGAGGAGGGTCGGGAAGAACTAGCCCTCGAGCCGGGCTGCGGCTGAAGTGTCGATACTTCCGAACTTCGGGGTATGAACGGAACCGAGCGTGATGTGCACGGCCTGCTGGTCGGTGTAGAAGTCGATGGACCGGTACCCACCCTCGTGGCCAAGACCGGAGGCCTTCACACCACCGAAGGGGGTGCGGAGGTCTCGGACGTTGTGGCTGTTGAGCCACACCATCCCGGCCTCCACGTTCTGCGAGAAGCTGTGCGCCCGGGTGAGGTCGGTGGTCCAGATGTAGGCCGCCAGCCCGTAGCGGGTGTTGTTCGCCAGGGCGAGCGCCTCGTCGTCGTTCTCGAACGGGGTGATGGCGACCACCGGGCCGAAGATCTCCTCCTGGAAGATCCGTGCGTCCGGTGCGACGTCGGCGAACACCGTGGGGGCGATGTAGTTGCCTTCGGGTAGGTGCGAGGGCCGTCCGCCGCCCGCGAGGAGCCGACCCTCGGACTTGCCGATCTCCACGTAGGAGGCCACCTTGGCGAAGTGCTCCGGATGGACCAGTGCGCCGACCTCGGTCCGAGGGTCGTGCGGGTCACCGACGATGATGTTCCTGGCGCGGGCGGCGTACTTCTCGCAGAACTCGTCGTAGATCCCGCGTTCCACGAGGATGCGGGAGCCGGCGGTGCAGCGTTCCCCATTGAGCGAGAAGACTCCGAACAGCGCGGAATCGACCGCCGCGTCCACATCGGCATCGGCGAACACGACGCACGGTGACTTGCCGCCGAGTTCCATGGACAGGCCCTTGAGGTTCTCCGCGGCGTTCCGGAAGATGGTCTGGCCCGTGGTCGTCTCTCCGGTGAAGGAGATCAGCGGGACGTCGGGGTGCTTCACCAGGGCGTCACCGGCCTCTTCGCCGAGGCCGTTGACCAGGTTGAACACACCGTTGGGCAGCCCGGCATCCGAGAAGATCCGTGCCCACAGCGACGCCGAAAGCGGAGTGAACTCAGCCGGTTTGAGGACCACGGTATTGCCCGTCGCCAGAGCCGGGGCGAGCTTCCAGGACTCCAGCATGAACGGGGTGTTCCACGGCGTGATCAGACCCGCGACGCCGATCGGCTTGCGGTTGACGTAGTTGATCTGCGAGCCGGGGACCTTCATGGCGTCGTCGAACTGCGCCACGATGAGGTCCGCGAAGAAGCGGAAGTTCTCCGCCGCGCGTCGGGCCTGGCCCTTGGCCTGGGTGATGGGCAGGCCGGTGTCGAAGCTCTCCAGCTCAGCGAGGCGCTCCTCCTGTGCTTCGACGGCGTCAGCGATCCGATTCAGGACCCGGGAGCGCTCGCGGGGCTTCATTTTCGGCCAGGAGCCGCTGGT
>NZ_KI914828.1:8361-12615 GCF_000520535.1 Arthrobacter sp. H41
CCAGGTCGATGTCCTCTTTCTGGCCGGCCGCGGCCGTGGCGTAGTTGGTGTTGGACACCGGATCCAGGACGTCGAAGGTCCCTCCACCCACCGAATCCACGAATTCACCGTTGATGTAGTGCTGGATGTGCGTGGGCAGGTCCTTGGGAACGTACCGGGTTTCGGCCTTTTCGGCGGTGAACGTCATCGTCTTCTCCTTAGTCCTGTGGGGTGGAACGGTCGGTTGACGCGGCCTGGGCCGGGTAGGCGCCCGGCATGGCCCTGGCCGTTTCCCATTCCTGGTACTTCGTCCGCCATTCGGTGTTCAACGGATACAGGCCGTCCACGCTGTGGCCCTGTTCCACCATTTCCGTGATGAAGATTTCCTCGCGTTCCTGGGCGATGGACTCGTCCGCCACTTCCTCGGCCAGCGCGGGCGGGATCACCAGGATGCCGTCGGCGTCGGCCACGATGATGTCACCGGGCTGGACGGTCGCGCCGCCGCACGCGATGGTGATGTCGGTGTCCCACGGGATATGGCGCCGGCCCAGGACGGCGGGGTGCGGGTTGGCGTAGTAGGTGGGCAGCTCCATGGCCGCCACGGCGGAGAAGTCCCGGACGCCGCCGTCGGTGATGATGGCGGCCGCGCCACGGACCTGGGCGCGCAGGGCGAGGATGTCCCCGACGGTTCCGGTGCCCTTTTCGCCGCGGGCTTCCATCACCAGGATCTCGCCTTCACGAACGGAGTCGATGGCCCGCTTCTGGGCGTTGAAGCCTCCGCCGTGGGTCCGGAAGAGATCCTCCCGGTTGGGTACGTAGCGCAAGGTCCGGGCCAGACCGACGACCCGCCTGTCCGGCCGGGTGGCGGTGAGGCCGTCGATGCTGACGTTATTGAGGCCGCGCTTGCGCAGCTGGGAGGACAGCGTTGCCGTGCAGACGCTTTCGAGCTTTCGTTTCAGCTCCGGGCTCAGCGCGGAAAGCATTGCCGGTAGTCCGGCGGCTTCGCGTGACCCGTACGCCTCCTCCCGCTGGACGTCATCAGCCGTGGGCTGGGCACCGAAGTCGCCGAACGGCGTCGAGCCTTTCGCCACCTGGGTGATCAGCCGCCCGGTGGCGAATTCGGCCCCGCTGACTTCCACCTCGACGACGTCGCCGGGTTCGGCGACCGACGCCCCGGCCGGCGTGCCGGTGAGGATGATGTCCCCCTTTTCGAGGGTGAGCAGCTGTGAGAGGTCAGCCACCAGTCGCGCGAAGGGGAAGAGCAGGTCCTCCGTGGTGTCGTCCTGGACCACCTCGCTGTTGTGCCAGGTGCGGATACGCAGTCCGGCGGGGTCGACGGCGTCTGCCGGGATGAGCACCGGACCCACCGGGGTGAAGCCGTCGCCACCCTTGGAACGGAGGTTGGAGCCCTTGTCCGCAGAACGGAGATCATAGACGCCGAGGTCATTGCTCGCGGTGACCCATTCCACGTGGTTCCAGGCGTCCTCGATGCTGACGCGACGGGCAGGCTTGCCGATGATCAGGGCAATTTCGCCTTCATAGCCCAGCAACTCGCAGCCGGCGGGCCGCTCCACGATGGACCCGCTCAGCGACAGGGATGAGGAAGGCTTCAGGAAGTAGGAGGGCTGGGCCGGAGTGCGTCCACGCTGGGCGGCACGGCTGGGGTAGTTGATGTGGACGGCGATGACCTTGCGGGCTTCCGCCAGGGTGTTGTCGGTGACCTGCTTCAAAGTTCTCCTCACGTCCGGTTGCTCACGAGATCCGGGTCTGCGGTGCGTGCATGGGGTAGCCCAGCGGGCCGGACCACCTGAGGTCCTCCCGTCGACAGGATGGGCGCGAAGAATGCGGCGAGCTCAGCCGTCGCCGTCAGCGGCAGGACGTCGGCCACGTACTGGTCCGGACGTACCACCACGACGACGCCGCCGCGGTCGATGCCGCGCAGGTCGAAGATGTCTGCTGCCGGGTCGACGGCGTAGACGTTCTCGAGGTAGGTGAGGTGGAACGGACCCACCTGCGGTTTGAACACAGCCGGGACGGCTCCGATGTCGATGTTCGCGTGGTCCTGTTGGTAGATCACCTTGACGTCGAACCATGCGTTCCGGTCAGCGTTCGACGGCGTCGCGGTCAGGGGCGATTCCGGCGAGTTCGTGATCCAGTCGGCGAAGGCGGCTCCGGGCGACGCCGCGCACTGCTGTCCTGATTCGGGGGATGCCGCGTCGGCGAAGACGTAGATGCGCCACCGGCCGTCCGCCCTGGCCTGGTGACCGAGGTGCACGGGATTGGTGTCGCAGACCCGCACCACGGGCGCGGACTTGAAGCGCTTGCCGATGGGAAAACCGGGAGCCAGGTCCTGGTGCTCCGGCACGGCGACAAGCATGGAAGGCGCGTACTGGGTCCGAAAGCCGGCGGGGAATTCAGCGGTGCGCACGTAGAAGTCCTCCAGCTCGGAGGGGCTCTCGAACTCCTCGGGCTTCTTCGCCATGAGTGTGGACCACTCCTTGTCGAAGTGGATGAGGTCCTTGGCAATGACCTGGCGCTCGGCCGAATACGTGGACAGCAGGCTCTCCGGGCTGCGGCCCTCAAGCACGTGCCCGAGCTTCCACCCCAGATTGAAGCCGTCCTGCATGGAGACGTTCATGCCCTGGCCGGCCTTCGCGCTGTGCGTGTGGCAGGCGTCACCGGTGATGAACACGCGCGGCGTACGGGTGCCGGGTTCCTCCGGAAGGACGTCGTCGAACCGGTCGGTGAGCCGGTGGCCCACCTCGTACACGCTGTGCCAGGCGACATTGCGCACGTCGAGCGTATAGGGGTGGAGGATGGCGTTGGCCTTGGCAATGATCTCCTCGATGGTCGTCCCGCGCACGGCCCCTTTGCCGTTCGGGTCGACCACTCCGAGGTCGACGTACATGCGGAAAAGATGGCCGCCTTCGCGCGGGATCAGGAGGATACTGCCGCCCGTGCCGGACTGGATGGCACACTTCAGCCGGATGTCGGGGAAGTCCGTGGTCGCGAGGACATCCATGACGCCCCAGGCATGGTTGGCCTGATCGCCGGCGAGCGTGCAGCCGATCGATTCCCGAACCCTGCTGCGTGCGCCGTCCGCGCCGACCACGAACTTGGCTCGAACAATGCGCTCCTTGCCTTCGTCGGGGCCGGCTGTGGAAAGAAGCCGCGCGCTGATCGGGTAGGCGCCGTCGCCGGTGACGTCGAGGCCGACGAATTCGAACCCGTAGTCGGGGGACATACGCGTGGGCGAGTTCGCCATGAACTCGGCGAAGTAGTCCAGTACGCGGGCCTGGTTGACGATGAGGTGCGGGAACTCGCTGATGCCCGTCGCGTCGTCGACGGCGCGGGCGGCGCGGACGATGCGCGAAGGGTCTTTCGGGTCCGGCTTCCAGAACGCCATCTCGGTGATCCGGTAGGCCTCGGCGATGATTCGCTCGGCGAAACCGAAAGCCTGGAAGGTCTCGACGCTTCGGGCCTGGATGCCGTCGGCCTGGCCGATGGCGAGCCGCCCGTCCCGGCGCTCCACGACGCGCGTGGTGATACCGGGGAACTGGGACAGTTGCGCCGCTGCCAGCATGCCGGCAGGCCCGCTGCCCACGATGAGCACGTCGACCTCGTGGGGAAGCACCCCAGGCCGGTCGATACCGACTCCGGCGGCCGGCTGGACGCGCGGGTCCCCGGATACGTAACCGTGGTGATGAAACTGCACGGACTTTCCTCACTTCGTCGTGTGGCTGGTCGTCGCCGTCGGACTGTGTTCGATAAAAGAAAGTGGCGTTCGATAATCGAAACATGGTCCTCGATCCGAAACTGTACGCCAGGCAGGACGCGGGTGACAAGCATTCATTCCTCATGGACCTGCCCAACCTGTTCCCAACAGCGGAGGGTGCTGGCCGTGTCGGTTCTAGAGTCTTGGCAGGTAGACCGCCGCTTCCTCGTGCGAAAGCCCCGTCGCTTCGAGGAGATCGACGATCAGGGGCCGGAACAGGAGAATAAGTGCCTCCCCTTCGAGCCGCTGGACGTGCAGTGCCTTGGGGTGGAGGTCCGTTGCGACGGCGGCGAGCGCATTGCGGGCGGAGCGGAGATTCGCCCGGCGCTCGGCGCCGTCCGACGTGGACAGGGCGCGGCTCAGCACGTCCACTCCATCGGCGGTGTCCTCGAGCGCCTGGCTGAGGGAGGCGATGGCCTCGTCGGTCAGTGCGGCGTGGTTGATGACGGAGGTGAGGCGGCGCGAGAACACCCTGCTGTTGCGGATGGCGAGGTCGATCG
>NZ_KI914829.1:0-8358 GCF_000520535.1 Arthrobacter sp. H41
GCTGCGGAGTCCGGGCCCGTCGTCGTCTCCACTCTGCCCCGCCACATCGGCGCGGTCCTCGCCGACCTCCTCGCGGAGCGGCTGGATCCGTAGCGGTCCTGCATCCCACTAAACTTTCCTCGAAATATCGAAAACCCCCACAAGGAGCACTCATGGAATTATGGCCCGGCGACGCGTACCCCCTGGGCGCGACCTATGACGGCACGGGAACGAACTTCGCGCTCTACAGTGAGATCGCGGAGTCGGTAGTCCTCTGCCTGTTCGACGACGACGGCGTAGAAACCTGCGTTGCGCTCAAGGAAGTGGACGGCTATGTCTGGCACGGCTACCTGCCGCAGGTGACCCCGGGACAGAAGTACGGCTACCGCGTCCACGGTCCGAACAACCCCGCCGAGGGGCACCGCTGCAACCCGAACAAGCTCCTCCTGGACCCCTACGCCAAGGCGGTCTCGGGCGAGCTCGACTGGGACCAGGCACTGTTCGGCTACAACTTCGGCGACGAGCACTCGGTGAACAACGAGGACTCCGCGCCGCACATGATGCTCGGCGTCGTCGTGAATCCCTTCTTCAACTGGGACGGCGACCGCATGCCGCGCACGCCCTACCACCAGTCGGTCATCTACGAGGCGCACGTCAAGGGCCTCACCCAGCTGCACCCGGACATCCCGGAGGAGCAGCGCGGAACCTACGCCGGCATCGCCCACCCATCGGTGATCGCCCACCTGCAGAAGCTCGGCGTCACGGCGATCGAACTCATGCCCGTGCACCAGTTCGTCAACGACAGCACGCTCCAGGAGAAGGGTCTCTCCAACTACTGGGGCTACAACACCATCGGCTTCTTCGCCCCGCACAACAAGTACAACTCCAGCGGCGACCAGGGCGAGCAGGTCCAGGAGTTCAAGGCCATGGTGCGCGAACTGCACCTGGCAGGCATCGAGGTCATCCTCGACGTGGTGTACAACCACACCGCCGAGGGCAACCATATGGGCCCCACCATCTCCATGCGTGGCATCGACAATGCGTCCTACTACCGCCTCGTGGAGGACGACAAGCAGTACTACATGGACACCACGGGCACCGGTAACTCCCTCAACGTCGGGAACCCGCACTCCCTGCAGCTGCTCATGGACTCGCTGCGCTACTGGGTCACCGAGATGCACGTCGACGGATTCCGCTTCGACCTGGCCTCCGCGCTCGCCCGCGAGTTCTACGAGGTGGACCGCCTGTCCGCCTTTTTCGAACTGGTGCAGCAGGACCCGGTGGTCTCGCAGGTCAAGCTCATCGCCGAGCCCTGGGACGTGGGACCCGGCGGATACCAGGTGGGCAACTTTCCGCCGCAGTGGACGGAGTGGAACGGCAAGTACCGCGACACGGTCCGTGACTTCTGGCGCGGGGAGCCCTCCAGCATCGGCGAGTTCGCCGCCCGCCTGACCGGCTCCGCCGACCTCTACGAGCACAGCAGGCGGCGTCCCGTCGCGTCCATCAACTTCGTCACCGCCCACGACGGCTTCACCATCCGCGACCTCGTGTCCTACAACGAGAAGCACAACGAAGCCAACGGCGAGGGCAACAACGACGGCGAATCGCACAACCGCTCCTGGAACTGCGGAGTCGAGGGCCCCACCGACGATCCCGAGGTCAACGCACTGCGGGTCCGCCAGCAGCGCAACTACATCGCCACGCTCCTGCTCTCGCAGGGTGTGCCGATGCTGCTCCACGGCGATGAGCTGGGCCGTACCCAGGAGGGCAACAACAACACCTACTGCCAGGACTCCGAACTCAGCTGGGTGCACTGGGACAAGGTGGACCAGCCGCTGCTCGAATTCACCGCCGCGGTGAACCGGTTGCGCTCCGAGCACCCGACCTTCCGGCGTCGGCGCTTCTTCGACGGACGCCCCGTGCGCCGCGGCGAGGGCGAGGCGCTGCCGGATATCGTGTGGCTCGACACCTCGGGCGAGCTCATGGCGCCGGAGGACTGGGACAGCGGGTTCGGCCGCTCGATCGGCGTGTTCCTCAACGGGCAGGGGATCCGCGGGCGCGACGCCCGGGGCCAGCGCATCACCGACGCCAACTTCCTCCTGTACTTCAACGCCCATGACGAAGCCGTCGACTTCACCATCCCCTCCGAGGAATACGGACCGGCCTGGGACGAGGTCATCGATACTGCCGGGAAGTTCGCCGACAGTGCTGCGATCTCAGCGGGCAAGACGATTTCCGTCGAGGGCAAATCGATGGTGGTCCTGCGCGCCCACTCCGAAGCCGAGGATCTCGACCACTCGGTGGCGGCGTCGCTGGCCATCCTCGCCAATGAGGTCACCTCGAAGACCGGCACCGCCTAACCACCCTGCATCCAGTTCCCCAGGAGGACATGCATGAAGACACCGAAATCGACCTACCGGCTGCAGGTGCGGAACGAATTCGACCTGCGGGAAGCCGCGGCCCTGGTGCCGTACCTGCATGACCTCGGGGTGGACTGGGTGTACCTGTCGCCCATCCTGACCGCGGAGGAGGGGTCGGGCCACGGCTACGACGTGACCGACCCCTCCACCGTGGACCCCGCGCGCGGCGGCCGCGATGCCCTCATCGAGCTGAGCGAAGCCGCCCGCGGAGCGGGACTGGGTGTGCTGGTGGACATCGTGCCCAATCACATGGGCATCGAGACGCCCGCCCGCAACGCCTGGTGGTGGCAGCTGCTGAAGGAAGGCCGCGGCTCCCGCATGGCCGAAGCCTTCGACGTCGACTGGGACGCCGCCGACGGACGGATCCGCATCCCGGTGCTGGGGGACGGGGACTCCGAGGAAGACGCACTCGAGGTGGTGGACGGCGAACTCCGCTACTACGACAACCGCTACCCCATCGCCGAAGGCACCTTCTCCCCGGGGGACACCGCCGCCGACGTGCACGCGAAGCAGCACTACGAGCTGGTGAACTGGCGCCGCGCCGACACCGAGCTGAACTACCGGCGTTTCTTCGGCGTCAACAGCCTGGCAGGCCTCCGCGTGGAGGTGCCGTGGGTCTTCGAGGAGAGCCACAGCCAGGTGCGGAGCTGGTTCGACGACGACCTTATCGACGGCCTGCGCATCGACCACCCCGACGGCCTCGCCGACCCGGTAGGTTACCTCGAGGATCTCCGCGAGCTGACCGGCGGTGCCTACGTCCTGGTGGAGAAGATCCTGGAGCCCGGCGAGGTTCTGCCGGGAAACTGGGAGTGCGAGGGGACCACCGGCTATGACGCGCTCGCCGACGTCGACCGCCTCCTCACCGACCCCGCGGGAGAGCACGAACTCACGGCACTGGTCCCTGTGGAGCCGTTCCACGAGATGATCCACGGCACCAAGCGGGGGATCGCGGACGGTATCCTGCGCTCGGAGGTACTTCGCCTGGCTCGGCTGGTGCCCGAGAGCGCGGGCCTCGACCCGGCGGAGGCGGCCGATGCGCTCGCCGAACTCCTGACCTGCTTCCCCGTCTACCGGAGCTACCTGCCCGAGGGCGCCGGATACCTCGCCGACGCCGTCCGGGACGCCCAGGTGCGCCGCCCGGAGCTCGGTGCCACCCTCGAGGTGCTCCACCCGCTGCTCAACCCGTTCCTGGAGGGGGAGCCGGACGCCGAGCTGAACGCGCTGGCCCGGCGCTTCCAGCAGACCTCCGGCATGGTGATGGCCAAGGGTGTCGAGGACACCGCGTTCTACCGGTACAGCCGGCTGGTCTCGCTCAACGAGGTGGGAGCGGATCCTTCGATCTTCGCGATCGATCCCCTGGAAATGCACCGCCGCCTCCTGGAGCGGGAAACCAACAACCCGCTCTCCATGACCACGCTGAGCACCCACGACACCAAGCGCAGCGAGGACACCCGCGCGCGGATCGCGGTGCTGTCCGAGCTGCCCGACGAATGGGCGCGGCTCCTCGCCGAACTCGAGGCCCTCGCACCGATCTCGGACCCCTCCTTCGCGCCGCTGATGTGGCAGTCACTCATCGGCGCCTGGCCGCTGAGCCGCGAGCGGGCCCACGCCTACGTGGAGAAGGCCTCGCGTGAAGCGGACCTGAGCACCCACTGGACCGCGCCGAACGAGGAGTTCGAAGCGGCCATGCACAGCGCGGTGGATGCCGCGTTCGACGACGCTCGGGTCAACAGCCTGGTCAGCGCGATGGCCCGCCGCCTCGAGGGTCACGGCTGGTCCAACTCCATCGCAGCCAAACTGCTGCAGCTGACCATGCCGGGCGTTCCCGACGTGTACCAGGGGACCGAGTTCTGGGACTTCTCCCTCGTGGATCCGGACAACCGCCGCGAGGTGGACTACGCCGCGCGCCGGCAGGCACTCACGGACCTCAATTTCGGGGCGATACCCGCGGTGGGGGAGGACGCCGCAGCGAAACTGCTGGTGGTGTCGCGGGCGCTCAAGCTGCGCCGCGACCGGCCCGAGCTCTTCTCCGGCTACTCCGCCGTGCAGGCCGCGGGTTCCGCCGCGCACCACGTCTTCGCGTTCAACCGGGGCGGCGCCGTCGTGCTGGTAACCCGGCTGCCGTACGGCCTCGAGAACCGTGGCGGCTGGGGCGACACCACGGTGCACCTCCCCGACGGTTCCTACACCTGCGCGATCACGGGCACCTCAGTGAGCGGTGGCATCGTGCGTGCAGCCGACCTTTTCTCCACTTTCCCGGCAGCACTACTGGTCCAGGAGGACGCATCATGAGCAGCAGGTTCGATGTCTGGGCGCCGCGTGCCGAGACCCTTTCCCTCCTAGTCGACGGAACCGCCCAGAAGATGACCCAGGGCGAGGGCGGCTGGTGGACCGCCCCCGGCGGTCTTTCCGCCACCACGGACGACGTCGACTACGGCTACCTCGTCAACGGATCGGACTCGCCGGTACCGGACCCGCGCTCACGCCGGCAGCCGGGAGGAGTCCACGAACTCTCGCGCACCTTCGATCCGGCAGCCCATGAATGGCAGGATTCGGACTGGGTCTCGCCCGGCGCCAACGGGGGCGTGATCTACGAGATGCACCTCGGCACCTTCACCCCCGAGGGCACCCTCGATGCCGCCGTCGAACGCCTCGACCACCTCGTGGAGCTGGGAGTCCAGTACGTGGAGCTCCTCCCCGTGAACGCGTTCAACGGAACGCACAACTGGGGGTACGACGGCGTGCTGTGGTACGCGGTGCAGGAGAACTACGGGGGCCCTGCCGCCTACCAGCGCTTCGTCGACGCCGCACACCGGAAAGGGCTGGGTGTCATCCAGGACGTCGTCTACAACCACCTGGGCCCGAGCGGCAACTACCTCGGCCAGTTCGGCCCGTACCTCACCGAGGGCATGTCGAATACCTGGGGTGATTCGTTGAACCTCGACGGGCCGCTCTCCGACGAGGTGCGGCGTTACGTGATCGAGAACGTGCTGATGTGGCTGCGCGACTACCATGTGGACGGACTGCGGCTCGACGCCGTCCATGCCCTCCACGACGAGCGCGCCGTGCACATCCTCGAGGAGTTCGCCGCCGAGACGGACGCCCTGGCAGCCGAACTCGGAAAGCCCCTGTTCCTCATCGCCGAATCCGACCTCAACAACCCGCGCCTGATCCAGGAGCGCGACGTCAATGGCTACGGACTGGCCGGGCAGTGGAGCGACGACTTCCACCACGCGGTGCACGTCAACCTCACCGGGGAAACCGAGGGGTACTACGCCGACTTCGACTCGGTGGGAGCGCTCGCGAGAGTTTTGGAGAAGGGGTTCTTCCACAACGGCACCTACTCGTCATTCCGCGAGCGGAAGCACGGCCGCGAGATCGACGTCGAGCGGGTCTCGCCACTGCAGCTGGTGGTGTGCACACAGAACCACGACCAGATCGGCAACCGGGCCGCAGGCGACCGCATCAGCGCCACGCTGAACACCGCGCAGCTGGCCCAGGCCGCAGTGCTGAACCTCGCAGGGCCGTTCACCCCCATGCTCTTCATGGGCGAGGAGTACGGAGCGAGGACCCCCTGGCCGTTCTTCACGTCACACCCCGAGCCCGAGCTGGGCAAGGCCACCGCCGAGGGCAGGCTCCGGGAGTTCGAGCGTATGGGGTGGAAGCCCGAGGACGTGCCGAACCCGCAGGAACGGTCGACCTTCGAGTCGGCGAAACTCGACTGGTCCGAGCTCGACAACCAGGAGCAGGGTCAGCTGCTGGAGACGTACCGGAAACTGATCCAGCTGCGCCGGGACCGCCCTGAACTGCGGGATCCGGACTTCACCAGCATCTCCGTGGAGTACAGCGACGACGAACGGTGGCTGATTCTCCACCGGGGTCGGACCGCCGTCGTCCTCAATCTCAGCGACCAGCTCCGCACCGTGCCGCTGCGGGCGGGCGACGCCGAGGTGCTGCTCTCCACAGTGGACGGGGTCGGCCTGCTGGAGGACACCATCCAGCTGCCGCCGCATGCGTCGCTGATCCTGGCCCTGGCCGCAGAGTAGGAGCCGACCCCGTGGACACCCCGCACCGCACCACCGACGTCCTGGTGGTGGGCGCGGGCCCCACGGGGCTGATGCTCGCGAACTGGCTCCGGAAGCTCGGTGTCGACGCCGTGCTCATCGACGGCAAGGCCGGGCCCACCCGGGAATCGCGGGCCATCGGGGTGCAGTCCCGCACCCTCGAGATCTTCGACCAGCTCGGCCTTGCCGACCGCGTGCTGGAGCGGGCACAGCACGCCGGCCTGGTGCGGCAGGGGTACGGGAAACGCTCCTATGCACCGGTGCCGCTCGGCGAGCTCGGCCGCGGTCTCACGCCGTTCCCTGGCCTGTACTTCCTTGAGCAGAGCCGCAACGAGGAGATCCTCAGCTCGAATCTCGTCGCCGTCGGTGGCGAGGTGCTGTGGGGTACGCGCCTGGTGGGACTGGAGGATACGGGCACCGTCTCGGCGTCGGTCGAGGGGCCGGAGGGTCCCTCCGTCATCGAGGCGCGGTACTGCGTGGCGTGCGACGGCGGATCCTCGGAGGTCCGCCGCCTCAAGGGGATACCCTTCGAGGGGGTGACCAACGAGTACACGTTCTATGTCCTCGACGCGCTGGCTGTGGGCGGGTTGCCCGATGCATCGGTCAATATCCGTCAGGGCGCCACCGACTTCCTCCTCGCGTTCCCGATGAAGTCCTCGCCCGGCAGCGATGATGCGTTCCGGTTGATCGGCGTCGTTCCGACCACCGGGGACGCCGATGTTCCCGAGGAAGTTGCACAGGCTCGGCTCTCGTCCGTCTTCGGCGTCACCTACGGCACGTCGCGGTGGTTCTCGACCTACCGCGTGCATCACCGGCTCGCGGCCCGGTTCCGCGACGGCGCCGTGTTCCTGGCCGGGGATGCCGGGCACCTCCATTCGCCCGTCGGCGCCCAGGGAATGAACACCGGACTGCAGGATGCCCACAATCTGGCGTTCAAGCTCGCCGATGTCCTTCGGCATGCAGCGCCCGAGGAGTACCTCGACCGGTACGACGCCGAGCGCCGCCCTGTGGCCCGGCGCCTGGTCCGCTCCACCGACCGGGTGTTCGGTTATCTCACCTCGAATGCCCTTCCCGCCCGGCTCACGCGCAGGCTGGTCCCGCGGCTGGTGCTGCCCGTCGTCGTGAGGGTGTTGCCGCACCTGCCTCTTGCCGGGCGCCTCGCCGGCTATCTGGGCCAGCTCCGCATCCACTACTGGATGAGCTCCCGCGCAAAAGCCGCAGCCCGAGGCCGCCGTGGGCGGGTGGTGGGGCGCCGGTTGCCGTGGACCGGCACCAATTTCGACGTGCTGCGGGACGCCGTATGGCAAGTGCACATCTACGGCGGGATGGACGACCCCGTGGCCGACGCCGTCGGGCGTTCCCTCGACCTCCCCGTCCACCGGTTCCCCGCGGCACCCGGCAAGGGGCTGCAGGATGGCTTCTTCTACCTGGTGCGGCCGGACGGGTTCGTGGCGTCGGCGGCTCCCGCCCACTCAGCGGTCTCGGAGCTGCGCGGTGCGCTCCCGACGGCGCTCTGACGTTTCGGACTCTGCGCACGTATGGTGGGTGTCCGGCCTGCACACCCACCACAAGTGCTCAACTTCCGGGGCGGCATCGGCGAGAATGGCTTCATGACCACGAGATCAGGCGTATGGGTGACCCTCGGCGATGCCCGCACCGCCGCAGAACTCGAGCACACCGGCTTCGACTGGCTGGGCCTCGACGCGCAGCATGGCCACTTCGACGACCGCAGCCTCCGGGACCTCTTCGCCCTGCGCCGCGATCCGCTCGCCACCGTGCTGGTCCGGGTGGCGGCGAATGATCCCACCCTCATCGGGCGGGCGCTCGAC
The DNA here is from genome assembly GCF_000520535.1 of Arthrobacter sp. H41. GTDB lineage: Bacteria > Actinomycetota > Actinomycetes > Actinomycetales > Micrococcaceae > Arthrobacter_D. The sequence goes on from NZ_KI914829.1 coordinate 8,293, forward strand.
GCCGGGGCCGACGGCGTCATCGTGCCCCTGATCGACACCGCGGAGCACGCCGAGGCCGCTGTGGCA
>NZ_KI914829.1:8458-12288 GCF_000520535.1 Arthrobacter sp. H41
CCGCCGCGGGGCAGGCGCAGCTGGGGTCCGCTACCCGGCACTCCCTCGGCCGGTGGGACCGCGATGCCCGAGCCCTTCTGCGCAGTGATGGTGGAAACCGCGCTCGCCATTGAGAACCTCGACGCGATCGCGGCGACGCCCGGCCTCGACATGGTGTTCGTGGGCCCCTTCGACCTGTCCCTCGCACTCGGGCTCGACGTCGATGACCTCCTGACCGACCGTGCACAGCAGGCGCCGCTGCCCACCATCGTGCGGGCCTGCCGAGAAGCAGGAATACTCGCGGGCGCGTATGCGGGTTCACCCGCCAGGGCGAAGGTCTTGTCGCAGCAGGGCTTCACATGGATCGCGGTGGCCACCGACACCGGCGTCCTCCACCTGGGTAGCGCCGCCGCCCGAGCCGGTCTGTCGGCCGATGATTCCTGACTGGATCGACACGCCGTCGGTGATGATCGACGTCGACGTCCTCGACGCGAATATCGCACGCATGGCATCGGCCATGCGCACACGGGGAGTGAGGCTGCGGCCCCATGCCAAGACGCACAAGGTCCTCGAGATCGGTGCCCGGCAGCTTGCGGCGGGTGCTGTGGGCCTGACCGTTGCCACGATCGGTGAGGCCGAGGTATTTGCAGCCGGCGGGGTGAAGGATCTTTTCATCGCCTACCCGCTGTGGGTCGATGCACGCCGGGCCCACCGCCTGCTGGCCCTCGGCGAAGCGGCGGCCGTGCGGGTGGGCCTCGACTCGGTGGAGAGTGCCGTCGAGATGGGCCGGAACCTCGGCACCGGCGCCCGGAACGTTGGCGTGCTGGTGGAGGTGGACAGCGGCCACCACCGCAGCGGCGCGTTGCCCGCCGACGTCGTCGGGATAGCCCGGGCCGCAGCCGACGCAGGACTTCCTGTCGAAGGAGCCTTCACCTTTCCCGGTCACAGTTACGCACCCGGAATGCCGCAGCACGCCATGCGGGACGAGGACTCCGCGCTCACGGAAGCGTCGTCGCGCCTCCTCGCCGCCGGGTTCGACGTCGCCGAGCTCAGCGGTGGTTCAACACCCACCGCGCTCGTCGGCGGAGGAAACGCGGCCACCGAACTGCGCCCCGGTGTCTACGTCCTCGGGGATGCGCAGCAGTACGAGCTGGAACGCTGCGCCCTCAGTGACATTGCGCTGACGGTCGCCGCAACGGTGGTGAGCCGGTCCGCTCCACCCGGCGGCAAGAGCCGTCGCGTCGTCGTCGACGCCGGCAGCAAGATCCTGGGGAGTGACCGCGCGGCCTGGGCTACCGGCTACGGGCGGCTTCTCGACGAGCCCGCTGCGCGCATCGTCGCCTTGTCCGAGCACCACGCCACCATCGAATGGCCCGACGACGCCGTGCTGCCGGGACACGGCCAGCGGCTCCGGGTCGTCCCCAACCATGTGTGCCTCGCGATGAACCTTGTGGATCGGGTGAGCGTGGTGCGGAACGGTGTGGTGGAGGACGAGTGGGAAGTCGCAGCGCGGGGCCGGAACAGCTGAACCGTTCCGGGAAGCCTGCGCGCCGCGGCCCCCAATAGGATGGGTGGATGACCTACCACCCCGCAGAAGACCGTTACGAGACCATGAAGTACCGCCGCGTCGGCAAGAGCGGCCTGCAGCTGCCCGCCGTGTCCCTCGGCCTCTGGCACAACTTCGGAGATGACAAACCCTTCGACATCCAGCGCGCCATCCTGCGCCGTGCTTTCGACCTCGGCGTCACCCACTTCGACCTGGCGAACAACTACGGACCGCCCTACGGCAGCGCCGAGACGAATTTCGGACGCCACTTCGCCGACGACTTCCGGCCTTTCCGCGACGAGCTCATCATCTCGAGCAAGGCCGGCTACGACATGTGGCCCGGACCCTACGGCAACTTCGGCTCCCGCAAGTACCTCCTGGCCAGCCTCGACCAGTCGCTGAACCGCATGGGCCTCGATTATGTGGACATCTTCTACAGCCACCGGCCCGATCCCGAGACTCCGCTCGAGGAGACGATGGGCGCGCTCGACACCGCCGTCCGCTCCGGGCGCGCCCTCTACGCCGGCATCTCGTCGTACTCACCCGAGAAGACGCTCGAAGCCGCCGCCATCCTCCGCGACCTGGGCACCCCGCTGCTCATCCACCAGCCGTCCTACTCGATGCTCAACCGGTGGGTCGAAAACGGCGAGCCGAACCTGCCGCAGGCGCTCGAGCAGGTGGGCGCCGGGTCGATCGCGTTCTCACCACTGGCCCAGGGCCTCCTCACCGACCGGTACCTCGACGGCGTTCCTGCTGATTCCCGGGCCGCCGCGGACAAGTCGCTGTCGGAGAACCACCTGTCCGAGGACAATCTGCGGCGCGTGCGCGGCCTCAACGAGATCGCGGGCCGGCGTGGCCAGACGCTGGCGCAGATGGCCATCGCATGGATCCTGCGGCCGCAGGCCAAAGGCACGCCGATCACGTCGGCGCTCATCGGGGCGTCGAGCGTCGCCCAGCTCGAGAACAGCGTCGCGGCCGTTCAAAACCTCGAGTTCACCGCGGAGGAGCTGCACGCCATCGACGAGTTCGCCGTCGAATCGGACATCAACCTGTGGGCGGGAGCGCTGAAGGCCTGATGCGCGCCGTCCGGACGGCGGTCCCCGGCGACTGGGCCGCTCTCTGGCGCATCATGGAGCCGGTGGTCCGGGCCGGGGATACCTACTGCTGGGATCCCGCCATGGATGAGGAGGCAGCACGGCGGGAGTGGTTTCCCGAGGCGCCCCCGACCCGACGCTGTGCGTCTACGTAGCGGTCGACGACGGCGTCGTGGTGGGCACTGCCCAACTGCATGCCAACCGCGGCGGCAACGGCAGTCACGTCGCCAACGCCTCATTTCTGGTGGCGGGTGACGCCGGCGGGAAAGGGATAGCGCGGATGCTCGCGGCGTATGTGATGGAGAAGGCCCGGGGGCAGGGCTATGAATACATGCAGTTCAATGCCGTCGTCCAGACGAACGTGCGCGCCGTGGCGCTCTGGCAGTCTCTGGGATTCGCCGTGGTCGGCACTGTTCCGAACGCGTTCCGGCATCCTGTACTGGGACTGACCGCCCTCCACATCATGTACCGCCGCCTGTAGCCGCATTCAGCGAAGGGTCAGTCGCCGAAGGTGAAGTTCGCCGTCGTCATGTGGGTGTAGCCCATTCGGATCAACTCCTGGAGCACTTCGGTGTCCACGTCCGAGAGCGAGTTGATGTAGAGGCAGGCGACGCCTGTCCGATGCTTGCCCAGACGGGCGAGGAGGTCCTCAACTCCGGGAGCGATCGTGAGTCCGTACAGGGCGAGGGCGCTGCTCCGAGGCGAGAGCCCGACGGCGAGGGCGTTCCCTTCCCTGCCGGAGGCATACCTGTAGGAGTACTGCCCGAAGCCGATCATCGAGGGACCCCACATCACGGGGTCGGCCTTCGTGATCGTCCTCATCATCTCCAGCACAGCGAAACCGTCGATCCGGCGTCGCTCGCTGGGAACGCTGTCGAGGAAGGCGATCGGATCGGCCGTGCTGGGTCGGGTCTTGTTCTCTGCCATCGCGTTACCTGACTCCCTTTCGCGGGGAGGGACCCCGGAAGGACCTGGCTTGTGCCAGGTCCTTCCGGCCATCCTAAGCGGTCGGCGCTAGCTGTTGGCGGCTCGAGGAGCACCGATACCCGGGTCGATCTGGTGCGGCCCTGCGGCGGACGGACGCACGTCGAAGTCGAAAATGGAGGTGGGAATGTAGACGGTGGAACAGGAGTTGGGAATGTCCACCACGCCCGAGAGCCTTCCTTCGATGGGCACTGCTCCAAGGAGGAGGTAGGCCTGCTCGGGGCTGT
>NZ_KI914830.1:0-4012 GCF_000520535.1 Arthrobacter sp. H41
ACGTGCCGGAGTAGGCGGGCGGCGACCCGCCGGATCAGCCAGGCGAGCACGACGGCGGCCACCACCGCAGCAGTCACGGCGATGATGGGCAGCGATGCGGTGAAGAAGTCGTCCATAGTTTCACCGTGTCAGACCGCAGGGGGGTGCTGTCCAACCCGGCAGCCAGTTGCCGGGCTACGTACAGCCAGAGCACAGGCTGCACGCAGGCAAAGCTCGTCACCTGGGTCCTGCCGGCCATAGTGCGGAGCGCTCGGGCCCGGATGTGTCCTGTGTAACGGCCGGTCGCGCCGGCTACAGGGTGTGGGGAATGGTGCGTCGCGGGAAAAGCGTGGCGTACTGTCGCCGATACATCTTGCGTCCCTCTCGGTCACCCTGTCCACGACGGGCATCACCTCAGTGACTTCGCAGCGAGTACTTCCCCCACATAAGCCGCGCGTGTGGTGTCAAAGGAGCCGCGGTCTCCCCGGGCTGGATGGTGAAGAAGTCGGTCATTGGATTGCCCCTGACGGAGGTCAGGCGAGACCAGGACCCCTTCCCGGCATCACCGTATCCTCCGCCCTGAGGCTGAACAATCAAACCGGGCTACTCGTCGTGGAAACACCCGAGTCCGACGACGAATGAGGGCTCTCTGCTGGAGTCATCAGGATCGACGCTTCGGACGCTTTCACGAGCATTCCTGAGGTACCGCTTCGGCGCACCGATGGACATACCCTAGGAAATGCCCCGCGCATCGAGGATGGCGTCTTCCTCTTCCTCCGATGTAGGCCTCCGCCGGGTTGCACGTTTCCGCGCACGCGGATTTGGGGAAGTCCTGCGCATCCCGGCATCGTCCTCTTCCTCGGTGTCGACGAGGTGCTGCTGGCGCGCGGCGTAGCCGAGACCGACGAAGAGGAGCACGCCGAACGCGAACCACTGCATCGAGTAGGAAAGGTGCGGGCCCTCGTTGACCGAGGGCTTGGGAAACTGGATCGGCGCGACGGCGGCGGCCGGGCTTTCCGAGGCCATCAGACCGTAGGCGCCGGTCTGCACCGGATAGTCGAGGCGTTCGGCGTACCCGGCAAGATCGATCGAGGGGATCTGACCCTCGGGAGCACCGCGGTCGACCGCGGGCTCGCCGGGCCGGACGCGTGCGATCACCGTCACTTCACCGTCGGAGGGCGCGGGGACGGTGTCGGGTCTGCCGGCTTCCTCGTTGCCGATCGGCAGCCAGCCCCGGTCGATGATGACGGCAGTGCCGTCGTCGAGCCGAAGCGGCGTCAGCACCTCATAACCCGGCCGGCCGTTCAGGGGACGGTTCCGGACGATGACCTCGTTGTCGGTGTCATATACTCCCTGAAGCACTACCGGCGTCCATTCCCGGTCGGTCGAGTAGGAGTCGAAGGAACTGTCGCCGGCGTCGTACGGCACCGGCGCACTCTCATAGTTCGCCTCGATGCGCTGGATCTCGGCCACGGCGAGGTCCCGGCGGTCCATCTGCCAGTTGCCGAGGCCCGCGCAGGCAGCGGCGAGGACGACGACGAGAGCGAGCCACGCCAACCAGCGCGGGGACAGAAGGAAGCGGTACACCTATGCGCCTTCCGGTGCGGCGGCACTGCCTGACGGCGGAGGCGCGCCCAGCGGCACCGTCTCTTTCCACAGTCCGCGGGTCTGCAGGTAGTCCTCGAACCATCCGACATGCTCGCCGCAGGACGCCCAGGCCTTGCGCCGCTCGGGAGTATGGATGCGGGGGTTGTTCCAGAGCAGCTGCCAGCCGGCGTCGGCGCGGCAGCCCTTCCGTGAGCAGACGGCGGAACCGGGATCGGGGGCTGGTAGGTGGCTTCCCCCGAGGGCGTCGAGGACGTTGAGAGCCGGTCGGTCAGGCATGCCGTGAGTGTCCTTCGTCGACGATCTCACCGGACAGGACGTCGTCCGGAGAGTCGGGCGCGGCGTCGCTCACCCTGGCTTCGATCTCGCGTACCGGCGCCCGATCGAGGAGCGCGTCGCTATGGCGAATGTCGCTCGTATCACTGCCGCCGTTGGCGAAGATCACGGCGAAGTAGGGCAGGAAAACAGCTCCGGCGATCATGACCCACTGGAGCCAGCCCTCCACCACGAACACGAGGACAAAACAGACGAGGCGGATGCCCATGGAAACCGAGTACTTGATCATCCGCGAGCGCATCTCGTCGGTGTGGGATTCGCGTGCGTCGGAAATGTTGTGGACATCCGAGTTGTGCTTGCGCTGCCTTGTTTGCTTACTCATCACACTCCATAGGGACTGCATCTATTGTCTCACCGCAGGGCCCTTTGTTAAAGTTGGGAGGCTCGCCGCTAGGATCGACGGGATACTTTGACAACGTCTAGGTGGGCACAATGTGTCCGAAGAAGCGGAGGGCCTTGTGCAGGCGGAAAACCGGAGCACGGATACGCAGGGGGGACGGAGCGTCCTGGTGACGGGCGGGACCCGGGGGATCGGCCTCGCCATCGCGCAGGCATTCCTCGCCGACGGCGACAAGGTTGCCGTCACCTACCGGAGCGGGGAAGTCCCGGAAGGGATGCTGGGCGTTCGGGCCGACGTCACCAGCATGGAGCAGATCGACGCTGCGTTCACCGAGGTGGAGGCAGCACACGGTCCCGTCGAGGTTCTCGTCGCCAACGCAGGCATCACGCGCGACACCTTGCTGCTGCGCATGAGCGAAGCCGACTTCACCGACGTGATCGATACCAACCTCACGGGTGCGTTCCGGGTGGTCCAGCGGGCGTCCAAGGGCATGATGCGGCTGCGCAGGGGGCGCGTTGTCCTGATCTCGTCGGTGACGGGACTGTACGGGGCACCCGGCCAGATCAACTACTCCGCATCGAAAGCCGGGCTGGTGGGGATCGCACGGTCGCTCACCCGGGAACTCGGCTCCCGCGGTATCACCGCCAACGTGGTGGCGCCCGGCTTCATCGACACCGACATGACGGCAACGCTTCCCGAGGACACCCGGAAGAACTACCTGTCCACCATTCCCGCCGGCCGTTTCGCCTCCCCGGAAGAGGTGGCGAAGGTTGTCACGTGGATCGCGGGCAAGGACGCCGCCTACATCTCGGGCGCCGTGATTCCCGTCGACGGCGGCCTCGGCATGGGTCACTAGGGGCGCCCGCCCAGGACCAGCCGGGCACCACTACCGCAGGACAATCCCGAACACTTCGCACGAATCCGGAAGAGGAAAAACATATGGGTACGTTGAACGGCACAGGAGCAATCGTCACAGGGTCATCACGGGGGATCGGGGCCGACGTCGCCCAGCTCCTGGCGGCCGAAGGCGCCTCGGTAGTGGTGAACTACCGCCAGAAGGCACCGCGGGCCAATAAGGTGGTCGCAACGATCGAGGCCGCCGGAGGGAAAGCCGTGGCGGTCGGAGCGGATCTCACTGCTCCTGAGGGCGCAGCCGCATTGATCGCGGCTGCCCAGGAGAACTTCGGGGCGCTGAACCTGCTGATCCTCAATGCGTCCGGTGGCATGGAGACCACCATGGGCGAGGACTACGCGCTGAGGCTCAACCGCGATGCGCAGGTCGACATGGTGAAGGCCGCGTCGAACGTCATGCCCGCCGGATCGCGCATCGTCTTCGTCACCAGCCACCAGGCGCACTTCATCGACACCGTCGAGACGATGGAGGCCTATGTGCCGGTGGCCCGGAGCAAGCGCGCGGGTGAGGACGCGCTGCGGAATCTCCTCCCCGAGCTGGAGGACCGGGGCATTTCGCTGGTGGTGGTGTCCGGCGACATGATCGAGGGAACCGTCACCGCCACTCTCCTCGACCGGGCCACCCCCGGTGCCATCGAGGCACGCCGCGAGGAGGCGGGCCGGCTCTACTCGGTGTCCGAGTTCGCCGCGGAGATCGTTCGGATGGCCACTGCCGAGGTCCCCACCGGCCACACCGAGTACGTCGGGGGAGCGAAGGACTTCCTCGCCAAGAGCTGACGATCGAGGAGCGGGTCACGCACCCGCGAAGTGGCGGACGACGTCGAGGAAGGGCAGATCGAC
>NZ_KI914830.1:4112-6284 GCF_000520535.1 Arthrobacter sp. H41
CGAGGAAGGGCAGATCGACGACGGCGTCCGCCGCATCCCGAAGCGCAGGTTTCGCATTGAACGCGACACCGAAACCGGCGGCGGCCACCATGTCGATGTCGTTGGCGCCGTCACCCACGGCGATGGTCCGCTCAATCGGAATTCCTGCCGCGCCGGCCCACTGCCGGAGAGCGCGCTCCTTCTCGGCACGGTCCACCACCGGGCCCGTCACCCGGCCGGTGAGCGTCCCGCCGTCGATCTCCAACAGGTTGGCCCGTGCGGAGGTGAGCTTCAGGCGCTGCGCCAGTGGCTGCAGGAGCTGGGTGAAGCCTCCCGAGACAGCTGCGACGTGGTGTCCGGCGCTCAGAAAAGCATCGACGAGCACCTCGGCCCCCTCGCTGAGTTCGATACTCCTGCCCACCGCGTCGATCACCGATGCCGGCAGTCCGGCCAGGACAGCGACCCTCGCATGAAGGCTCTGGGTGAAGTCGAGTTCGCCGCGCATAGCCCGCTCCGTCACCTCCGCCACCTCGGCCTCCCGCCCGGCGTAGGCAGCCAGGAGCTCGATGACCTCCTGCTTGATCAGCGTCGAATCGACGTCCATGATCAGCAGTTTCCGGCCCGGCCCGAAAACCGGGGCAGGCACGACGGCGGTGCCGGTGCCGTCCTGGTTCCCTCCGTTCCTGGCGGGGGCCCTGAACCGACCGGTGGCGGGGTTCCTGGAAGCGTCGCCGCCGTCGTTGCCGTTCGACTGTTGCTGGAACGCTTCCGCGATCGCCGCGCGCAGGTGATCCGCCGTGCCGCTGTAGGCGACGGAGAGCGCCTGACCGGCATAACCGTGTCCCGCGGCCTCCCCGACGCCGGTGATGACGCCGCCGGCCGTGGTGACTGCGGAGCGCACCAGGAAGAGCCTGCTCTCGGGAAGGGTGACGCCATAACTGACGACCCGGTAGTCGCTGTGCATTCTTCCTCCGGAAGCTGCTCGATCAGGATGGGCATGCGCGCCCGGCCCGCGGTTTCGCCAAGAGCCCGCTCATTAGCCTAGTGTCTAGTTCCATGAGTGACGTTCTGGAACTGGCGGGAGTGAGCATCGTCAAGGGCGGTAAAACCCTCTTGGACAGCATCGACTGGCAGGTGCGGGACGGCGAGCGCTGGGTGGTGATGGGTCCCAACGGTGCCGGGAAGACCACCCTCCTGCAGGTAGCCGGTGCACGGCTCCACCCCACGAGCGGCGTCGCTGGAATTCTCGGCGAAGTGATGGGCGCCGTCGATGTCTTCGAGCTGCGTCCCCGGATCGGGCTGGCCTCGGCCTCATTGGCAACCCAGATTCCGGACCATGAGACCGTGCTGAACGTCGTGGTGACTGCGTCCTACGGCGTGACCGGGCGCTGGCGCGAACAGTACGAGCGGCTCGACGAACGGCGGGCCTTCCGCCTGCTGGATACCTGGGGCATGTCCACCTTCCTGAACCGGCCGTTCGCTTCGCTGAGCGAGGGCGAGCGGAAGCGCGTCCAGATCGCGCGCGCGCTGATGGCCGATCCCGAACTGCTGCTGCTCGACGAACCCGCCGCGGGCCTCGACCTCGCGGGCCGCGAGGATTTGGTCAAGAGGCTCACCGTCCTCGCCCGGGATGGGGATGCACCGGCCATGGTCCTGGTGACCCATCACCTTGAAGAGGTGCCGCCGGGTTTCACCCACGCGATGCTGCTCCGGGAGGGCGGGATCGTCGCCTCCGGGCCGATCGACGGCGTCCTCACCGAGGAGAACCTCAGCACAGCATTCGATCTCCCGCTCAGCGTCAGCCGGACGAACGGCAGATTCAGCGCCGTGGCCCGGTCCGCCGCCTAGCGGAACCGCATCGCGAACCCTAGCTGATGCCTCGAATCCGGCTGGAGAGCCCCGCGGACTCCCGGCTTCCCGATTACCGCGGCCTCACCGACACCCAGTTGCGCCGCCGCACCGAACCCGCCGAGGGACTTTACATCGCCGAGGGTTCCAAGGTGGTGCGACGTGCCGTTGCGGCCGGACACACGCCGCGATCGTTCCTCCTCGCCGAGAAGTGGCTGCCCGAGCTGGAGGACGTCCTCCAGCAGTTTCCCGACGTGCCCGTGTACATCGGGGACGCGGCCGTGCTGGAGGGTGTCACCGGCTTCCATCTGCATCGCGGCGCGCTCGCAGCGATGAACCGCCCGG
>NZ_KI914830.1:6384-16685 GCF_000520535.1 Arthrobacter sp. H41
CTCGACACCGTGCTGGGAGAGGCCAGGCGAGTGGCGGTGCTCGAGGACATCGGAGACCACACCAACCTCGGAGCAGTGTTCCGCTCCGCCGCCGCACTGGGGATCGACGCTGTCCTCCTCAGCCCGGGATGCGCCGATCCGCTGTACCGCAGGGCGATCCGGGTCAGCATGGGCGGCGTCTTTCAGGTGCCATGGGCGCGGCTTCCGGAAGGGCCGCTCGATCTCGGACTGCTGCGGGACCTCGGCTTCATGATCGGCGCACTCGCCCTCACGCCCGACGCCGTCGGCATCGAGGAGTTCGCCGCTCAACGCCAGGTGCGACTCGCGCTGCTGCTCGGCACCGAGGGGAACGGGTTGTCCGATGCCGCCCTCGCCGCAGCGGACACCGCGGTCCGGATTCCCATGTACGGGGGAGTCGATTCGCTGAACGTGGCGGCGGCCGCCGCCGTCGCCTTCTGGGAGTGCAGGGACCGGCAACCCGCTCAACGCGCGTGAGCACCCTGATCGATCAGACCGCCGGCCCACGAGGCCAGCGTTCAAGCGTTCGATGGGAAGGATCGAGAGGCTGCCATCCCCGACAGGGAATGGCAGCCTCGACGTCCAGGCTCCGGATGGCTACCTCCCGCCGACAACGTGCATGCACTGCAATCAACGCATGCACATTGCCATACGTACCTCAGTGGAAGTGATTGCATTGCATGCATTGCAATCACTCTGCATTGCAATGTATCCCGCTGATACGGCTTCCGGCAGCAGCGTTGCTGCGTTACGCCTGTATCGGCGACTGTCGCACCCCACTCGATGTGTGACGCTTCACACCAGTTCGGGAGGAAATGCGGGTGGGCATCGCGGACGGGCAGGACGGGATCGGCTTTCGCGGACGGATCCGGTATACGGTACTATTGGTGGTTGGTCCTCAGCGACCAATCCACTCTTTCAATCACCAGTGCCTGGCAAAATCCAGGCAACCAGAGAAGGTATTCCTGTGAAGTCTGATATCCACCCCAAGTACCAGGCGGTTGTTTTCCGCGACCTCGCCTCCGACAAGTCCTTCCTGACGAAGTCGACGGCCGGCTCGAGCAAGACCATCGAATGGGAAGACGGAAACACCTACCCGCTCATCGAGGTGGAGATCTCCTCGGAATCCCACCCCTTCTACACCGGCAAGCAGCGGATCATGGACTCCGCCGGCCGCGTAGAGCGCTTCAACGCCCGCTTCAAGGGCTTCGGCGCCAAGAAATAGGTCTCCCTCACCGCACCGGCTCCGCCCGGTGATCGCTGACGAAGGAAGAGCCACGCCTCACGGCGTGGCTCTTCCTCGTTAACCTGGTCGAACTGCCTGCTGGGCCCGTAACGCGCGGAGGAGATGGTCCCGTTCCTCGATCACGATCCGGCGCAGCGCCCGCGGAGCGGCAGTGTTCTCGTCCAGCCACCGGTCGGTCGCCTGCACCACGGGATGGGTGGAGGGCTCCGAGCCGCCGTCGGAGTCGGCGCGACCGGGATAGAGCCCCCGGACCACCCGACTCGCCATTTCGATGCCGCAGCGCTGCCAGACCTCGCCGATGGAATCGAAATAGCGGCCGTCGAAAGGCCTTGTGAGCTCGATGCCGCCGAGCGCGAACCCTTCGATCGTCGCGCTGAGGAGGTCGTTAGAGAGGCGTTCGCCGAAGACGGCCTCCTGCCAGGCTGCCTGCTTCGTCGCGAGGTTCGGGAAAGCCGCTGACGCCAGCGTGAACCCCACCCTGCCGGAGGCGGTGTTGTCCGCGGCGAGCTCCGCGTCGAGTTCGCGACCGGTGGTGAGACCGTGCGCGGCGAGCGACTGCAGGAACATCCACCTCAGCTCGGCGTCGATCTCCAGTCCGGGAACGACGGCGTCGCCGTCGAGCCGCGCCCGAAGCAGCCCGGTGGACTCTCCGGCAGTGCGCGCCGCGCCGGCGAGGGCGCGTGCCCAGGCGAGCTGCAGGTCCGAACTCCGACCGGATGCCATCAGGCCGTTCTCCAGCAGGGTTCCGTAGCGTCGGCGAAGTGCCGGCCTCGCTGAAGGAGGGGAGAACCGCTCGATGGCGATGCGTGCGTTCGCGAGGATGACCTGCAGGACGCCGACCCCGGTCTCCCTCGGCGCGGCGCGTTCCACGGCTCGTAGATATTCTCCGGGGCTGAGGTCGGCGTCACGCGTGGCGGACCAGAGTGCGGCGAGGCAGGTAGCCCTGGCCAGGGGGTCCCGCACCCTGTCCACGGCCTCGAGCAGCGTGGCCTGTGACCGCTGGTCGAACCGGAGTTTCGCGTAGGTCAGGTCGTCGTCGTTGGGGATGAGCAGGTCCGCCTGCGGGACGCCGATGAGCCCGGCGACCTGCGTTCGGTCCCCGGCGAGGGTGACCTCCTCCGACGCGGTCTTCACGAGGTCTCCCGCGGCGTCATACGAGTACAGCCCCAGGCGCACCGTGTGGGGACGCGGCTGCTCCTGCCCGCTGACGGGATCCGTGGCTTCCTGGCGGACGGTGACGGATGCGTAGGCGCCGTCGTCGTCGAGCGTGATCTCGGTGCCCAGGGTGGGGACTCCGGACGTCTGGAGCCACTGGCGCGCCCACGTGCTGAAATCCTCACCGGTCGCCTCGGCGAGAGCGTCGAGGAGGTCGGTGAGCGTGGTGTTGCCGTACGCGTGCTTCCGGAAGTAGCTGCGCGATGCAGCGATGAACGCCTCGAACCCGGAGAAGGCCACGAGCTGCTTCAGCACCGCGGCACCCTTGGCATAGGTGATGCCGTCGAAGTTCTGTTTGGCGGCTTCGAGGTCGGGGATGTCTGCGACGATGGGATGCGTGGTCGGCAGCTGGTCCTGCACGTACGCCCAGGCCTTGCGCTTGTTCGCGAAGCTCACCCACGAGGTATCCCAGCGGGTTGCTTCCGCGACGGCGAGGGCGCCCATGTAGTCGGCGAAGGACTCCTTGAGCCAGAGGTCGTCCCACCACACCATGGTCACCAGGTCCCCGAACCACATGTGCGCCATCTCGTGCAGGATCGTGTTGGCCCGTGCTTCGTACTGGGCTGCGGTCGCCGCGGAGCGGAAGACGTAGTCCTCGGTGAAGGTGACCAGGCCCGGGTTCTCCATGGCTCCCAGGTTGTACTCCGGCACGAACGCCTGGTCGTACTTCCCGAAGGGGTATGCGTAGTCGAACAGGCCATGGAAGAAGGTCAGTCCCCGCCAAGTGACGTCGAGGATCTCCTCGGCGTCGAAGGACGCAGCGAGGGATTGCCGGCAGTACAGTCCCAGCTCGATGCCCGGAGCTGCGGGATCCTCCGGTTGCCAGGAGCCGGACACCCGGTGGTACGGCCCCGCCAGCACCGAGGTGATGTAGGTGGAGATCCGCTGGGTCGGCGCGAAGTGCCATTCACCGGCGTCCCAGCGGGCCACGACGGCGTTCGATGCGACGGTCCACGACGACGGCGCCTGGACCGAGAAGGTGAAGGCGGCCTTGAGGTCGGGCTGCTCGAAATTGGCGAACACACGGCGGGCGTCCGCCGGCTCATATTGGGTGTACAGGTAGGTGGAGCCGTCCGCCGGGTCCACGAAGCGGTGCATTCCCTCGCCGCTACGGCTGTAGCGGGCAGTGCCGTCGACCGTCACGGTGTTGCGGTCGCCGAGCCCGTCGAGCTGGATCCGGGCACCCGTCACGGCCGAGTCGAGGTCCACGTCCACACCGTTCAGCGTCACTGATTCAACGCTCTCGGAGATGAAGTCCAGGAAGGTCGAGGAACCGGGTGCGGAGCAGGTGAAGGTGATGGTGCACCGTGAGCGGAAGCCGGTTGCCTTCGGATCCTCGGCGTTGCGCAGATCCAGTGCGACGTCGTAGGCATCGATCCGCAGGAGCCGTGACCGCGCTGCCGCTTCGTCCCGCATGAGATTCTCGTTGTTCATCCGGCCATTCAACCACGACCCGAAACCGCGGAAACGCCGACGTCCTCTCGCCCTATCCGGCCTTACTTCGCACTGTCCGGTGTCCCTTCGTCCTGTCCGGCTTCCCCGACTTCCCCGACTTCACCGAATTCTCCAAGGAAGGGGGGCTAGGGTCGACGGGTTCCATTGCGGCCCTCCCCGACGAAGGTCCGGGAGGTGGGTCCGGAATGGGAATCCGAGTTGAACCGGTAAGGAGAATGATGTCGAAAAAGCAATGGTTGGTGGGGCTGGTCCTCGCCGGATCGGTGTCGGTGGCGGGCTGCGGCGCGCCAGGCGAGGACACCCCAGCAGAATCCGGAGTCCAGCAGGAAGCACCTGCCGAAGGCAGCGGCGACGCCGCGGAGGGCGACTCCCAGCAAGAGCTTCCCCAGCCCGACCTCGAGGGGATCCCCGAAGTGGTCGCGGAAGTCAACGGGGAGAAGATTCTCCGCGAGGAATTCGCGACGTCGTATGAGGGCCAGTTCCAGCAGGTGGCTCTGCAGTCCCAGCAGACCGGTCAGGAAGTCGACCAGGACCAGTTGAAGACCCGGACGGCCGATACCCTGATCGGGAACGAGCTGCTCGTCCAGGAGGTGCAGAAGCGCGGCATCACCGCGTCCACCGAGGAGATCGATGCATCCTGGGCCGAACTCGTCGAGTCGAGCGGGCTCGGGTCCAGGGAGGAAGCCCTCGCCGCCATCGCCGAGCAGGGCATCGACAAGGCCGAAGTGACTTCCCAGGTGGAAGCGCAGGTCGGCGTCGACAAGCTCATCGCCGAAGAGACCGGTGACACCACAGCCACCGAGGCGGAGCTTCAGTCGCTGTATGAGCAGGTCAAGGCCCAACAGGCCGCGGCGGGCGGGCAGGAGGGCGAGGAAAGCGGCTTTCCGACCTTCGAAGAGGCCCGGTCAGCACTCGAGGAACAAGTGAAGGGCCAGAAGGAAGGGGCCGCGGCAGAGGCCCTGGTCACTACCCTGCGGGAAAGCGCGGACGTCGTGGTCCACCTCTGATCAAAGCGAAGAAGTCGGCCTCGCCGGGACACAGGGGCAGGCCGACTTCTCAGCGGTGGATCAGACGGTCGGGACCTCCTGGCCCTTCCGCACGATCGTCAACCCGGAATCAGTGACCGCGAAGCCGCGCCTGAGATCCAGCTCGCGGTCCACCCCGACGGAGGCGCCGGCAGGAATATGGACATTCTTGTCGATGATTGCCTTGCGGACTACGGCGCCGGCGCCCAGTGTCACCTTGTCGAGAAGCACGGATCCGGCCACTTCCGCCCCCTGGTCGATGAACACGTCGGTGGCCAGGATGGACCCGTGGACCGTTCCTCCGGAGATCACGACGCCGGCGGAGACGATCGAGTCATGGGCCTGGCCCGACTGCCCGCTTGCGCTGCGCACGAACTTCGCCGGAGGAGAGACACTCTGGCGCGTATAGATGGGCCACTGCAGGTTGTACAGGTTGAACAGCGGCAGCGGGGAGATGAGGTCCATGTTCGCCTCATAGTAGGAGTCCATGGTGCCGACGTCGCGCCAGTACTGGCGGTCCCGCTCGGTGGAACCCGCAATGTCGTTGGTGGTGAAGTCGTAGACCGCTGCATCACCGCGTTCCACGAAATACGGGATGATGTCGCCGCCCATGTCGTGCTTGGTGTTCAGGCGGGCGGCATCCTCCTCGAGGGCCTTGACCAGGGCGTCGGCAGTGAACACGTAGTTGCCCATCGACGCCAGGAAGCTGTTCGGGTCATCGGGAAGGCCCGGAGTCGTCTTGGGCTTCTCGACGAAGGCCGCGATCCGTCCCGGGTTGTCCTTGTCGACCTCGATCACGCCGAACTGGTCCACGAGGTTCATGGGCTGCCGGACCGCAGCGACACTCACCGACGCGCCGCTTTCCACATGGGCTTTGACCATCTGCTCGAAGTCCATGCGGTACACGTGGTCCGCACCGATCACCACCACGATGTCCGGCTGGGCATCATAAATGAGGTTCAGGGACTGGTAGATGGCATTGGCACTGCCGAGGAACCAGCTCTTGCCGCGGCGTTGCTGCGCTGGCACCGACGCGATGTACTGCTGGAGCTGCGTCGACATCCGCCAGGTCTCGGAGACGTGCCGGTCGAGGCTGTGGGACTTGTACTGCGTGAGGACCACGATCTGCAGGTATCCGGAGTTCACGAGGTTGGAGAGCGCGAAGTCGATGAGCCGGTAGCTGCCTGCGAAGGGCACGGCGGGTTTCGCCCGATCCGCGGTCAAGGGCATGAGTCTCTTGCCCTCGCCGCCTGCCAGTACCACCGCGAGTAC
This sequence comes from Arthrobacter sp. H41, assembly GCF_000520535.1. Classification (GTDB taxonomy): domain Bacteria; phylum Actinomycetota; class Actinomycetes; order Actinomycetales; family Micrococcaceae; genus Arthrobacter_D. The sequence continues at coordinate 12,616 of NZ_KI914830.1, forward strand.
TTTCTTCAGTGCCACGAATGACCCCCTGCTCTTCCATGAGTGTGCGTTTCTGCTGTTCACTCCGCCCTCGGTGGGGCGGGTCCACTTCACACTAGAGGACTGGGACGCACTGCACTACGTTGGAGGAGTGCGAGTAGATATTGTGTCAAAGGAATTCCCGCCCGAGATCTATGGCGGCGCGGGGGTGCATGTCGCCGAGCTGAGCCGTGTGCTGGCCCCGCAGGTCGATCTCAACGTCCATTGCTTCGGGGCACCGCGCCCGGCGGACTTCCACGGGGCGAAGGTGTGGACCTACGGAGTTCCTGCCGGCCTGGCGGACGCCAATGCGGCAGTACAGACGCTGGGGACCGACATGGAGATGCTGGGCAACATCGCCGGCGCTTCCCTGGTGCACTCGCACACCTGGTACGCGAACATGGCCGGGCACCTGGCATCACTCCTGCACGGGATCCCGCACGTCCTGAGTGCCCACAGCCTCGAACCCCTCCGTCCGTGGAAGGCGGAGCAGCTCGGCGGGGGGTATGCACTGTCCTCCTGGGTCGAGAAAACCTCCTACGAGGCCGCCGCGGCGGTGATCGCGGTATCAGCCGGCATGCGGGCCGACATCCTGCGCAGCTACCCGGACGTGGACCCCGCTAAGGTGCACGTGGTGCATAACGGGATCGACGTCGGCGAGTGGAACCGGGACGAGGACGACGACGCCGTCGCCGCACTCGGGATCGACCCGGCCCGGCCCAGCGTGGTCTTCGTCGGACGAAACACACGACAGAAGGGCGTGCCCTACCTGCTCCGGGCGGCCGCCCGGCTGCCGGCCGGAGTCCAGCTGGTGCTCTGCCTGGGGGCCGCCGACACGAAGGAGCTGGCCGCGGAGACCGAGGTCCTCATCGACACACTGCGCGAGGAGCGAGGGTCGGTGATCCTGATCGAGCGGATGCTGCCACGCCGGGAGCTGATCCAGGTGCTGAGCCATGCGACGGTCTTCGCGTGCCCGTCCATCTACGAGCCGCTCGGGATCGTCAACCTCGAGGCGATGGCCTGTGGAGCAGCAGTGGTGGCGAGCGCTACCGGCGGCATCCCCGAGGTGGTGCAGGACGGCGTGACCGGAACACTCGTGGACATCGAGCAGGTTTCCGACGGCACCGGCACTCCACTCGATCCGGAGAAGTTCGTCTCGGACTTCGCCTCGGCCCTGACCGCACTGGTGTCGGACCCCGAGCGTGCCCGGCGAATGGGTGTCGAGGGCCGCCGGCGGGCCGAGGAGCACTTCGACTGGGAAACGATCGCGAAGTCGACCCTCAGCGTATATTCCGGCGTCCTCTAGCTCATTTCCTGCCCGTCGCCGTCGTTTTCCGGAGCCCGGCCTGCCGTGCGAGAAGGGTCTTCTCGTCGATTCCCGACGCCCCGCTTGCCCGCATCTGCCGCGCATGGGCGGCAGCCTCGTCCTGGCGCTCCTGCTCCGCGCCGGTCGCGATGGCGGCTCGGACGTGCTCCGGGCCGTAGCCGAAGGCCTCCACGAGGTCGAGGGAATGGGGGCGGATCTTCGCGAGCAGGCGGTTGATGTACGCGTTGAGGGTCCGTGCGCGCTGGGTGGAAAGGCGCCCGTTCATGAGATACCAGGCGAGGTTCTTCTCGATGAGGCAGAGGCCGAAGAGGTCGCGGACCCACGTCAGCACCTGCCGGGTGCCGGGATCGTCCAGTTCCTTGAGCCCCCGGGTGAACGCTTCCCACTGCAGCAGCTCGGCATGTGCGCGGGCTGCCTCGATGAGATCGTTCTGGTGGTCGTTGAACAGTGCGGCTGCCCTTTCCTTCGACATCCCCTTCGCACCCCGCAGTTCGCCCGCCAGGTCCGCCACCATGCTCGAAACCCGGTCCGAGAGCAGCTCGTGCTGGGTATGCTCGTCGCGTAGCGCGATCGCCGATTTCTTCTCCGATCCGGAGTCCGCGACGGTCTGCGCGACGCGGCGGAGCCCTGAACGGTGGAGCGTCCGTCCGGCCACCTGGGTGACGGCGAACCGGGCGAGCACGCCGAAGTCCATGTCCTTGAACTCCCTCGCGTAGTCGCCGAGCAGGCGCTTGGCCACGAGTTGCAGGAGGACGTTGTTGTCCCCCTCGAACGTGGCGTAGACGTCGAGGTCGGCGCGCAGCGAGGTGAACCGGTTCTCGGTGAGGAACCCCGCACCTCCGGTGGCTTCACGGCATTCCTGCAGCGTGTCGAGTGCCAGCCAGGTGGACAGCGGCTTGTAGGCCGCGGCGAGCGTTTCGAGGTCCTGGCGGTCCTCGTCAGTGTCGTGCGAGCCGGAGAAGACGCCGTCGAGCTTCTCCAGCAGCTCCTCGTGGGCGAACGAGGCGGCATACGTTGCGGCAAGACGCGGGAGCAGGCGGCGCTGGTGGCGCTGGTAGTCCATCAGCACCTCCTCCGCGAGCTCCGACGAGGCGTTGAACTGGCGGCGCTGGGTGGAATAGGTGATCGCGGCCGTCAGCGCCAGCTTGCTCGCTGCCACCGCCGCGCCGTCGAGTGAGACCCGCCCCTGGACGAGCGTGCCGAGCATCGTGAAGAACCGGCGTCCGGGAGAGGCGATCGGTGAGGTGTAGTCCCCGTTCGGGGCGACATCGCCGTAGCGGTTGAGGAGATTGGTCCGGGGCACGCGGACGTCGGTGAAGTGGAGCCGGCCGTTGTCGATCCCGTTGAGCCCGCCCTTGAGGCCGTCGTCCTCGCCTCCCACGCCGGGCAGGAAACTGCCGTCCGACGCGCGGAGTTCGACGTAGAAGCCGTGCACGCCGCGGTTGACGCCCTGCGTCATCAGCTGGGCGAAGACGACGGCGGCACGCCCGTCGATGGCCGCGTTGCCGATATAGTCCTTCCACGCCGCACGGAACGGGGTGTTGATCACGAATTCCCCGGCATCGGGATCGTAGGTGGCGGTGGTCGCGATGCTCGCCACATCCGAGCCGTGCCCCGTCTCCGTCATCGCGAAACACCCGGGAATGTCCATGTTCATGATTCCCGGCAGCCACGCCTCGTGGTGCTCCCTGGTACCCAGATGCATCACGGCCGAGCCGAACAGTCCCCACTGGACGCCGGCCTTGATCTGGAGCGAGGGATCGGCGACCACGAGTTCCTCGAAGCCCGCGACGTTCCCGCCGTGGTCATCCGCCCCGCCCAGGGAGCTGGGGAAGGCACGGTGCACGGCCTGCTGCTCGACGAGGTAATGCAGCTGGTCGAGGCAGCGGCGCCGGTGATCGGCCGAGGAGAGGCCTTCGATCTTCTGGACCTCGGGGCGACCGGCGAGTGCCCGCGCGGTCCGGCGGACGTGCGCCCATTTTCCGAGGAGCAGTTCACCGAGGACGGCGGTGTCCACGACGGCGTCGTCGTTGTCCCGGATTTCGGCGGTGGCGGGAACCTGGAGCTGGCGGACGGCTGTCTGCGTCATGGCGTGTCCTTTACGGGTTGCTGGATCGATGGGTGGAGGGTGCGGCATGGCTGATGCCGTCGAAGAGCCAGGTGGTGAGCTGGTCCGTCAACTGCTCCTCGGAGGGCTTGCCCGGGCCGTCAGGAGTGGAGAGCCACAGTTCACCCGCAGCCCTCACCATGCCGATGGCGGCCCGCGGCCAGTACTCCGGGGCGGCGTCCGAACCGTCGGAAGGGTGCGCCGCGAGGAGGTAGGAGCGCATCGGCTGGGCGATCATCTCGGTTGTTGCTTCCAGGAAGGAGGCGAGGGTGTCCGGGGCGCGGTCCTCACCCGCGTTTCCTGCGGAATCCGGTGCTCCGGCCCGGGTGACGAACGCATAGACATTGGGGGAGGTCCGGGCCATCTGGAGGTAGGCGAACACCATCGACCTCAGCCCTTCGCGGGGGCTCGTGGCCTGCCGGGCCGCGTCGAGGACCTTCTGCTGCATCTGGCTGAGTACCACCTCGGCCACCGCCCGCTGCAGCCCGGTCTTGTCGCCGAAATACCGGTAGTAGACCGACTTGGAGGTATCGGCCGCGGCGGCGATGTCCTCCATCGACGCTCCCGGCCCCAGCGTGTCCACGGCCCGGCGTGCGGTCTTGATCAGGGCACGACGGCGGG
>NZ_KI914830.1:16785-18814 GCF_000520535.1 Arthrobacter sp. H41
ACACCGCAGCGGAAGCCGCACCAGGCGCCGAAGCGCGCGCGGAGGTGCCCGGAAACAATGCGGCTGAGTTCATGATACCCAGCGTATCAGGTACGCTTGGTATCGATAACTTCCGCGCATCCCTTCGATTGTCACCAGGAGATCCTCCATGCCAGAATCTGCCATTCCCGCCAGTGCTCCCGTCCGGAAGGCAGTGGTGATCGGCGGGAACCGTATCCCCTTCGCCCGTTCCGGGGGCCCGTACGCCTACTCCTCCAACCAGGACATGCTCATCGCAGCGCTGGACGGCCTGGTGGCGCGCTTCGGACTGCAGGGGGAGCGGATCGGAGAGGTTGCGGCAGGAGCGGTGCTCAAGCACTCCCGCGACTTCAACCTCACGCGCGAAGCAGTGCTGGGATCCGCCCTCTCGCCCACGACGCCCGCCTACGACCTGCAGCAGGCCTGCGCAACGGGACTCGAAACCGTGGTGGGACTCGCCAACAAGATCAAACTGGGGCAGATCGAGTCCGGGATCGCCGGTGGAGTCGACTCCGCTTCGGATGCCCCGGTCGCGGTCAGCGAAGGGCTCCGCCGCGTCCTGCTCGACCTCTCACGCGCGAAGACCACCCAGCAGAAGATCCGGACGCTGGCCAGGCTGCGCCCGAAGGACCTGGCCCCGAACGCCCCGACCACGGGTGAGCCACGCACCGGGCTGTCCATGGGTGAGCACCAGGCGCTCACGACGGCGGCCTGGGAGATCAGCCGGGAAGCGCAGGACGAACTGGCGTATCAGAGCCACACCAACCTCGCCGCCGCCTATGAGCGGGGCTTCTTCACCGACCTGGTGACGCCCTACCGTGGTCTCACCAGGGACGCCAACCTGCGCGCCGATACCTCCCGTGAGAAGCTCGCCACACTCAAGCCCGTGTTCGGCAAGGCACTGCCCACACCGGCAACCATGACGGCGGGCAACTCGACGCCTCTCACCGACGGCGCCTCCGTGGTGCTGCTGGGCTCCGAGGACTACGCCCGGGAGCACAACCTGCCGATGCTGGCGAACGTGGTGGACGCCGAGGCCGCTGCCGTGGACTTCGTGAACGGCGACGAAGGGCTCCTCATGGCCCCCGTCTACGCCCTGCCACGGCTGCTCCAGCGCAACTCCCTCACCTTCGCGGACTTCGACTTCTTCGAAATCCACGAGGCCTTCGCCGGCACCGTCCTCAGCTCGCTTGCCGCCTGGGAGAACGAGGAGTTCTGCCGCAACCAGCTGGGACTCGACGGGCCGCTGGGAAGCATCAACCGCGCCAAACTCAACGTCAACGGATCATCGCTTGCAGCAGGCCACCCCTTCGCGGCCACAGGCGGACGTATTGTCGCCTCGCTGGCCAAGGCACTCTCCGAGAAGGGCTCGGGGCGCGGACTCATCTCCGTGTGCGCCGCGGGCGGCCAGGGCGTCGTCGCCATCCTCGAGGCGCGCTGAACCATGGCCGACAAGTACCTTGAGCTCACCACCCCTTCGCGGCCACAGGCGGACGTATTGTCGCCTCGCTGGCCAAGGCACTCTCCGAGAAGGGCTCGGGGCGCGGACTCATCTCCGTGTGCGCCGCGGGCGGCCAGGGCGTCGTCGCCATCCTCGAGGCGCGCTGAACCATGGCCGACAAGTACCTTGAGCTCATCAACAATCCACTTCCCGCACGGATCGCCAGGTCGCTCGGCCTCCCACGGCCCGCGGTGCTCCGGCGCCACACGCCGGGCGCGGCACTCGCGGACCACCCCGTTCTCGTCGTCGGCTCCGGTACCGGCGCCGATGAGCTGGCCGGCGAACTGCTGTCTTGGGACCTCGAGATCCGCCGCCATGCACGTCCGGGAGAAACGCTGAGCGCGGCGGTCGTCGTCCTCGACGACGTGTCCTCGCCCGGCGACCTCGCCGCACCCCTGCTCGAGCTCGGGCAGGCGGTCCGGCTCCTCGCTGCTGGCGGGCGAGTCGTCGGCCTGTTCCGCGCGCCGGGGGAATCGACGGACCCGGCCGAGGCGGCAGCGCGGCAGGGAA
>NZ_KI914830.1:18914-21664 GCF_000520535.1 Arthrobacter sp. H41
GGCGGCAGCGCGGCAGGGAATCGACGGGGCCATCCGGTCCGTGGCGCACGAGCTCCGCCGCGGGGCCACCGCCAACGGCATCATCCTCGAGCGCTCCGTGGGTGTTGCGGACCCCGGCGTGCTGGGCGCCCTGCGGTTCCTCCTCTCGGGGAAGAGCGCCTACGTCGACGGCCAGTTCCTGGCCGTCGGTCCGTCAGGGTCGATCGCTTCTCCTGCAGGAAGCCCCAGGGACGCCGACCTCGGGCGGCCCCTCGCGGGCAGGACGGCGCTGGTGACGGGAGCGGCACGGGGCATCGGTGCGGAGATCGCGGCAGTGCTGCACCGCGACGGAGCGAACGTCGTCGTCGTGGACATCCCGGCCGCGGGCGAGCAGCTGGCCCGCGTGGCCAACCGGGTGGGCGGCACCGCACTCCAGCTCGACATCACGGAGCCCGACGCCGGAGCGCGCATGCTCGCGCACGTCGCCTCGCGCTACGGTGTCCTCGACATCCTGGTGCACAACGCGGGCATCACGCGTGACAAGCTCCTCGCGAACATGGACGCAGCGCGGTGGGACTCGGTGATGGACGTCAACATCACCTCGCAGCTGCGCATCAACGAAGCGGTTCTCGCCTCCGAGGTCTTCGCCCGGAACGGGCGGATCGTGAGCCTCGCCTCGACCAGCGGCATCGCCGGCAACCGTGGACAGAGCAACTACGCCGCGTCGAAGGCCGGTGTGATCGGCATGGTGCGCGCCACTGCGGTCCAGTTCGAGGACGGTTCACGCACCATCAATGCCGTGGCCCCCGGATTCATCGAGACCGAGATGACGGCCAAGATCCCGCCCCTGACACGGCAGGTGGCGCGGCGCCTCAGCAGCCTCCAGCAGGGCGGGCTCCCCATCGACGTCGCCGAGACCATCGCCTTCCTCGCCTCCGGTTCCGCCGCCGGGATCAACGGCCAGGTGGTGCGGGTGTGCGGGCAGAACCTGGTGGGGGCATGAACGAGGTGCTGCTCGGGCAGGTTCGGGCCCTGCCCGCACTGTACCGGGACGCGGTGCTCCTTGCGGCCCGGCGGCGTCTCCGGGGTTCGGCCGTCCGCCTCGAGGTGCCCGACGTCCGGCACCGGGCGGAGCGCATCCGCGTGGACCCCGGGGCCCTGACCGCGTTCCAGCACCTGCTGGGCGAGCCTGCGCGTGACACGCTGCCGTCCGCCTACGTCCATACCGTCGCTTTCCCTGTCGCCATGAGCGTCCTGGCGCGGCACGACTTCCCGTTGCCGCTGCTCGGCATGGTGCATCTCGGCAATACCGTGGAGCACGTCCGCAGCATCGCCCTGTCGGAGTCACTGGACGTGGTTGCCTACGCCGAGAACCTGCGGGCACACCGCGCCGGAACGCAGGTGGACGTCGTCACCGACGTGTCGGTGGAGGGCTCTCGCGTGTGGACGGGGCGCTCGGTGTACCTGGCGCGGGGAGTGAGGCTGCCCGGTACCGGCGGTGCTTCCCAGCAGGGCTCCTCCGGCCCGCACGCGTCATCGTTCGTGCCGCCCGTACCCACCGGGGTCTGGAAACTCGACGGTGGCACCGGGCGGCGCTACGCCGCGGTCTCGGGGGACTGGAACCCGATCCACCTGAGCTCCGTCTCGGCGAGAGCACTCGGGATGAAGCGGTCCATCGCCCACGGCATGTACCTCGCAGCCCGTATGGTGGGCCAGGCCTGCCCCGCCCCCGTCGAGCATCTGCGGTGGAGCATCGACTTCGCCACACCGGTACTGCTGCCCGGCACCGTCGCTGTCGCCCTCACAGACGCACCGGCCGGCACGCAGCAGGGCGAAGTGCCCGGAGATCAGGACGGCGCGGACGCCGGACGGCGGGCGGATGCTCGGCAGAACGGCACCGCGCCGACCACCTCCACGCGCACCGACGTCGTCGGCTGGTCCAGGGAGAGCAACCGGCCGCACTTCACCGGCCACGTGGAACGCTCCGCCTAGACTGGGCCGATGACCGACCTGCTGCTCCGGTCCCGGGAGCTCGACTCTCAGGACCCGCTGGCCCCCTACCGCACCCGTTTCCTGACCGCCGAGGAGAACGACGTCGTCGCCTACCTCGACGGCAATTCACTCGGTCGGCCACTGGCCGCGACTCCCGATACGCTGGCGGACTTCGTGCGCTCGCAGTGGGCCGGCCGCCTGATCCGCGGTTGGGACGAGGGCTGGCTGGCGCTACCGGAGCGGATCGGCGACCGCCTGGGGGAAGTGGTCCTCGGCGCCGCACCCGGGCAATGCATCGTGGCGGATTCCACGAGCGTGCTCCTCTACAAACTGGCGCGCGCCGCGATCGCTGCCCGTCCCGGCCGCTCGGAAATCGTGATCGACCGCGACAACTTCCCCACCGACCGCTTCATCATGGAGGGCATCGCCCGCGAGTGCGGTCTCACCATCCGCTGGCTGGACACGCAGTACGACGCCGGCACCACCGTCGCCGACGTCGCCGCCGCGCTCGGGCCGGACACGGCGCTCGTGGTGCTGAGCCACGTCGCGTACCGGTCGGGGCACTGCGCCGACGTGCCCGGCATCACAAACCTCATCCACGACGCCGGCGCGCTGGCGCTGTGGGACCTCAGCCATTCGGTGGGTTCGGTACCCGCGGAACTCGACGCCTGGGGCGTCGACTACGCAACCGGCTGCAGCTACAAGTACCTCAATGGCGGCCCCGGCGCTCCCGCCTGGGCATACGTGGCAGCACGGCACCTTCCGGACTTCCGCCAGCC
>NZ_KI914830.1:21764-52787 GCF_000520535.1 Arthrobacter sp. H41
CCGCCAGCCCATCCAGGGCTGGCTCGGCAGCGCCGACCCCTTCGCCATGGGCGGCTCCTACGAACCCGCGCAGGGGATCCGGCGGATCGTCTCGGGAACCCCACCGATCGTAGGCATGCTCGCCCTGCAGGACATGCTGGAGCTGATCGCGGAGGCGGGGATGGCACAGGTCCGGGCGAAGTCGATGGCATTGACGGACTTCGCCGTCCGCGCGGTGGATGAACTGCTCGGGGACGACGGCGTGGTGGTGGCGTCTCCCCGAGCAGCCCACGAACGCGGCGGGCACATCACCATCGACCATCCACGGTTCGCGGCCATGGTGCCCGAGCTGTGGGCTGCCGGAGTGATTCCTGATTACCGGAACCCCTCGGGGATCCGCCTGGGACTTTCTCCGCTGTCCACCTCCTTCGAGGAGACCTTGCGCGGCGTGAGCAGCATCGCTGAGAGGATGCGGAAGCATTAGCTCCTCAGCATTCCCGGATCCTGCAGCGCTCATGAGCGAGTTCGCCTCCGTCTGGTGGAGCCTCATCGTGGCAGGGTTCTCGATGGTTCCCGCGCCAGCCATCGGCGGGCTCCAGCTCGCCGGAATTCTGACCGCCGCCGTCGTACTGTCACTGCCTGCGGTGACGTGGCGTTATTTCGGCTTGTTCGTGACCACCGTCCATGAGCTCGGGCACGCGGTCGCCGCCCTGGTCTCGCTGCAGCGAGTGAGCGGAATCGAGCTGCGGTTCAACCACTCGGGCGTCACCATGACGCGGGGGAGGGGCGGCTGGCGCGCGGTCTGGACGGCGTTCTGGGGCTATCCGGTGCCGGCTCTCGTCGGCACCTGCCTCGTGGGCGCTGCGGTCTCAGGGGCCGCGTCGATTGCGCTGTCCATCAGCGCGCTGGTCCTCCTTGCCCTGGTGTTCCTCATTCGCAACCTCCAGGGATTCGTGGTCGCCGGGTTGCTCGTGGGCTTGTCCACAGCGCTCGTCTGGTATACCAGCCCGTCGGTGACCGCCTACGCGACGCTGGCGACGGGCGTTGCGCTCCTCGTCGGAGCCGTCCGTGACTGGTTCAAGGTGGCACTGGTCCACACCCGCAGGCGCTCGGAACTCGCGTCCTCGGACGCCTACCTCCTCGCCCAGCGCAGCGGCGTTCCCGCCGTCGTCTGGCTGGGCCTTTTCGCGTGCATGATCGGTACAAGCGTCCTCGGGGCGGCTGGTCTCCTTCATCACGCGGTGTCGATATAGTGCGGTGTCCTTATAGTGCGGTGTCGCTCTCGTCCTGAACGGTTCCGGCCCCGGTCTGCTCGGGCCGATTCATCAGGAATTCCGTGAGGTCGAAGGCGACTGCCTCCTCGAGCTGCGCGTAGGTGCAGGACCCGGGGTCACGGTCGGGCCTGAAGCGGCTGAACTGGGTGGTGTGGCGGAAACGCTCGCCTTCCAGGTGGTCGTACCGGACCTCGATGACACGCTCCGGCCGCAATGGGGTGAAGGTGAGGTCCCTGCCACCGGACCAGCGGCTGCCCTCGGCGGTGCGCGGCGTGCGGGTTCCGTCGGATTCCCTGGCCGATGACCATGGATGGTCATCGGGAGAAGTGATCAACGGTTGCAGCTCAAGGAACAGCTCCTTCCGACGCGCTGCCGGAAAGGCGCTGACGACTCCCACGGCTGCCAGTTCGCCCTCGTCCGTGTACAACCCGAGCAGAAGGGAACCGATACTTTCGTCGTCGTTCTTGTGCGTGCGGTAGCCGGCGACCACGCAGTCGGCCGTCCTCTCGTGCTTGATCTTGAACATGGACCGTTTGTTGGGTTGGTAGGTGCCCCCGAGCGGCTTCGCGATGATCCCGTCCAGGCCGGCACCTTCGAACTGCTCGAACCACTGTGCGGCCACCACAGAATCTTCCGTGGCGGGTGTGAGGTAAACCGGCGGCCGCGCGCCGACCAGCGTTTCCTCGAGAAGCCGCCGGCGCTCGGCGAACGGCAGCCCGGTGTGATCCTCTCCACCGCGGGCGAGGAGGTCGAAGGCGACGAAACTCGCCGGGGTCTCCTCGGCCAGGAGCGCGATCCGGCTGGCTGCCGGGTGGATCCGCTGTTGCAGCACTTCGAACTCGAGCCGCCCGCCGACCGGAAGCACGATCTCGCCGTCGAGCACACAGCGGTCGGGCAGATTGTGGGTCAGCGCAGCGACGAGCTCGGGAAAGTAGCGCGTCAGAGGTTTGCCGTTGCGGGAACCTATCTCCAGCTCAGCGCCGTCCCGGAAGATGATTGCGCGGAACCCGTCCCATTTCGGTTCATAGCTGAGTGGACCTTCGGGAATTCGGGGCACGGATTTTGCCAGCATCGGGGCAACGGGCGGCATCACGGGAAGGCGCATGATTCCTATTGTCGCCTTCCTCTCCGCGCCCATGCAGTCCTGCGATCCGGGAGGGCCGCCTCCGGCGCCACTTCCCCTCCCGGCACATCCTTCCTCGTCCCACGCGGCGGCACCGTCATCGCTGCCACTTCTTCGAGCCGCGGGTGGAGGTGGTCGCCGTCGTGCACGGTTCCCGTCTGCCACCACAACCGGAGGCCTTCCGGCCCGCCTTCGAGCCCGGCCAGGTTGTTGTCGAACCATGGTCCCCGGATGTTCCGCCAGCGGAACAGTGGGTCGGGGACCTTGACGGAGCGGGCCACGAGCGCTCCCACCGGAGCGGCGAACCCGTAGGAAAGGATGGCGGTGGAAGAGCGCAGAAGCCGGGGGAGCGGGTTGCGGATGGGGGAGCAGACCGCCTGGAGGATGCGGCTGCCCGAAGTGCGCTCCACTTCGGCGACGTACGAGAAATGCACGTCTCCCGAGAGGAAGGTCACCGTCTCGGGCGCCGGGCCACGCTTGCCGTCCGCCACCTCCGTGGCCATCAGCGCCACGGCCCGGAAGCTGTTCTGGAAGGCTGCCCAGTGCTCAAGATCCATGCCCTGCCGCAACTTCTCTCCCAGGAGTGCGCCCGCCTTCCCCCAGGCACCCTGCGCGAGTGCCTCGTCCCAGGACTCGATGTGGTGAAGCCCGAGGGGCAGCAGGAACGGCAGTGAGGTTCCCACCAGCAGGTGGCGGAAGCCGCCCACCATCCTGCTGTCGAGCCACGCTGTCTCCCCGCTGTTCAGCAGGGCGCGTGCATCGGGGGTCAGGACGCGGGCTACGCGGGAATCCACCACGATCAGGCGGGTGTCATCGAAGTCGCGGGAATAGCTCCACCGGTAGCTTGCCGGGTCCTTGTCGGCGCGGTCGGCGAAGGCGTCGAGCTCCGCGCTCAGGTCCAGTTCGTCGTCGTCATGGTGGTTGATGATCCGCTGCCAGATCTCATCCTCGGCGCGCCGCTCCGGTGACAGATTGCCGAGGTGCTGGTAGACCCAGTAGGACGCCAGACCCGCGACGATCCGGCCCTGCCACCAGGAGGTGGCCTCCATCTCCTGCTTCCAGCTCATGGAGGCATTCCAGTCGTCGCGGATGTCATGGTCGTCGAAGATCATGGCGCTGGGGAGGGTGGACAACAGCCAGCGGTTCGCGGCGTCCGACCACGCGAGGTTGTACAGGTGGGCATACTCCTCGTAATCCTTGAGTTCCGCCCCCGGATCCTCCCGGATGTCCCTGCGCGCAGTGATGAACTGCTGCATCTCCTCGCTGGTGGAATCGGCGTAGACCTGGTCGCCGAGGAACAGGATCAGGTCAGGCCTCGGGAACGAGGTGTCCTCCGCCATGGAAAGCGCGTAGGCGCGCATCGCGTCGACGCCGTGCGTCCGGTTGCCGGCCTTGCTATGGGGGATGCTGGTGCGGCAGGAGCCGAAGGCCAGCCGCAGGGGCTCGCCCGGGGTGAGCGTGGCAATGACCGACGCCGGGAAGTCCGGCTCGGCGTCCGCGCTCCGGTCCGGCCAGACCTGGCGGCCGTCGATCTCGACGGTGTACTCGGTCACGCTACCCGGCTGCAGCCCGGTCACTTCGACGAGCGAGTAGTGGTGGCCGTGGACGGCGAACGTGTGTGCCGACCAAGCCCCGTGGCCGGTACGGACGACGACGGTGGCGGCTTCTCCGGTCTCCACCCAGATGCTCGCCGACGTGTCGTCGACGTACCGCAGCATGGGCCCGAGCACCAGCGGTGTTGTGGTCATGAGTATGTTCTACCCCTCGAAGGCCGGGACGGCTATCCGATCCCGTCATGCCGCAAGATCACGTTTCCGGAAAGCCGTCGCTCCCAGAGCGAGCAGGGCAAGCGCGACCCCGGACATCCAGGCCAGCGGTGCGGGCGAAAGCTCCTCGCCGGGGACAGCCGGCACCAGGCCGAAGGGCTCGGCATCGAGCAGGGCGCCGGGCAGGTTCAGCAACGGACCATAGAGGCCCACGGGCATTGAGGCCACCAGGAGGACCCAGACCCACCAGGTGCCGGTGGCGCGCCCGTACGCCAGAATTGCGGCACCGACGACACACAGGACCAGCGGAAGGAGTGCCAGGCCGGCGACGGCGAACTCACCGACCATCGACGCGTCCTGCGTAGCACTGAGGAACCCCAGCCCAAATCCCAGTCCGCTCAGCACGAGCATCGCCGTAGCGGAAAGGGCGGAGACGAGCAGGGATGTGGCGACCCAGCGCGCCCGGCTGACCCGCGTGGCCAGCACCTACTCGCATGTTCAGTCGGTTTCAAGGATTCCGGGACGGCGGCGTGATGTTGCAGGACCGTGATCGAAAAGCTGATCGGGTGGACTTCGGATGGTTGTAGAGTGCACTTCATCATCAGGCTCAGAATTCACTTCAGCCCCAAAGCAGAACAGGTCGATCCATTGAACAAGCGACTCCTTGTGGCCCTTTCCGTCAGCGCACTGCTCCTTGGCGGTTGTGCCACGGCTGAGAACGCCGGCGACAGAACCTCCACCGGTGCCGCGTCCGCCGAGGCGAGCACCGAGCCATCGGAACGTTCTGCTGCGCCTTCCGTCACGCCGCCGGTTGAGCTCCCGGCCGCACCTTCGGCTGAGCCCACGCCGCTCGAGGTCGAGCCCACGCCGCTCGAGGTCGAGCCATCAGCCGAATCGAGTGAACCTTCCCCGGCCCCTGCGGAGGTCCAGGAACCGCCGGCAGCCGCGCCGTCGGTCCCGGCACCTGGTGATCCTCACCTGCCGTCCGACACGTCCCCTTACCCGGGCAGCTCCCCGTCCGTCGCATTCAGTGCTCCAGTGACGGCGGAGTGGTCCATCTGGATCGCGGGGCGGTCCTGGAAGGTCACTGGATCCGGGTATGTCCCGGGAGAGCAGCTGCAGGTTTCCTTCGGCCCTGCCAATACGGACGTGTTGGTGGCAGAGACCTTCGTGACCGTCGATGCCGACGGTCACTACCTCGCCTGGCTCGACGTCCCGGCCTCCGCGGCCCCGGGGACCTACGGCATTCTGACCTCGGCCGTTCCGTTCACCGAGGTGAGCAAGAGGTACGGCGCAGTGGAAGTCGTCGCCGCCTTCTGAAGGTTCCAGATGCCGGCCGGATGACGTTCGCTGAGGCTGTCGAACACGCGCTCCGACACAGTGGAGAGTTGAAAAACGGTGGCCGTTGACTTATCCGGATGGCGCCTGGATTTCGCAGCGGCTTCGATGACGGGTCACATCACCCCATGTACCCGATACCTTGATTCGGTGCGGCGCACGAAGTCAGCCAGCCCACGACGTCGTGCCGGGCGCTCGCCGACTACCGGTCGGTTTCACCGCCGTCGAGCGCATGGCTAGGCTGGGTCGATGGCTACAGTGATTCTGATACGGCATGGCCGCACCACAGCGAACGCCAGCGGACTGCTGGCCGGGCGGGCCGCCGGCGTCAGCCTGGACCAGATCGGGCGCGACCAAGCGGCCAAGACCGGTGACCGGCTCGCCGTCGTGCCCGTCGTCGGAGTGGTGTCGAGCCCCCTCGAGCGTTGTCAGGAGACCGCCCAGCTCATCCTCGATCGTCAGGCCGGCACCACGCAGGCGCCGGTCGATATCAATCTCGATGCCTGTCTGACCGAGTGCGACTACGGCCAGTGGCAGGGCCGCACGCTCAGTGATCTCGCGAGCGAGGATCTGTGGTCGGTGGTGCAGTCCCAACCGTCCTCCGTCATTTTTCCCGGCGGTGAAGCCATGGCCGCGATGCAGGCTCGGTCGGTGGCGGCGATTCGGCGACACGATGCAACCTTCGAGGCGGAGTACGGGCCGGGGGCCGTGTGGGTTGCCGTGAGCCACGGTGACATTATCAAGTCGATCCTCGCCGATGCGCTCGGAATGCACCTCGACCTGTTCCAGCGCATCAATGTGGGCCCGGCCTCCGTGTCGATCGTGCGCTATGGCACGAGTCGGCCGAGCGTCTACTCGACCAATACCGACGCGGGGGATCTATCCTGGTTGGCGAACAGCGTCCACTCTGACGATGCGCCGGTGGGCGGTGGTGCAGGTCATAAGGCGCCACGAACTCCATGAGCCTAAAATAGCCATATGCCTAAGACTGTTCACGAGTTCGCCTGGCCTGACCGGGTCGTCGTCGGCACCATCGGCCATCCGGGGGCGCGCACGTTCTACCTGCAGGTGCGCTCGGGGAAGCAGATCGTGAGTATTGCCCTGGAGAAGCAGCAGTCGGCCCAGCTCGCCGAGAAGATCGACGAGATTCTCGACCAGCTCATTACCCTTGAGGGCAACCCCTTCAGCATCCCCACGAGCACTCCCATCGAACTTGTCGACAATGACCAGCTCGAGGCCGTTCAGGAGCAGTTTCGAACCGGCGCCATGACTCTGGGTTGGGACCCGACGACGGCGCAGGTCGTGATCGAGGCCTACCCGCTCACCGACGTCGATGCTGAGGACAACGACGGATCGCTTGATGAGGATGACCTCGACGTGCCCGAGATGCTGCTGGTGCGGATGCCGGTGGGTACTGCCCGCGCATTCGCCAAGCGCACCCGTGAGGTCGTGGACGCCGGGCGCCCGACGTGCTCGCTCTGCGGTTACCCCCTTGACGCTGACGGGCACATCTGCACACTTCCTGAGATTTGATGCCCGTGCCCGACCTCGAGACCGCTGAACTGATGCTCACCGGCCGCATCACGACGGCTTCAAACGCCACATTCCTGGGCAGCATCGGCGGCGCGGTGGTCGTGTACAAGCCGATAGCGGGGGAGCATCCGCTGTGGGATTTTCCCAACGGCACCCTGGCCCATCGGGAGGTGGCCGCCTACCTGGTCTCGCAAGCCTTCGGCTGGAACGTCGTGCCGCACACCTGGCTGCGGGATGGTCCGATGGGTGAAGGGATGGTGCAGCTCTGGCAGGAGCAGGATGCCGCCCAGAATCCCGTGGACCTGGTTCCGTCTGACCGCGTGGCCGAGACCGGCTGGAAACACGTCCTCGAGGGTCAAGACGAAAACGACCTGCTGGTCGCCCTCATCCACGAAAACTCGCCGGCGCTGAGACGCATGGCTGTGTTCGACGTGGTCGTCAACAACGCCGACCGCAAAGGCGACCACATTCTTGCGATGGCCGACGGACGCCGGCACGGCGTGGATCATGGTCTCACCTTCCACAGTGAGCACAAGCTGCGCACGGTCCTGTGGGGGTGGCTGGGGGACGAGCTGACCACCGACGAACTCGACGGCATCGATCGTGTCAGCGCAGGACTGCACGGTGAGCTGGGCCGCGACCTGGCGGACCTGCTCAGCGCTGAAGAAATCAGGTCGCTCGCCGCACGCTGCACCCGGTTGCGCGTCGCGGGGCGGTTTCCGGCGCCGCGCGGGGCGATGCCGGCGGTGCCCTGGCCACTGTTCTAGTGGAACTGTGGCCAGGCGTATCGAGCGCCGGCAGCTGTCGGAAATCCGGGTTCGCGTGGTTGACGACGTCCCGGCGCCTGCTCGGAGACACAAAAAAACCCCGGCGAACCGGGGTTTTCATTGTGCGCGGAGGGGGACTTGAACCCCCACCCTCGTTAGAGGACTAGCACCTCAAGCTAGCGCGTCTGCCATTCCGCCACCCGCGCAGGTGGTGGTTTCGCGGTCAGAAACCGTCGAAAGCAACGAGAAAAACTCTAACACGAGTTAGCCCTGAGGTTTGAATCGTGGAGTTCCGACGGCAACCCGAACAGGGGACGCGTTCTCAAAAGCACAACCGCGAGACGGTGACTCGGTAGGCTGGGCGGGCACCCAAAAGCCAGGAGGACGCAGCATGAGCATTATGCCCGAGGACGAAGTTGTACGAATCTGCCAGGAACTCATCCGGATCGATACCTCGAACTTCGGCGACAACGTGGGGCCGGGGGAACGGGCTGCGGCCGAATACACCGCCGCGCTCATCGAGGAGGTAGGCCTCGCGACACAGATCTTCGAGGCGGCTCCCGGGCGGGCATCCGTCCTTGCCCGCATGGAAGGCAGCGACTCATCCCTGCCCGCACTGGTGGTGCACGGACACCTGGATGTCGTGCCCGCCCAGAAGGAGGACTGGTCGGTGGACCCCTTCGGCGGCGAGGAGAAGGACGGCCTCATCTGGGGCCGCGGCGCCGTGGACATGAAGGACATGGACGCCATGATTCTTTCGGTCCTCCGTTCCATGAAGCGGAGCGGCATCAAGCCCAAACGAGACCTCATTTTCGGTTTCTTCGCCGACGAGGAGGCCGGAGGCAGCTACGGCGCATCCTGGCTGGTGGACAACAAGCCGGAGCTCTTCGAAGGTGCCACCGAAGCGATCTCGGAGGTGGGCGGGTTCTCCTCCACCATCGGAGGCCAGCGCACCTATCTCCTGCAGACGGCGGAAAAGGGTATCTCCTGGCTTCGGCTGGTGGCTCACGGCAGGGCAGGACACGGCTCCCAGATCAATACCGACAATGCAGTGACACGCCTTGCCCGGGCTGTCGCCAGGGTCGGCGACTACTCCTGGCCCATCGAGCTGACTCCCACCACGCGCCAGTTCCTCGACGGCGTCACCGAACTCACCGGCGTCGAATTCGATCCCGACAACCCCGACGTCCTGCTCGCCGAACTCGGCACGGTAGCGCGCTTCGTCGGTGCGACCCTGCAGAACACCTCGAATCCCACGATGCTCAAGAGCGGCTACAAGCACAACGTGATTCCGGGCACCGCGGAGGCCCTGGTGGACGTTCGGACCCTCCCCGGCCAGCAGGATCAGGTCCTCGAGATCGTGCGCTCACTGGCAGGGGAAGGAGTGGACGTTTCCTACGCGCACAAGGACGTCTCCCTCGAGGTGCCCTTCTCCGGCAACCTGGTGGACTCGATGATCGACGCCCTGCACAGTCAGGATCCGGGCGCGAAGGTCCTTCCCTATACACTGTCGGGCGGTACCGACAACAAGTCCCTGAGCCGGCTCGGCATCACCGGTTACGGTTTTGCGCCGCTGCAGCTGCCTGACGAGCTGGACTTCACGGGCATGTTCCACGGTGTTGACGAACGCGTGCCCGCCGACTCGCTGCGTTTCGGCGCGAAGGTGCTCACGCGCCTGCTGACCACGTACTGACGGTTTACTGAGGGTCCAGGGTGCGTTCGACCCGGAGCACTTTTCGCCTCAGCCAGAAGCGCCTGCTCCCGCTGGTGTAGATGCAGCTGCGCTCGAGTTCCCACTTGCCGTATTCGGCGTGCTCGGTGATCAGTTTGCGCGTGGACGGCAACGGCTCGCCGGGATTGATCGTCACCACGAGGTACTCATACTGGCGGCCGAAATCGCGCCGGCGGACCGTAGTGGAATTCAGAAATTGTTCTCTCATATCCCTCCAATTCTGATCACTTTACCTATAACGTCTAGTGCATGAGCATAGATCCGCGTGTCGCGCTCCAGACCCTCGTCACAGCACTCGAAGAGCATCTCGCGGCGTCAGCATCACGGCGGCGGGAGGACGATCCGGCCGTCGAGGCCGCGTACCTGGCCATCGCCGATGCGTTCGAAGTCTACGAGGAAGTCCTTTACGACGCGTACGGCGAAGTGACCCCGCTGGAGATCTACGAGGAGTCGGACGACGACGACGAGTCCGACGACGAGTCCGACGAGTCCGACGACGAGCGCATCTCCTCCGGCGAGCGGGCTACGCCGTAGGGACCGATACTTCATCGAGGACATCCGCGATTGGCTGCGGAATGGCCTTGAGGTTCGTCTGCAGGAGTTCCTTCAGCTGGTGGGAAGTCCTTGCCCCCAGGATCACCGACGAGACGCACGGACGGTGAAGCAGCCACCGCAGTGCCAGTTCGTGGGGCTGCAGGTCCAAACCCTTTGACGCTGTGCAGAGGGCCTCGATGATCCGCTGCGGCCGGCCGGTCAGGTAGGAATCGACATAGGGCGCCCATACCTCGGACGCGCCGCGCGAGTCCGACGGCAGGCGTCCCCGGTATTTCCCGGTGAGCACTCCCCGCCCCAGCGGCGCCCAGGCGAGGATCCCCGCATCGAAGGCCGCCGCGGCCGGAACGGCCTCGGATTCCACCCGGCGGTTCACCAGCGAGTACTCGACCTCGTTGGCAACCAGCGGAAAGCCCGCCGTCGCAGCAAGGCGCGCGAATTCCCAGCCCGAATGGTTCGAGGCTCCGACGTATCGTGCACGTCCGGAAGTATAGGCAAGCTCAAGGGCGCTCAGCGTTTCATGGAGCGGGACGGGGGTGTCGCCGGCTGGGGCAAGCCACAGGTCGACCGAATCGGTACCGAGCAGCGTCAACGAGGCGTCGAGTGAATCAAGCAGGCCCCGACGCGAGGTATCGACGCTTCCGGTACCGCTCCGCGGTGAACCGCCCTGAACGGTCAGCACTATTTCCGAACGGGCCACGGTGTCACCGATGAAACCGCCCAGCATCGCTTCCGCCTGGCCCTCGCCGTACCCGGCCGCCGATTCGACCAGGGTGCCCCCGGCTTCGGTGAAGAGCCGCAACTGCTCCCGTGCGGCCTCCTCATCCACCTCCCGGCCCCAGTTCATGGTGCCGAGTCCAAGCGCCGACACGGTCAGGCCGCTCGATCCCACGTTTCGCCGTTGCATAGTGCAAGCCTAAAGCCTGGGCGGAAAAGGTTGCTCTAAGGTCGTAAGAGTGAATTGGATCGAAGCTGTCATCCTCGGATTTGTCCAGGGGCTCACTGAATTCCTGCCCATCTCCTCCAGCGCGCACCTTCGTATCGTCGGTGAGCTCCTTCCCAATGCCCAGGATCCGGGAGCCGCCTTCACCGCGATCACCCAATTGGGGACCGAGGCGGCCGTCGTCGTCTTCTTCTGGCGGGACATCGTGCGGATTCTCAAGGCGTGGTTCGGGTCGCTTGGAGGATCTGTGCCGCGAAACGATCCGGACGCGCGCATGGGGTGGCTCGTGATCCTCGGCAGCATCCCCATCGGCGTGCTCGGATTGCTGTTCCAGGACCAGATCGAAGGAGCGTTCCGCAGCCTCTGGATCGTGGCGACCATGCTGATCGTGTTCGGCTTGATCCTCGCCGTCGCCGATGCTGTGGGGAAGCAGACCAGGGACCTCACCCAGCTCACCTACCGGCACGGCATCCTCTACGGCTTCGCGCAGGCGCTCGCCCTTATTCCCGGCGTGTCACGCTCCGGTGGAACGATCACCGCCGGACTGCTGATGGGCTACACCAGGGAAGCGGCAGCGCGATACTCGTTCCTGCTCGCCATCCCCGCCGTATTCGCCAGCGGCTTCTACCAGCTCGCCAAGAGCGTCGGCACGCCCGGTCCCTTCGGCCTGGGGGAGACGGCGCTCGCCACGGGGATCGCCTTCGTGGTGGGATTCGCCATCATCGGCTGGTTCCTCCGCTTCGTTTCGACCCGCAGCTACAGCGTGTTCGTCTGGTACCGCGTTCTCCTCGGGCTCGCGCTCTACGCCCTGCTGGGCTTCAACGTCATCAACGCCTGACGCGCCGACGTAAGCTAGGGAAGTGATTGCGTGGAACTTTAGCCCTGTCCCTGATGTTGCCGGTACCCAGTCGAGGATCGAACTGTTCGACACCGCCCAGGGAAGAATAGTGGAACTTCCCGCGGAGCCGGGGCCGAGCCTCTACGTCTGCGGAATCACGCCCTACGATGCGACGCACCTGGGCCATGCGTCCACCTACGTGGCCTTCGACCTACTTAACCGCACCTGGCGGGACAGCGGCTCCACGGTGAACTACGTCCAGAACGTCACCGACGTGGATGATCCCCTGCTCGAGCGGGCCACCGCCACCGGAGTGGACTGGAGGGAGCTCGCCGAGCAGCAGATCGAGCTGTTCCGGACGGACATGGCCGCGCTGAACGTCCTGCCCCCCGACTCCTACATCGGCGCCGTCGAGTCCATCGACTGGATCGTCCCCGTGGTCGAATCACTGGTGCACCGCGGCCTCGCCTACGCAGTCGAAGGTGACGCGACAGAGCCCGACGGCGACATCTACTTCTCCCTCGACGCCGTCGCCGCCCTCTCCCCGGAGGATGCCGACCGCTGGTTCCTGGGCCAGGTGTCCCACCTCTCCGAGGAGCAGATGCTCCCGCTCTCGGCGGAGCGGGGCGGTGACCCTGACCGGCCGGGCAAGCGCAACCGACTCGATCCGCTGCTCTGGCGCCAGGCCCGGCAGGGCGAGCCCGCCTGGGACGGCGGGTTGCTCGGCAGCGGACGCCCCGGCTGGCACATCGAGTGCGCTGTCATCGCCCAGCGGTTCCTTCCCTCGCCGTTCACCGTCCAGGGCGGCGGATCCGACCTGGTCTTCCCTCATCATGAGATGAGCGCCGGCCACGCGTGGGCGAGCAACAGTAAACCACTTTCGCGCCACTATGCGCATGCCGGAATGGTGGGGTACGACGGCGGCAAGATGAGCAAATCCCGGGGCAACCTGGTGCTCGTCTCCACCCTGCGGCGCGACGGCGTCGACCCTGCCGCCATCCGGCTGGCGATCCTGAATTTCCACTATCGGACGGACTGGTCCTGGACCGATGCCGTCCTCGAGCAGGCCGTCGAGCGGCTGGGACGCTGGCGCTCGGCATCGGCAGCCGCGACGCCCACGGACGTGAAGGAAGTGGTCATGGACATCCGCAATGCCATGGCGGCGGATCTCGACGCCCCGGGTGCGCTCGCCGCAGTGGACGAATGGGCTGCGCGTGCGGGCGGGCAGACCCAGGACGAGGAAGTCGCCGACCCGGAGGCGCAGGGCCAGCTCGTCGCTGCCCTGGACGCCCTGCTCGGCGTCAGGCTTTGACTGGGGCGGCTTGTGAAAAAGTGAAATATCCAACGCTAGGGTTTTTCGGTGCGGCGTGATGGCCTGTAGTTGCCGGGTTTGATCTGGTTGGCGCGGGGCCAGGTGTAGTCGCCGGTGAGAAGTGCAAACGGAATGGGTTTATCCAGTGGCCGTCACACAGCCCCAGACCAAGCCCGGGCTTGCTTCATCACCCATCGAGCAGTTTGGTTGGGCTCCCGGCCGGGAGCTGACCCTGCTCCCGGACCGTCGGTCTCGATCACATCGCGTCATTGCCTCTGTGGTTTGCTTCCGTTGACTTCGGTTCAGCAACCGTTGTCGATGTGGGGCGGGCCGGTCGAATGACGCTCGAGGGTGCAGTTCGTGGTTCAGAGTCGTTCGGCTTTCACCAATGTGCTAACTGTTCGCTGGCGTTTCATCCAGCCGACCAGTGCCGCCAGTGCCGCCAGCAACAGCACGAGCATGATCCTGCCCAGATTGAGTCCTAGCCCGTGGATGAACACATACGCAATTGAGCCGGCGGCCAGGCAGTAGTACGTGGTGATGATGATTGTCTTGCGGAGGAGATCTCCTTCACGCCCGAGCAAGCCCACCGTCGCGGACGCCGCGACGATATTGTGGATGGCAAGGGGATTTCCGCCGGCACCTCCGACGGCTTGGGCCGCCACCCGCGTAGCTACCAACAAGGGTTCCCATCAGTACGTAGGGAATCCAGGCGCGAACCATGCTCATTCTGGCTGAGATGTCTGTTGCGGCCGCGGGCTCGATGCTGCCCATCCACCGCTCATTCCAGCCGGACCTCGGGCCGAAATCGAAGGTGTCCTTGGGCATCAGGAAACCGCGGCTGGAGGTGAACATGACCAGGGGCAGGCCGATGATGCCGCCGAGGAAACGCGCCACCAGGACCTAGGGGACGGTCATGGTGAGCGAGACGTAGAGGGCAAAAGGCCAGATAGCCAAACCATCGCGGAAGCGACGTTCCGGGCCGAAGAACCCGGTCAGCATGCACACCAGGAAGAGGGGTATGAGTAGGCCCACAATGGCATGGATCAGGGCCACTTCGAAGCCGATGGACGCAATGAACTCAGGGAAGGTGACGCCAAGTTCCGCCATACGATCGTCGACGGCCGGATCTCCCCCGAGTCCGCCGCCGACGCCGACGATGATCGGGGTTCCGACGGCGCCGAAACTAACCGGCGTGCTTTGAATGATCAGATCGACCATCACGGCGGCCATCGCGGGCAAGCCCAGGGTCAACAGCAGCGGTTCACAGGAACCGGACGTGGTCCTCGTTCAGGTCCGAGATCTTGTTCACTCCCAGCAGCTGCATGGTGCGCGCCACCTGCGTCCCGAGGATCTCGATCATGCGGTCGACGCCGGGGCGCCCTCCGGCCATCAGTCCGTAGAGGTAGGCCCGTCCCACGAGCGTGAAGTCGGCACCGCGCGCCAGAGCGGCAACAATATCTCCGCCGCTCATAATGCCGGTGTCAAGGATGATGTCGGTCTTGCCCTTCAGCTCCCCGGCGACTTCGGGAAGAAGGTGCAGCGGGATGGGCGCGCGGTCCAGTTGCCGCCCGCCGTGGTTGGACAGGACGATGCCATCGGCACCGTGATCGACGGCCTTTTTGGCGTCGTCGAGCGTCTGGATTCCCTTGACGACCAGTTTTCCTTTCCAGACCTCGCGGAGCCAGTCCAGATCCTGGTAAGTGAGGGTGGGGTCGAACATGGAGTTGATCAGGTCCGCGACCGTTCCCGAGTAGTGGGAGAGCGATGCGAAGTTCAACGGTTCGTGGGTGAGGAAGTTGATCCACCATGCCGGCCGGTAGGAAGCATCCAGAACTGTCTTGATCGTCAGTGCGGGCGGAATGGTCATGCCGTTCCGAACATCCCGGAGGCGGGCTCCGGCAACGGCGGTGTCGACGGTAACCATCAGTGTGTCGTTGCCGGCTGCGGCGGCCCGATTCACGAGTTCGATCGACCTCTCACGGTCCGTCCAGAGGTAGAGCTGGAACCAGTTCCGGCCGTTCGGCGCTGCCGCCGCGACGTCCTCGATGGATGCGGTGCCCATGGTGGAGAGCGTGAAGGGAATACCGGCCGCCTGCGCCGCCTGCGAGCCGGCGTATTCGCCTTCGGACTGCATCATCCGGGTGAACCCGGTGGGGGCAATGCCGAACGGCAGCGCCGATGATGCGCCCAGTACCCGGGTTGTCGTATCGACCGTGGAAACATCCCGCAGCACACCCGGGTGGAACTCGATGTTCCTGAAGGATTCACGGGCCCGGGACAGCGTGATCTCTTCCTCCGCGCCGCCGTCCGTGTAGTCGAACGGAGCTTTCGGGGTGCGTCGCTTGGCGATGGCGCGCAGATCCGCGATGGTCTGGGCCTTGGCCACCCGGTTCCGGGCCGTGGGAAAGGACGGTGCCTTGAATTGAAGGAGTGGACCGAGGTCCGCCACCGAGGGAATCCGGCGACGCAGCGCATCCGGTACGGCGCTGGCCGCTTCCTGATGCCCGTCGCTCGCCTCCGGGGAGGCCAAAGGCCTTGGTACTGCGCCCGCCTGGGCTGGTTCGGGGTGCTCTTCCGTTGCGATCTGCTCGGTCATTCGAGTCCTTTCCTCATGCGGCTCTATGGTTGGACCACAAGATGATGTGGAACACGCTACCGCAATGGTTGGACCACATCAAGTAGTGTGGCGCTATGAAAGCGCACCAGATTGTCCTTCAGTGGGTAGAGCGGGAAATTGCCGGGGGCCGCTTGGAAATTGGTCAGCGGTTGCCGGCGGAGCGCGCCATCGCGCAGCAGTTGGAAGTATCGCGGACCTCTGTCCGGGAGGCCATCCGGGTGCTGGAAGCCATGGGCATGGTTCGTTCTGGCGTTGGATCAGGGCCCGACGCCGGAACGCTCATCACTGCGGATCCATCAGCGCCGTTCACCTCCGCAATGCGCCTGCATCTGGCGACATCACACTTGCCCGCAGCAGACATCGTTCAAACCCGTGTGTTGCTTGAGTCGTGGGCAGTCGAACACGCGAAGCTTTCATCGCCTTCACTGGATTCAGCCCTCGCGCTTCTGGAAGCCATGGACGTACCGGATATCAGTGCGGAACGCTTCCTTGAGCTCGACGCCGAGTTCCACGTTGCCCTCTCACAAGCGGCGGGCAACATCCTGATCAGCACCATGATGGGATCGCTGCGAGATTCGATCGGCCATTACACCCTGGACATGATCAGCAACCTGCCGGATTGGTCAGCTACAGCCGCGCGGCTGCGGTCGGAGCACCATGGCATCTATGATGCGATCCGGACGGCGAGCCCTTCCCTGGCCTCCGAACTGGTCGTCGCTCATATCGAGGGCTACTACCGCGAGGCCGGTTTTTCCTCGCCGGAGCAGGCAGGCGCGGAGATCATCGAACGGACATCCTGAATAGCCTGCGGCGGTGCGACTGCCTCGAAACCGGCGCTCATGAGGTACAAGAGCAGACGCCGTCGAATCCGTTGGACCGAGGTTGACGGAAACAAGTTACTTGCCGGCCTCAACGCCTCCATCATGAATTAGCTCAAATTCGAGGAGTCCTTCAACGCACGGTTCCCTGGGTTTGAGACGCTGACCCATGGCATGACCGAAGCGGTCGGAGGACATCCCAGATCCGTCATCTGCATCAAGGAATAGACGCCGGTGAATCGTCCGGATGCTGATGAGCAGCTGCTCGTCCTTGATGTAGCGTCCAAGTTGGTGTGTCTGCGTTCGTGCTGCTTGGATAGTGGTGGCGCGGTCCGAGCGGGACGGGAAAATCCGGTGTCGAGGTGGGCCGTGCGGCGCTGTGGGGGAGGGCGCCGATGCGCCGGTAGTCGAAAAGTTTTTCGACATCGCTGCGTGAGGAGCTCAGGATAGAGGGAGGGTTCGGCAGTCCTGCACCGATCCGCTTCTTCCTATGTCGGGGTCGATCGGCGGTGGCTGTTATGGCGGGTGTCGGACGGCTTCGTCCTTCGCAGCTGCCCCCGCAGCTGCTATTCGCGGCGCCGCTTCTTGAGGTAACGCTCGAACTCCCGCGCAATCGATTCTCCGCTTGCCTCCGGGAGGTCGACGGTATCCTTGGCTTCCTCGAGTTGCCGGACATACGCCGCCACCTCGGGATCCTCGGTTGCCAGTTCATCCACGCCGCGTTCCCAGGCTTCCGATTCCTCGTTCAACGCCTGCGTCTCGACGCCCACCTGCAGGACTTCCTCCAGCTTGCTGAGCAGCGCCAGCTGGGCCTTGGGCGACGGGGACTGGCCCACATAGTGCGGCACTGCGGCCCACAGGGACATCGTCGGGATATCGGCGAGCAACCCCATTTCGGCGAGCACTCCGACGATCCCGATGGGGCCCTCATAGGTGGACGGTTCCACCTCGAGGCTCTCCCTCACGAGGTCGTCATCGGAGGTCACCGTGACGGGGATCGGGCGCGTGTGCGGGACATCGGCCAGGAGCGCGCCCACCAGGACGATGCAGTCGACGTTGAGTTCCTTCGCCGAGGCCACGAGTTCCGCGGTATAGGCGCGCCACTTATAGGAGGGCTCCACACCGTGAACGAGGATGATGTCCAGGTTGGAGTTCGGTACGGACGCCTTGCTGATCTTCGTATTGGGCCATTTGATTCGCCGCTGCCCCGACCCGTTGCGTTTGATGACGGGCCGAGTGAACTGGAAGTCGTAGAACTCGTCGGCGTCGATGGTCGAGATCTTCTCGCTGCCCCAGAAACGGCCCATGTACTTGAGCGCGTCACTGGCGGCCTCACCGGCGTCGTTCCAGCCCTCGAAGGCGGCGAGCATGATGGTGATTCGCCTGTCGGGCTGGGCGGCGTCCTGGAAGAGATCCCGTACGCCGCCTGGGGTGCTGTCGTCGAAGGTGTCCACGTGTTCACCCTAAACCTCGGTCCGCGCCGCTGTCAGTCGCTACCCGGGCGCTTCGCCGACAGCAGACGCAACGGGCCGGGCCGGGCCGAAGGCCGGATACATTGCGCACAGGACAGCCGCCGTAGACTTGGAACCATGCCTACACCTGTTCCGTCCAGCACAGCCGCGGGGATTTCCCCAGGACCCACATCGCCGGACGATGGTCTCCTCCAGGCCGTCCTGTGGGACATGGACGGAACCATCGTGGACACCGAACCGTACTGGATCGCAGCGGAGTTGGAGCTCGTTCAACGGCATTCCGGAACCTGGAGCACCGGGCAGGCCGAACAGCTGGTGGGCCAGGCCCTCGAGTTCTCGGCGGGAATGCTTCAGGCCGCCGGCGTGGATCTGACGGTGCGGGAGATCATCGATCACCTGATCCGGGAGGTCGCCGGACAGGTCAGGGCCGAGGTTCCCTGGCGGCCCGGCGCGCGCGAGTTGCTCGAGGAGCTCCGCTCCACGGGCGTACCCTGCATCCTGGTGACCATGTCCGAACGCCTGCTGGCCGCCGAGGTAGCCTCCCACCTTCCGGACGGCACGTTCGTGGAACTGGTCACCGGCGACATGGTGGGCCGCGGGAAGCCGGATCCCGAGGCGTACCAGCATGCCTTCGACCTCCTGGAGCATCGAATTCCCGGCCTTGAGAAGTCGCGTGTCGTGGCCATCGAGGATTCACTGCCCGGTGTCACATCGGCCCTCGCAGCGGGGGTCGTGACGGTCGCTGTACCGCACTTCGTCCCGTTGCCGCACAACCCGCATTCCATCGAGTGGCCGACCCTGCAGGGCAGGACCGTCCGGGATCTCGAATCGCTGCTCCGACCCGCCTCCTTCGCCGCAGAGGCGTCCCGGTGAGTGGCGACCCGACCCGGAAGGGGACGGCCAGGACCGGCAGGAGTCCCGGGCTCTCCCTCGGAAGGATCGCCGGAATCCCGGTGATCCTCGCCTGGTCATGGTTCGCCATCACGGCCGTCATCGTGATCCTGTTCGGGCCCAGGGTCGAGGACACGTTTCCCGGGATCGGTTCCGGGGCCTACGCAGTAGCGCTCGGCTACGCGCTGCTCCTCGCGGCCTCCGTCCTGATCCACGAACTCGCCCACGCGCTTTCGGCGCGTGCGTTCGGCTGGCCCACCGCGCAGATCGTCCTCAACCTGTGGGGCGGCCACACCCAGTTCGAACACTTCTCCAGCTCACCGGGCCGCTCCGTGGTGGTGGCGCTGGCCGGCCCCGCCGCGAACTTCGTCCTCGCGATCCTTGGGTGGGGTGTCCTCACCGTCCTGGAACCCCGCACCGTGGAATTCCTCCTCACCGAGATCCTCGTCTGGGCCAACCTGCTGGTCGCCATCTTCAATGTGCTGCCGGGCCTTCCCCTCGACGGCGGCCGGATGGTTGAGTCCGCCGTATGGAAAGCAACGGGCAGCCAGGACAAGGGCACCGTTACGGCCGGCTGGGCCGGACGGCTTCTCGTGGTGGTGCTGCTCGGCGTCGTCGTCGGGATTCCCCTCCTGCAGGGTCGGCAGCCGGATCTCACACTCATCATCCTGGCCGTGGTCATGGGCGCCTTCCTCTGGATGGGTGCCAGCGCCTCGATCGAGAACGCCAGGATGCGGCTCCGGCTGCCCGATATCAGCGCCAACCGGCTGAAGCAGGCCGCGGTAGGACTGCCGGCCGCCGGCACCACAGTGGCGCAGGCGCGGCGAATGGTCCGTGAGACCCCGGCGCCGGCAATCGTCCTGACGGGAGCCAGCGGACAGCCGGAAGCCGTGGTGGACACGGCCGCCCTCGAATCCGTTCCCGATTCCGCAGCGGACACGACGCCGGTCAGCGCGACCGCCCGCGCCCTTCCGGTGGGTGCCTACGTACCCGAGTGGGCCGAAGGACAGGAACTCGTCCAGTTCCTCGCGCGGCTCGAGGGGAACGAGTATGCGGTCATCGACAGCCGCGGCTCGGTGACCGGCCTGCTCCACCAGAAAACAGTGATCCAGGCCATCACCGGCAAATCGGCGCCAGGCCCCAGGTCATAGCTCCAACTGCCAGGCCGTAGCTCCAACTCCCAGGCCAGAGGCGCGACGACGGCGCCGCAGATTCGCGCCACCGCTTCCCGCTGCCACCCAAAAACCCGAAGGAATTCCCCCATGAGCACACCCACAGACCCCACCTCCCCGGGCGAGGCGCACGGCGCGGCAAGCAGGCGCGGGCCGTTCCGCGCCGGCGAACGGGCCCAGTTGACCGACGAGAAAGGGCGCATGAACACGGTGACCCTGACCCCGGGAGGGGCGTTCCACACGCACAAGGGATTCCTGCTCCACGACACGCTGATCGGCGAACCCGAAGGCACCATCCTCCCCAACACCACGGGCCAGCTGTACCAGGCCCTGCGTCCGCTGCTTTCCGACTTCGTCCTCTCCATGCCCCGCGGCGCTGCTGTGGTCTATCCCAAGGACGCAGCCCAGATCGTGACGATGGGCGACATCTTCCCGGGTGCCCGGGTGGTCGAGGCCGGCGTCGGATCCGGTGCACTCTCGATCTCACTCCTGCGTGCCGTGGGAGACACGGGCTCCCTCCACTCGTTTGAGCGACGCCCGGAGTTCGCGGAGATCGCCAAAGGCAACGTCGAAACCATCTTCGGCGGCCCGCATCCGGCCTGGAAGGTCTCCCTCGGAGACTTCCAGGAGCAGGTCCTCCAGGAGGAAGCACCGGGAACCGTCGACCGCGTGGTGCTCGACATGCTCGCGCCCTGGGAGTGCCTTGACGCAGTGGCAACGGTCCTCGTCGCGGGAGGAGTGTGGGTGAGCTACGTGGCAACGGTGACGCAGCTGTCCCGAACCGCCGAGGCAATCCGCGCCGACGGCCGTTTCACCGAACCTGTTGCCTGGGAGTCGATGGTCCGCGGCTGGCATCTCGAGGGCCTCGCCGTCCGTCCCGACCACCGCATGGTGGCCCACACGGGCTTCCTCCTGACCGCCCGGCGCCTGGCGCCCGGCGCCATCGGCTTCACTCCGAAGCGGCGGCCGTCGAAGACTGGCTTCAGCGAGGAGGACCTGAACGCCTGGACTCCGCAGGCCGTCGGCGAGCGGGATGTCTCGGACAAGCGCCTCCGACGCGTCGCGAGGGACGCCTCCTCCACCATCCAGCGGGGATCGCTCCCCGCCGAAGAGGCACAGTCGCGCCGGGATGCGCTGCTGGAGGGAATACCGGACGCCAGCGTTTCGAACGACGGCGTGTCCGAGGACAACGTTCTGGATGACAGGGATAAGGGGTAGCCGGCTGGCGCACCTTCCGCAGCCGGCGCAAGCGTAGGACGGCGGGTCTGCGCTATGGTCGAAACACAGCCCAGTGCCGAACCGAAGGTGGCGATACGCGATGGCGGAATCCGAAGAGCACGTTTCCCCTTCCGGGGGGCAGTCGCAGGAGCCGCCGGTGCAGGGCGGCGACAACGCCATGGCCCAGCGCCAGCTCAACGTCCTCCGCGACAAGCTGCGCCATATCGACCGCCAGCTCGCCTCGGCCACTTCGAACAACTCCCGCCTGGTGGCGGCGCTGGAAGCCGCCCGCACCGAGATCGTGCGGCTGAAGGCGGCCCTGGAAAAGGAAGGCGCCGCACCCTTCAGTTTCGCCACCGTCATCCAAATCAATACGCAACGGGCAGCCGAGCCGGGAACCACCACGCAGGCAACGGTGCAGGACACCGCGGATATCCTCCAGTCGGGACGGAAGCTCCGGGTCACGGTGAGCCCCCTGATCAACGTGCGCCAGCTCGCCCCGGGCCAGGAAGTGCTGCTGAACGAGTCGCTGACCATCGTGGCCGCGCTCGGCTACGAGCGGGCCGGGGAACTGGTCACCGTCAAGGAGCTCCTCGGGACCGACCGCGCGCTCGTGGTGGGGCGGATGGATGACGAGCGCCTCGTTCGGCTCAACGGGCACCTGCAGGGAGAGCGGATCCGGGTCGGCGATGCCCTGGCCGTGGACACGAAGTCCGGCTTCGCCCTCGAGAAGGTGCCGCGCAGCGAGGTGGAGAACCTCGTCCTCGAGGAGGTACCGGACATCGCCTACGAGGACATCGGGGGACTGGGACCGCAGATCGAGCAGATCCGCGACGCCGTCGAGCTCCCGTTCCTCCACCCCGACCTGTACCGCGAACACGGGCTCAAGCCCCCCAAGGGAATCCTGCTCTATGGTCCTCCCGGCTGCGGAAAGACACTGATCGCCAAGGCCGTCGCCAATTCCCTCGCCGCGCGTGCGGCGGAACGCTCGGGGTCGGAGCAGGTCCGCAGCTACTTCCTCAACATCAAGGGCCCGGAGCTGCTCGACAAATACGTGGGGGAGACCGAGCGGCACATCCGGCTGATCTTCGCCCGTGCCCGGGAGAAGGCGTCGGACGGCAGCCCGGTGGTGGTGTTCTTCGACGAGATGGAGTCGCTGTTCCGCACGCGCGGCACCGGGGTCTCCTCCGACGTCGAAACCACCATCGTTCCGCAGCTCCTCAGCGAGATCGACGGCGTCGAGAAGCTCGAGAACGTCATCGTGATCGGCGCCTCGAACCGCGAGGACATGATCGACCCTGCCATCCTGCGGCCGGGCAGGCTCGACGTCAAGATCAAGATCCAGCGGCCCGACGCCGAAGGGGCCGCGGAAATCTTCGCGAAGTACATCACGGAGGGCCTGCCGCTCCACGCCGATGATCTTGCCGAGCACGGCGGCGACGCCCGCGTCACCGTCGAGGAGATGATCCGGCGCACCGTCGAGAAGATGTACTCGACGGACAAGTCCAACGAGTATCTCGAAGTCACCTACGCGAACGGTGACACCGAGATGCTCTACTTCAAGGATTTCAATTCCGGGGCAGTCATCCAGAACGTGGTGGACCGGGCGAAGAAGTACGCCATCAAGGACCTGCTGCTCGAGGGCAGCAAGGGCCTCCGGATCGAGCACCTGATGCGTGCTGTGGTCGACGAGTTCCGTGAGCACGAGGACATGCCGAACACCACGAACCCCGACGACTGGGCACGGATCTCGGGCAAGAAGGGGGAGCGCATCACCTATATACGGACCATCGTGCAGGGCAAGGCGGGCCAGGAGCCCGGAAAGTCGCTCGAGACGACGGCGAACACCGGTCAGTATCTGTGAGTGGCGGTACTACTGGATCGTTCCCGAAGGAGACGGGCGGAGTCACCGTGCACCGGGTCATGGGCACCGAGACCGAGTACGGGATCATCGCCCCCGGCCTGCTCTCGGCCAATCCGACCCTGCTGTCCTCGCAGGTGGTCAACGCGTACGCCGCAACCCTGAGGGAAGGTCTCGGCAACCTGGCCGGCACACGGTGGGACTACACCGATGAGGCACCCCTCGCCGATGCGAGGGGCTGGCGGCTCGACCGGTCGGCGGCGCATCCCACCCAGCTCACCGACGAAGCGCCGGTGCTCACCGCCGAACAGATAGCCCTCGAACGCGGCGAACCCGCCGACAGCGCCGTCCTGATGAATCTCGTCCTCAACAACGGTGCCCGGCTCTACGTCGACCACGCGCACCCCGAGTATTCCTCCCCCGAGGTCACCAATCCTCACGACGCGGTGCTGTGGGACAGGGCGGGGGACCACGTCGCCCTCACCGCCATGCGGCGGATCGCCTCCACTCCCGGTTTCTCGCCGGTCCACCTCTACAAGAACAACACCGACAACAAGAGCGTCTCCTACGGTTCCCACGAGAACTACCTCGTCCCGCGGAGGGTGCCGTTCAGCCAGCTCGCCGCGTCACTCATCCCCTTCTTCGTCTCAAGGCAGGTGCTGTGCGGCTCCGGGCGCGTGGGGATAGGGGCGCTGAACCAGGCGCCCGGCTACCAGATCAGCCAGCGTGCCGACTTCTTCGAGAACGAGATCGGCCTCGAGACGACGGTCCGCCGCCCCATCATCAACACCCGGGACGAACCACACGCGGTCGCCGAGAAATACCGCAGGCTCCACGTGATCATCGGGGACGCGAACCTCAACGAAGTGTCCAACTACCTCAAGCTGGGGACGACGGCGCTGGTCCTCTCCCTCATCGAACACGGGCTGGCACCCCTGCCCGAACTCGCCGATCCGGTGCGTGCGCTCCAGGTGATCAGCCACGACCCCACCCTCACCGCAACCGTGGAGCTCGCCGACGGCCGGCGGCTCACGGGCCTGAACCTGCAGGAGATCTACTTCTCCGCTGCCTCGAGAGCCGCCGACGCCGATCCCCAGACCGCCGACGTGCTGCGGCGGTGGGAAGGGCTCCTGGGAACCCTGAGGACGGATCCTTCGGCCGCCGCCGGGCAGGTCGACTGGGTGGCCAAGCTCAAGGTGCTGCAGGCATACCGCGACCGCGATTCGCTCGAGTGGGGGGATGCGCGGCTTGGACTGATCGACCTGCAGTATGCCGACCTGCGGCCGGACAAGGGGATCTACCACCGGCTGGCCCGGCGCGGGGATGTGGAACTGCTCGTGGGGCAGGCCGAGGTGGAGAGGGCCGCCGTCGAGCCTCCCCGGGATACCCGCGCGTACTTCCGCGGCAAGTGTATTTCCACGTTCCCGGCGCAGGTCGTGGGGGCGAGCTGGGACTCGATCATCTTCGAACTCCCTTCCCAGGAGAGGCTCCAGCGGGTCCAGACGAGGGAACCGCTGCGGGGGACCGCGGCGCTCACCGAACAGCTTTTCGAACAGGCGTCCGACGCCGAGGATTTCCTGGCCCGATTGTTGAGCGGCCCGGAACCGAGCGTGGCACCATAGGAGTCAGCACCATCACTCCGGCGAAGGACACCCATCATGGCGACACAGGACCACAAAAACACCGGCGCGCAGCCTGAGGAACAGGAGGACGCCCAGCCGGAGCCCCTGCCCGCTCCCGCCGGCGCGCAGGAAAGCGCCGATACCCAGGGTGTCGATGACCTGCTGGACGAAATCGACGGAGTACTCGAGTCCAATGCGGAGGAGTTCGTACGGGGTTTCGTGCAAAAGGGCGGCCAGTAACGGATGATCCCGGAAGACGCAGCAGCAATCGTTTCCCGCGCCGCCTCGACGTCGTTCGCCGAGCATCTTGGACGCGACCACCCCGAGCTGCTGCCCTCCAACCGCAGCACCGGAATCATCGCGCCGGCTGCCGGGAGCGCCGCCGGACTTGCCCCGCACGCCACCACGATCGTCTCGCTGACCTTCTCCGGCGGCGTCCTGATGGCGGGGGACCGTCGCGCGACCATGGGCAACATCATCGCGAGCCGGCATATCGAGAAGGTTTTCCCCGGTGACCTGTTCTCGGTCCTGGGCATCGCCGGAAGCGCCGGAATCGGCCTTGACCTCACCCGACTGTTCCAGGTGGAGCTGGAGCACTACGAGAAGATCGAGGGCACCCGGATGAGCCTCGACGGCAAGGCGAACCGGCTGGCAGCCATGGTGCGGCAGAATCTTCCCATGGCGCTGCAGGGCCTGGCCGTCGTGCCCCTCCTCGCCGGCTTCGACACCGAACGCAGGGAAGGAAGGCTTTTCTCCTTCGACGTGACCGGCGGCCGGTACGAGGAACAGGAACACCACAGCATCGGATCGGGTTCCGTGTTTGCGCGGGGCGCCCTGAAGAAGCTGTGGAAACCCAACCTGGATGAGTCGACTGCCGTTCAGGTCGCCGTCGAATCGCTGTATGACGCGGCCGATGACGACTCAGCGACCGGCGGGCCCGACGTCGTCCGTCAGCTCTGGCCCGTGATCTATACCGTGAACAGCGCGGGAGCGCGCAGGGTACCGGAGCGTGAGCTCGAGGAGGCCGCGCTGGGAATCATCGGTCGCAGGTCGGTCGCAGGAAGGGAAGCGTAGCCATGACGCAGCAGTTCTACGTCTCGCCCGAACAGCTGATGAAGGACCGGGCCGATTTCGCCCGGAAGGGAATCGGCAGGGGCCGGTCGGTCATCGTCCTGGCCTGCCGCGACGGCATAGCGCTCGTGGCCGAGAACCCGTCGCCGTCCCTGCACAAGCTGGGCGAGATCTACGACCGCATCGCCTTCGCCGCGGTGGGGAAGTACAACGAGTTCGAGAGCCTGCGCCAGGCTGGAGTGCGGTACGCCGATGTGCGGGGCTACTCCTATGCACGCGAGGACGTCACGGCGAGGGGCCTGGCAAGTGTCTATGCCCAGAGCCTCGGGGCCGTCTTCACTGCCGAGAGCAAACCCTTCGAGGTCGAACTCGTCGTCGCGGAAGTGGGGGAGACACCCGCCGAAGACCATCTCTACCGGCTCACCTTCGACGGCTCGATCGCCGACGAGACCGGCCTGGTGGTCATCGGCGGCGCAGCCGACGCCGTGGTCAGTGCGCTACGGGACAGCTGGTCCAGGGACCTCACCTTCCCGGAAGCGATCCGGGCGGGTGTCGCCTCCCTCCAGAACGACGGCGCCGCAGGCCAGCCGCCGCACCGGCTCACCCCGGACGTGCTCGAGGTTGCGGTGCTCGACAGGCAACCCGGGACAACACGCGGAAGCCGCCGCGCTTTCCGGCGGCTCGCCGCTCCCGAGCTCGAGAGCATCCTGACGGACGGCGGGGACACCTGATGGACCGGCGCATCTTCGGCATCGAAACCGAGTTCGGCATCTCCTACTCCGGCCCGAACTCCCGCCCACTCTCGCCGGAGGAAGTGGCCCGGTACCTCTTCCGCAAGGTGGTCAGCTGGGGCCGATCCTCGAACGTCTTCCTGACCAACGGTTCACGGCTGTACCTCGACGTCGGCTCCCACCCGGAGTATGCGACGGCGGAGTGCGACGACCTGGCGCAGCTGATCACCCACGATCGCGCCGGCGAGCTGATCCTCGAGGATCTGGTGGCGGAGGCGCAGCGCAAGCTGGCCCAGGAAGGCTACGACGGCAGCATCTATCTCTTCAAGAACAACACCGACTCGGCCGGCAACTCCTACGGCAGCCATGAGAACTACCTGATCCCCCGAAAACTCGAATTCGCCCGGCTCGCCGACATCCTCATTCCGTTCCTCGTGACGCGGCAGCTGCTGGTCGGTGCAGGAAAGGTCCTCAAGACCCAGACGGGATCGATCTACGCGTTCTCCCAGCGCGCGGACCACCTGTGGGAGGGCATCTCCTCCGCCACGACGCGCTCACGGCCCATCATCAATACCCGCGACGAACCACATGCCGACGCCGAGCACTACCGCAGGCTCCATGTGATCGCGGGGGATTCCAACATGTCCGAGACCACCACCCTGCTCAAGGTCGGCTCGGTGGACCTGATCCTCCGCATGGTCGAGGCCGGCGTCATCATGCGCGACTTCCGGCTCGAGAACCCGATCCGCAACATCCGCGAAATTTCCCACGACCTCACCGGCTCCCAGCTTCTGAAGCTCGCCAACGGCCGGCAGGTTTCCGCCCTGGACATGCAGCGCGAGTACCTCGACCGGGTGCGGAGGTTCGTCGATGATCACGGGGCGCACCACGCGCACGTGCCGCTGGTCCTCGACCTGTGGGAGCGGACGCTCGACGCCGTCGAACGGCAGGACACCTCGCGCATCGACACCGAGATCGACTGGGCCATCAAGAAGAAGCTGCTGGACCGTTACCTGGGCCGCTCGGGCCTCGGTCTGGACTCGGCGCGCGCCGCCCAGATCGACCTGACCTATCACGACATCTCCCGGGCCCGGGGTCTTTTCTTCCTCCTGCAGGCTCGGGGGGAGGCCGCCCGGGTGGTCGATGACACAGCGGTGAAGGAAGCCGTCGACGTTCCGCCCCAAACCACGAGGGCGCGCCTCCGCGGCGAATTCGTGCGCCGCGCGAAGGAAGCGAACCGGGACTACACCGTGGACTGGGTCCATCTGAAACTCAACGACCGCGCGCAGCAGACGATCCTCTGCAAGGATCCTTTCGCCGCTGTCGACGAGCGTGTGGAGGCGCTCCTGCGCCAGCTGTAACAGAGTGGAAAATCGGCCTGCGGGGAGAAAGTCTCAATGCACACCCGTTAGGCTTGATGGGCCGGACCACTTGTGCCCCGTCTGGACGACCGAAACCATCTTTGAAAGAAGTTCTGTGCGAAAAGTACTTGCAACCCTCCTCCTGTTGCTGCTGGTGCTCACCGCCTGCGGCGGAACCACGTCCGGCCGGACTGCCGGCGACTCCGGGATCCTCGACTCGGTCGAGGTCAGCGGAGGCAGCGACGAGGAAGCGCCGACCGTCGAATTCGATACTCCCCTCGACGTCACGGAAACAGCCGTGAAAACCGTGGTCGAAGGGGACGGCGACGAGATCAAGGCGAATCAGCAGATCACTTTCCACGCGGTGTTCCTGAACACCGAGGACGGCACCGTGGTCGGTGACACCTACTCCGGAGGTGAGCCGCAGCCCCTCGCCGTCGACGACCTGCTCAAGGAGCAGGACGCCGAACTGTACGACGTCCTGGTGGGCACGAAGGTCGGCGCCCAGGTTGCCTACACCCGCCCCATGGAGACTGTCGAAGGACAGCCCGAGGGGTCCGCCGACCAGCAGCTCATCGTGCTGAAGGTATTGTCCGCCGCGGACCTTCCCCCGGAGCCCGAAGTACTCGCTCCCGAGGAGGTCCAGAAGCTCGAGGAGGAAGGCAAGCTTCCCACTTTCACCTTCGGCGAGGACGGCGCCCCGCAGATCACCATTCCGGACAACGAGCCCTCCGAGGACCTCGTCGTCCAGGTGCTCGAGGAGGGCACCGGCGAAGTGGTGACCGAGGCCGACACCATCACCGCCAACTACAGCGGCTGGCGATGGGAGGACGGCGAGAACTTCGACTCGAGCTACTCCCGCGGCGAG
This sequence comes from Arthrobacter sp. H41, assembly GCF_000520535.1. Taxonomy (GTDB): domain Bacteria; phylum Actinomycetota; class Actinomycetes; order Actinomycetales; family Micrococcaceae; genus Arthrobacter_D. Next base: position 50,627 of record NZ_KI914830.1, read on the forward strand.
CCCACCGAGTTCCCGCTGACGGGTGTGATCCGCGGCTGGACCGAGGGACTGTCCGGCCTGAAGGTCGGGTCCAAGGTCATGCTCGAGATCCCCGCAGCCTGGGCCTACGGAGATCCCGCGCAGCAGGGCGCTCCGGCGGGAGCACTGGTGTTCTACGTGGAGATCACCGGCAAGAAAGCCGCCCAGTAGCCTGCACCCCCTACTACACCAAGGAGAACCATGTCATTCGGACAACGCGAATTCGACCGTCAGAAGCCCGAGGTAGATTTCCCCGAGCACGCAGCACCCACCGAGCTGATGATCGACGACCTCATCGAGGGTAACGGCCAGGAGGTGAAGACAGGGAACACCGTGTCGGCACACTATGTGGGCGTCGCCTTCTCGACGGGCGAGGAATTCGACGCGTCCTGGAACCGCGGCGCACCCCTCGACTTCCGCGTGGGAGTGGGTCAGGTGATCCAGGGCTGGGACCAGGGCCTGCTCGGGATGAAGGTCGGAGGACGACGCCGGCTGGAAATCCCGTCCGAGCTCGCCTACGGAGCGAGCGGCGCAGGATCAGCCATCGCGCCGAACGAATCATTGATCTTCGTGGTGGACCTCCTGGCAGTTCGATAGTCCGGCTCCGGTGTCAGCGAAACGCACCGAACGGCTCCTCACGCTGGTGATCCTGCTGCTTTCGAGCAGGAGGGGATTCACCAAGGAGGAACTGTTCGAGGAGATCGAGCTGTACGGTGAAGCGTCGACCAGCGCCGCACGGGAGAAGCTGTTCGATCGGGACAAGGCAATGCTGCGCGAACAGGGCATTCCGCTCGAGGCGTTCGGCGAGGATCCGTTGTTCGAGAACGACAACACCGTGCAGCGCTACCGGATCAATGCCGAGGACTACCGTCTGGCGGGCGTGAACTTCACCCCGGAGGAATACGCGGTCCTCAGCATGGCCGCCAGTCTCTGGGACCAGGGAGCGCTCGACTCCGCCGCATCCCGTGCGATGCGCAAGCTCAGCACCAGGAGCGGCGATGCCGACGTCCCGTCACGCCTTCCGGTGCAGCCCCGCATTCCCACCAACGAGCCCTACTGGGACGAGGTGTGGCGTGCAATGTCGAAAAGGAAGCTGCTGCGGTTCACCTACCGGGCTGCGAGCACCGGCCGGGAGGAAGAGCGAACGCTCCAGCCGTGGGGGATGGGGGCGCGTTTCGGACACTGGTACGTGGTGGGTCATGACACCGCCCGGCAGGCGACGCGGTTCTTCCGGTTGTCGCGCATCACCTCCGCCCCACGGCTCCTCGAGACCGGTTTCGCTGTTCCCGAGTCCTTCGACATGAACAGGGCCCTGGGCTCGCTTCGGCGAAGCGAGCCGGACCACACGGCGAGGATCGCTGTCCGCACCGGGTCCTCCAACGCGCTCCGGGTGCGGAAGGGCACTGCAATCCTCTCCACGGGGGAGGAGTGGGACCAGCTCGAGGTGAAGTACTCGAGCGCCCAGGTCCTTGCCCGGGAGGTTGCGGTCTTCGGGCCGAACGCGCGGGTGGAGCAGCCCTCCGAACTCGCCGCCGAAGTCAACGCACTCCTGCGGAGCGCCCTCGAGGCATCGATCGGCGCCCCCGACGACGTCGTGCTCTCCGACACGCCGGTGCCCACCCCGCGCCGGCAGTCCTCGGCGCAGGATCACCTCCTGCGCCTCCTCGATCTGGTGCCGTACCTCCTCGCGCATCCCGGCGCGGAGCTGACGACGACGGCCAGCCGCTTCAAGGTGAGCGCAGACCAGTTGACACGGGACCTCGACCTGCTCTTCGTCAGCGGTCCGCGGCACTATCCGGATGGACTGATCGACGTCAATATCGAGGACGGCCGGATCTACCTGACGAATGCCCAGAACCTCGCGGAACCGGTGAAACTGAGCATGGATGAGGCGTGTGCGCTGATCGTCGGACTGCAGGCCCTGCGCGACCTCTCCGGCGCGAGGACCACCGAGGCTCTGCTCGGCGCCCAGGCCAAGCTCGCGGCGGCGGCAGGTGACGCTGCCCGGATCGGCAGCGCCGTCGCCACGAAGCTCACCGAAGAGGATATCGATCCGGCCCTCGAGGCACTGCAGGACGCCCTGGCCTCCGGCGTCCGGGCGGAAATCACCTACCTGGTCCCGGCGCGGGACGAGATCTCCTCA
>NZ_KI914830.1:52887-65425 GCF_000520535.1 Arthrobacter sp. H41
CAGCCGGTGCGCGTGTTCTCGCACCAGGACGTATGGTATCTGGAGGCGTGGTGCGTCCACTCGGAAGGGCTGCGGAACTTCCGGCTCGACCGCATCCAGGATATCCGGCCGACCACTGCACCCGTGGAGCGCCGGCCTGCCGGTCCAGCCCAAGCGGTTCCCGGGTCTCCACCGGAGGTCTACACGCCGTCGCCGAGCGACCACCTCGTCACCCTCGTGCTCCAGCCGCCCGCACGATGGGTCGCGGAGCAGTACGGTGCCGTGCGGACGGGTGAACTGCCCGGCGGCGCGCTTGCAGCCGAGGTCCGGCTCAGCTCGGTGTCCTGGCTACCCGGTCTGGTGGCAAGCCTCGGCGGCGGCGCCGTCGTCGTCCGCCCCCGCGAGGTACGCGAAAGCGCGCTGCGCTGGGTGGAGGAGGCCCTGGCAGTTCGGGCGTGACCTAGACTGGGCAGATGCCTTGGTGGTCATGGATCGTAATCTGGGTTGCCCTGCTGGCACTCACCGCACTGTTTATCCTCTTTCTGGGATTCCGCGTCTTCCGCGGAGCCATGTCAACACTTCGTGAATTCGAAGTCGCCGCGGATCGCGTGCAGGTGAACACTGGGCGAACCGTGGTTGACAGTGATGATGAATCCGATGCCGACGGCGCCGGTGAGTCCACCCTTGTTCCCGCGGTGTTCTCCACTCCCGACGAGGTTCGGGCGACCAATGCGCGCGGCAGGACGCAGCGGATAGGCCGCCGCAGGGCCGCTCGCGTCCGACTCCGGGCCGAGCGAAACCAGCCGCAGCTCCTGCGTGACATGCCGCATCTTTGACCTAAACTAAGAAGGGATCAACGAGAGGAACCAAGATCATGAGGCCTGAAGGCTGGACAATCGTCGTCGTCATCGTCATCGCAATCCTGTTGTTCGGTGCTCCGAAGCTTCCGGGCCTGGCCCGAAGCATCGGCCAGTCGCTGCGGATCTTCAAGTCCGAGGTGAAGCAGATGAAGGACGAGAACAAGTCCGACGACGGCGCGGAGCCGACCGTCGAGGGCCGGATCGTGGACCACACGCCCTCTCCCGGAGCGTCATCGAACCAGCCGCATAATCCGCCGGGTGCAACCGGATCCTCGGTCCCGCCGAACCAGGGCAACTCCCCGACCCACACCCAGTAGCGCACGTGGCCATCACCAAGGGTCGGAAGGCCAATCCCGAGGGGCGGATGGCCCTCAAGGAGCACCTGAAGGAAGCACGCAACCGGCTCTTCAAGTCCGCGATCGCCGTCGTCGTCTGCACCGTTCTCGGATTCCTGATCTACGAACCGGTCCTCGAGGCACTGTCGGCTCCGGTCGTCGATATCAACGAGCGCGAGGGCCGCAGTGCAGCGCTGAACTTCGACACAGCAGGCTCGCCCTTCGACCTGATGGTCCAGGTCTCCGTCTTCCTCGGCCTGATTCTCTCGAGCCCCATCTGGCTGTACCAGCTGTGGGCGTTCATCACCCCCGGTCTGAAGACCAAGGAACGCCGGATCTCGCTGTCCTTCATCGGGGTTGCCGTCCCGCTTTTCCTCGCCGGGATCTACCTGGCCTGGCTGATCCTGCCGAACGCCGTGCGCGTCCTGACGGACTTCACCCCCAGCGGCTTCTCGAACATCATCACCGTGTCGGTCTTCATCACTTTCGTGCTCCGCCTGATGCTCGCCTTCGGCATCGCCTTCCTCCTGCCGGTGGTGTTGTTCGGACTGAACATGGTGGGTCTGGTCTCCGGCCGGCAGATCCTCAAGGCCTGGCGGATCACCGTGTTCCTCGTCTGCCTGTTCGCCGCCATGGCCGCACCGGGCGCCGACGCAATGAGCATGTTCTATCTCGCAGTTCCCATGCTCCTGCTGTTCTTCGTGGCCATCGGCCTGTGCCTCGTCAATGACAAGCGCCGAGCCCGGCGCAGCGCCATCCGCGAGGCCGAGGCCGCGGCGAATGCCGACCGGGCGTCCTCGCTCGAGGGACTCTGAGCGCTCCGCGAACCTGGTGTAGGCGGGAACGCCGAACGTCTAGGGTGGAACAATGAGTACCCCAGCAGAGCGCTACGAGGCTGCCAAGGCGCGCGCCTCCCATTCGCGAACGGACCTCTACCGCTTCGAGAAAACCCTTCGGTTCGAGCTCGATCCCTTCCAGCGGGACGCCTGTGAATTCCTGGAGACGGGTAAAGGGGTTCTTGTGGCTGCGCCGACGGGTGCCGGCAAGACCGTCGTCGGCGAGTTCGCCGTCTACCTCGCACTGCAGCGCGGACTGAAGGCCTTCTACACGACGCCGATCAAGGCCCTCAGCAACCAGAAGTATTCCGAGCTGGCTGCAACCCACGGCGCGGATCGCGTCGGCCTGCTCACCGGTGACACCAGCATCAATGGCGACGCCGACGTCGTCGTGATGACCACCGAGGTGCTCCGCAACATGCTGTACGCCGACTCGGACACCCTTGATGACCTCGGCTACGTGGTGATGGACGAGGTCCATTACCTGGCGGACCGCTTCCGCGGCGCGGTGTGGGAGGAAGTCATCATCCACCTTCCCACCGAGGTGAAGGTGGTGTCCCTCAGTGCCACGGTGTCCAATGCCGAGGAATTCGGGGCGTGGCTCGACACCGTACGCGGCGACACCGAGGTGGTGGTGTCCGAACACCGTCCCGTACCCCTGTGGCAGCACGTCATGGTGGGCCAGGACATGCTCGATCTCTTCGCAGGGGACATCGCCTTCGATGAGGCGGCTCCCGCCGGGCCGGAGCCGGGCGCCGACAAGCGTTACGACGTCAACCCCGAGCTGCTGGATCTCGCGAGCAGTGAAGTACGGCTGAACCAGCGCGCCAGCTGGGGATCGGGCAGCGGCCGGCGCGGGCGTCACCAGGGCCGGCGTGGACCACAGGAATCCCTGGTCCGCAGGGCAAGCCGACCCCAGGTCATCACCGCGCTCGACCGCGCCGACCTGCTGCCCGCCATCACCTTCATCTTCTCCCGCAACGGCTGCGAGGCGGCGGTGGGGCAGTGCCTGCACGCCGGACTGTGGCTGACCACGGAGCAGGAGCGCGCTGTGATCAGCGAGACGATCGACGCCGCCACCCTCGATATCCCCCGTGACGATCTTGAGATCCTCGGGTTCTGGACCTGGCGCGAGGGGCTGCTGCGCGGATTCTCCGCACACCACGCCGGAATGCTCCCGACGTTCAAGGAAGTGGTCGAGAAACTCTTCGCCGCCGGGCTGGTCAAGGCTGTGTTCGCGACCGAGACCCTCGCGCTCGGCGTCAACATGCCGGCGAGGTCGGTGGTTCTCGAGAAGCTCGACAAGTTCAACGGCGAAGCCCACGTGAACGTGACCGCGGGGGAGTACACCCAGCTGACCGGTAGGGCCGGCCGACGTGGTATCGACGTCGAGGGCCACGCTGTGGTGCTGTGGCAGCCGGGAACGGATCCGGGTGCGGTAGCCGGCCTCGCCTCCCGGCGTACCTACCCCCTGAATTCGAGCTTCCGCCCCACCTACAACATGAGCATCAACCTGGTGGCTCAGTTCGGCCAGGAACGCTCCCGGGAAATCCTCGAGACCTCCTTCGCTCAGTTCCAGGCGGACCGTTCGGTGGTGGGCCTGGCCAAGCAGGTGCGCAGCAGGGAGGAATCGCTCCGCGGCTATGAGAAGTCGATGACCTGCCACCTGGGGGACTTCCGGGAGTACTCCGGCCTGCGCCGCGAGTTGTCCGACCTCGAGTCGCATGCCTCCCGCGACAGGTCGACGTCGCTTCGGTCCGCGGCTGAAGCTTCCCTCGAGGCGCTTCGCCCTGGGGACGTCATCGACGTGCCAGGCGGGCACAGCCAGGGTTACGCGGTGGTCCTCGACAGTGATTCCTCGCGTGAGCCCCGGCCCACGGTGCTGACACTCGAGACCCAGATCCGCCGTATCGGCGCCCAGAACCTCGACGGGCCGGTCGAGATCCTCTCCCGTATCAAGATTCCCAAGCACTTCAGCGCACGCAGTCCGAAGGACCGCCGGGACCTCACCTCTTCGCTCCGGAACGCTCTCGCCGAGAAGCGTCCGCCACGCCGGGGGGCGGGCCGTACCGACGGCCTGCCCTCGGCCTCTGCCGCGGCGGAGGAGCGCGCCATCTCCGAACTGCGGCGTCGCCTGCGCGCCCATCCGTGCCACGGCTGCAGCGACCGCGAGCAGCATGCGCGCTGGGCGGAGCGCTGGTGGAAACTCCGTAAGGAAACCGACCGTATCGCCGGGCAGATCCGGGGCAGGACTAACACCATCGCCAAGACGTTCGACCGCGTATCGGAGGTGCTGGCGCACTACGGATACCTCCGGGAGGACCCGGAAGGCCTTCGGGTAAGCGCCGCGGGGCAGAAACTTCGGCGGATCTACGGCGAGAAGGACCTGCTGATCGCCCTGTCCGTCGAGCACGGCGCCTTCAGCGACCTCGATGCGGCAGAGATGGCCGCGGTGGCTTCGGTGCTGGTGTACCAGGCGAAACGTGAGGAGCGGGGTGTCCGCCCGGTCCTGCCGAGCGTGGCACTCGAGGGGTCGGTGGAGATCATCGTCCGCCAGTGGTCGCAACTCACCGACCTGGAGGAGCAGCACCGGCTGCCGGTCACCGGTGAACCCGAACTCTCCCTCGTCTGGCCGATGTACAAATGGGCCCAGGGCCGCTCCCTCCAGGCGGCGTTGAGCGGCACCGAGCTGGCCGCCGGTGACTTCGTCCGATGGTCCAAGCAGGTCATCGACCTGCTGGATCAGCTGGCGAAGATCCGCGACCTCCCGGAAGGGATGCACGCCACGTGCGTGCGGGCCATCCGCCTGGTTCGGCGCGGCGTGGTGGCATACTCGAATATCAGTGAGTAGGCCCTCCAGTGAACGAAAGACCAGCGCGTAGAACACTGCCGCACGAAGCCGAACCAAGAGAGCATCCCCGACACCCATGACGAACCCCCTCCCGATCCTGTACCGCAACGGCTCCGTCTACAGCCCCGCAGATCCTTTTGCGACGGCGATGCTCGTGGACGGCGACACGGTCGCCTGGGTCGGTTCCGAACACGCTGCCCAGAACCTGACGGGGGAGGGCGTCCGTACCCTCGACCTGGACGGCGCACTGATCACGCCGGGATTCGTCGACTCGCACGTCCACACCACCGAGACGGGAATCTCCCTCGGCTCCCTCGACCTGTCCGGTTGCCCCTCACTCGCGGAGCTGTTGCGGGAGCTTTCCCTGGCGGCGGCAGACCGTGAGGGGACCCTGCTCGGGTTCGGCTGGGACGAATCCCGGTGGCCGGAGAAGCGTGTACCCACCGCCGCCGAACTGGATAACGCCACCGGCGGCCGGCTGGTGTACCTGGTGCGCGCGGACGTGCACTCCGCCGTCGTGTCCGGTGCCCTGGCCGCGGCACTCAACCTCTCGGCACTGGATGGCTGGGACAACGGATTCGTGGTGCGCAGCGCACATGTGGCCGCCCGGTCGGCCTCCCGCAGTCTCACCCCGGAGCAGCGCAACATCTACCAACGTGCTGCCCTGGGCTTCGCGGCCTCCAGGGGTTATGTCGCCGTCACCGAGATGGCCGCCCCGCACATCGCTCCGCAGGAGGACCTCGAGAGCCTGCTGCGCATCGACGGGACCTCCCAGGAGGTCCCGCTGCCTGTCGTGATTCCCTACTGGGCGCAGCAGGTCGAATCGGCCGAGGATGCCCGACGGGTGATGGCCATGTTCGGTGGACGGCTCGCAGGACTCGCCGGCGATCTGAACGTCGACGGCTCCATCGGGTCACGGACGGCTGCTCTCCGGACGCCCTACGCGGACGATCCAGGGAACAGTGGGCACAGCTTCCTGGAAGACGACGCCGTTGCTGCGCACCTCACGGCCGCCACGTCCAATGCCGTCCAGGCGGGTTTCCACGTCATCGGCGACGCAGGACTCGACAGCGTGCTTCGCGGTCTCGGCGTCGCCGCCTCGGTGCTGGGGGTCGATGCGGTGCGCCGGTCCCGCCACCGGCTCGAACACGTGGAGTTGATCGACGACGAAGCGATTGCAGCGCTGGTGCACTTCGGGGTCACGGTCAGTGCGCAACCGGCCTTCGACGCCGCGTGGGGCGGCGCCGGTGAACTGTATGCCCAGAGGCTCGGCGAGGAGCGTAGCTCCGGAATGAACCGGTTCGCGTCGCTCCTGTCGGCAGGGGTGCCGCTCGCCATGGGCTCGGACAGTCCCGTGACACCGCTCGACCCCTGGGCATCCGTGCGGGCATGCATCTCCCACAACACTCCGGCCGAGAGGATATCGGCCCGCGCCGCCTTCATCGCCCATACCCGTGCGGGGTGGCGGCTGGCAGGGTTCCAGAACCCGATGCGCGGGCAGCTTGCTCCCGGCGCCCCGGCGTCCTACGCCATCTGGGAGGTCGACGAATTGATGGTGCAGACGGCGGACAACCGCGTGTCGTCCTGGAGCACGGACCCCCGTTCGGGTACTCCGCTCCTGCCCGCCCTCGATACCGAGAATCCGCCGAGGTGCCTGGAGACGGTCCACGACGGGCTGCCGCTGTTCAGCTCCTCCGACCTTGCCCGGCCTGCTGCCATAACCTAGGTCCGTCGGGTGTCCGACCGGAAAATAATCTCCGCAGGCCACCACCCGCTGACCTGCGAAAAGAGATGTTTTCCCACGTCAGCGGGCCGTTGACACTGTCTTCGAAGCACGTAAGCTTTTGACCTACGGGTCGGAGGATCTCCTGGAACAGGAGGCCCGGCCGGCTACCACCACACCGATTCAGGCGCTGCAACACCAGCGTTCGTGAGGTTCTTGCCGGTGGCCGCCGGCACCTACGGGAACAGGTTTGCGCGTCAGTAGAAAACAGAGCCGGGAATACCCGGTTCCGGTACGAAGGCGCGTGAACCTGTTCACCCGGAGGCCACTGCCGAGCAGGTGACCCGAAGCCGCCCGGGGAGCCGTCCCATATACTTGCGGTTTGGCTTCGAAAACGGAGCTCCTCCGTGCGCTCCCGCGCATTTCGCTGGAAAGGCTCCGACCGCGTGCGTGTTGTCACCATCATCCCTACCTTCAATGAGATCGAATCCTTGCCGCTGACCCTTGCGCGGCTGCGGAAGGCGGTTCCCGAATCGGATGTCCTCATCGTCGACGACAACAGTCCGGATGGAACCGGGGATCTCGCGGACAGCGCTGCCGCATCCGACCCACAGGTCTTCGTCCTTCACCGCACCGGCAAGGCCGGGCTGGGCGCCGCCTACATCGCGGGTTTCCGCTGGGGCCTCGACCGGGATTATGACGTCCTCGTGGAAATGGACGCCGACGGCTCGCATCGGCCCGAGGAGCTGCCATTGCTGCTTGCTGCGGTTGACGGTGCCGATCTGGTCATCGGTTCACGGTGGGTCCCCGGCGGAAGCGTCGTCAACTGGCCCGCCCACCGCAAACTGCTCTCGCGAGGCGGCAGCACCTACTCCCGCGCCATGCTGGGATTGCCGGTGCGCGATATCACGGCGGGCTTTCGGGCGTTCCGCAGGGAGACACTCGAAGCCCTCGACCTCGCCTCGGTCGAGTCGGTGGGCTACGGCTTCCAGGTGGACATGACCTTCCGCGTTGCACGGCTGGGAAAAACCATTGCAGAAGTTCCGATCACCTTCGTGGAGCGCGAGCTCGGTGCCTCGAAGATGAGCGGAAACATCGTCTTCGAAGCCATCGGGAATGTCACGAAGTGGGGACTCTCCGCACGCTGGGCGAAGCTGTCGGAGCGCTTCCGCAGGTCCGTGTAGATCCTGGAGGACAGCAAAAAGAGCCGGCACCCACCCTTTCGGGCGGATGCCGGCTTCGCCACCCGGTGATCGGGTGAGAATTCTAGACCGACTGCTTCTCGCCCCGGCGTTCCCGCAGGATCGTCAGGCGGTCCTGGAGGATCTGCTCGAGTTCCTCGACCGACCTGCGCTCGAGGAGCATGTCCCAGTGCGTTCGCACCGGCTTGTCGTTCGAGGTGTCCGGCTTCTCACCGTCGACGAGGAGAGCTTCCTTGCCCGTCTTCGATACCCACACCGGCGGAATCTCCGCTTCGGAGGAGAACGTGACGAACACACGCTCGCCATCCTCGCAGCGGTACTCGACGCGCTGGCGGGGAGCCGGCTCGACACCGGATTCTGTTTCCATGCTTTGCGCACCAAGGCGCATACCACGAAGGCTGCGATCGCTCATATTTTCTCCTACTCAGTGAGTGGCGTACGGCCAGGCCGGCACCGCCGTGCTGACCCCTGCGGAAAGGCCCCGCCTCGCGGCGATGCACTCCGACTGAAGCTGCACTCCTTACAACACCGCAGTTCACGGCAATGTTCCCACCGGGTAGTTCGATCCCGGCAAATACCCAACTATACCTGATCGGCACCGCAAGGGGCCGGTGTTCACCCCGTTCGGAAGGTGAACCTGCTCAGGCCTGCACGAAGGCCTGCACCGTGAAGGCTGCACTCACTAGCTGGTGACCTTCAAGGCGCTCCATCACGGCGTCGAGCTGCCCGGGTCCGTAGTGCCGCGCGGCCGGACCCATCAGAATCGCCGACTTCACGGCAGCGGGGGAGAGGTCCATCTGGTACTCGAGGCTGTTCCGCTCGATCTCCTTCAGGGAACCAGCCAATGAGCGCGCCACATCCTCGGCTTTGCCGTCGGGCACCTGCAGCAGCACTGCCTGCTCCCTCAACTCGACGAGATGACCGGGTTGGGGGGTCGCCACCAGGAGAAGCCCGTTCGGCCCCAGCACCCGGAAGAACTCAGCAGGATTCCTCGGCGCGAAGATGTTGAGCAGCAGATCCACCGACCGGCTCTGCAGGGGCAGCTGCTTCCAGACGTCCCACACCAGGCTCACGCCGTCGGGAAGCCGCCGCGCCGCCCGCCTCAGCGCGAACTTCGAGATATCGAGGGCCACGGGAAAGGCGCCGGGAAAGCGATCGGCGACAGCGCGGAGGTAGTAACCCGTGCCGGCCCCGGCGTCCACGATAGTGCTGCTTCGGGGCGCGAGCCTGACCGCTGCATCTGCGAGTGCACTCCTCAGCGGTTCGTAGTGCCCTGCGGACAGAAAGTCTTCCCTCGCCCCGACCATGCCCGCGGTGTCCGCTTCGAACCGCGTACCGCGCCCAGTGAGAAGGTTGAAGTAGCCCTGCCGTGCAGCGTCGAAACGGTGGCCGCTGGAACACGTCAGCAAGTCGGGCTGTGCACCCACGGTGGCTCCACACACAGGGCACAGGAGGATCTCCCGGGAGGAAAGGGGCATCTTTCCATCCTATTCGTGCTCCCCGGCGCTGGAATCCTCGGCGAACCGCCGGAGCCTGCCTGCAGCGTTGCCGCAGGCAGAGCTGCGGTCTACTCTCGAAGGGTGAATCCCGATCAGTTGAATCTTCTGTCGTCCGTGAGCCCACCGTCCCTCCACCCCAGCGGGCTGACAGCCGTCGCCGCCGTCACCCGGCCGGACTTCGATGCGGACAGTTATGTGGGGCAGTTGTGGGAGATCAGGATTTCCGATTCCCGGCGACGCAGGATGACGCGCGGCTTCCGGGATACGGCGCCCCGGTATTCGCCCGACGGCACGATGATCGCGTTTCTCCGCGCAATGCCCGGCGGCAAGCCGCAGCTCCAGGTCATTGCCAGCGCCGGGGGAGAGCCGATCGCCCTGACCGATCAGCCGCTCGGCATCGGGGACTTCGCTTTCTCCCCGGATTCCCGACGCGTGGTGTTCGAGGCACGCGTCCCCGAGGAGGGGCGTTACGGAACTGTTGACGGCGTGTCCGGCGGCCTGGAGGATCCGCGGCTCGTGACGATCAACAAGTACCGGATGAATGGCCTCGGGTACACCGCCGACAAGCGGCAGCAGCTCTTCCTCGTCGAGGTACCGGATCTCGACTGTGAGCCGTTCATCGAACCGGTGGGCCGCGCCAAGGCTGCCCGGGACCAGGCGAGGTCGGCCTCAGGGCGCCCCGGGAGATCCGGCGACACCGTCGCCCACCCTGCCGGCCCAGGAGGCACCGACGTTTCAGGCACCGACGGCCCGGGCTACGGTGGGCCGAACACCGCCGTGCCCAGCCCACGCCAGCTGACTTCCGCTGATGCCGACCACTTGATGCCCCGGTTCACCGCCGACGGTGCGCGGGTCCTTTTCACCGCAGCACTGGCCGACGACGCCGACACCACCCTCGTGACCGACGTGTACTCGATCGCACCGGACGGCACGGACCGGCAGAAACTCTCCAACCTCGACGACTCCCGGCTCAGTTGCGGAGCGGCAGGTGAAAGCCGGGATGGCGCCTGGCTCTATTATCTCGCGACTGATGTATCGTCCTCGGGACTCGATTTCGTGGCGCGCAACACGGCGCTCTACGTGGCGCCGACCACAGACCCGGCAGATGTCCGGCGCCTCACCGATCCGGAGAGCACCGATCTGTCGACGACGGAGTCCGGCGTCGTGCCGCATTCCGATTCCTCCGTCCTGGTCCTCAACCAGGCCAGGGGCACCGTTGAGCTTCTGGAGGTTTTCCCTGATGCCCGTTCCCACCTCCTTGCCGACGGTCCGCTGGTGGTGACCGGCGTCGATTCCGCCGCGGGCATCGCCGTCGCCTCCTACACCGACGCGGTGACCATGGGCGACGTCGGGCTGGTGCATCACCAGGCGCTTGTCACCCTGACCGATTTCTCGGCGCCGCTGCGCGATTCGGCTGCCGTGTTCGCTCCACTGGAGGAAAGCTTTCCCGCACCGGACGGCACCGCCGTCCACGGCTGGGTTGTACTTCCGGAAGGAGAAGGACCCCATCCGGTCCTCCTGACCATTCACGGCGGACCGTTCGCGCAGTACGGCTGGGGCTACTTCGATGAAGCACAGGTCTATGCGAGGGCCGGTTACGCCGTTCTCCTCTGTAATCCCCGCGGATCCGCGGGGTACGGACAAGCCCACGGCCGTGCGGTCAAGGAGGCGATGGGCACGGTGGACCTCCAGGACGTGCAGGCCTTCCTGGACGGTGCACTCGAGAAGTACCTTTCGATGGACAAGGAGCGGCTCGGCATCCAGGGCGGCTCCTACGGCGGCTATCTGACGGCGTGGGCAATCGCCCACGACCACCGGTTCACCGCGGCCATCGTCGAACGCGGCTACCTGGACCCGCCGTCGTTCGTGGGTTCCTCCGACATCGGCTGGTTCTTCTCCGAGGAATACACGGGCAGTGATCCCGAGCGCGTCGAGGCGCAGAATCCCTTCGCCCGGATAGCCCGCGTACGGACGCCCACCCTGGTGATCCACTCGGAGGAGGACCTCCGGTGCCCCATCGAGCAGGCACAGCGTTACTACACGGCGCTCAAGAAACAGGGAGTACCGACCGAGCTGTTGATCTTTCCCGGGGAAACCCATGAACTGTCACGCTCCGGCTCGCCCTGGCACCGACGGCAGCGTTTCGAGCACATCCTGCGATGGTGGGCCGCCTGGCTCCCCAGCAAGGTCAACAGGCCTTCCCTCCATTCCGACGCCTCCGGAAATGCATCACCGGCCGGACAGTAGATTCAGCGGGGAAACGAGGCGCTAGAAACCCAGTGCCGTCCGCGCGCCGTCGATGCCCGGCTGGGACCATCGACGTGCAAGTTCGCTGTTGTCCGTGAGGGACCGCAGCAGTGCCCTGTCGAGGTAGAGCGTGCCGTCGAGATGGTCCGTTTCGTGCTGGGCAATGCGTGCGGGCCAGCCGGAGAACCGCTCGGTCACCGGGCGGCCGTCCGGGCGCGTGTAGCTGAGGTCGACGTCGCGGTGCCGCTCGACGACCGCCTGGTAGCCGGGCACGGAGAGGCAGCCTTCATAGAAGGACGCAGTCTCGGAGCCGGCGGCTGCATAGCTCGGATTGATGATGGCGAAGAACGGCAGGGGAGTGCGCAGGCGGAGGGCCGCGACGTAGTCGTCCTCCACGCCCTTGTCCTCCAGCACCGCGATACGGAGCGGGATACCGATCTGGGGCGCCGCCAGGCCGACGCCCGGGGCGGCATGCATGACGCGGCGCATGGTCTCCAGGAGCAGGTGAAGGACGGCGTCGTCGAACTGCCCGTCGAAGGGCAGGGCCGGCGTTCGAAGGACCGGATGTCCCGCGTGGACGATCGGCGGCAGTTCCGCGGACAGGACGGTGTCGACGATGCGCTGGAGGTCGGCTTGATGAACTGGCGACGAGAAGGATTGAGACATATTCCCATGGTAAGCAGAAGGATCGTTCACATCGGTGCTAGTTATGTCAGGTAGCCTGGCGGGGCGGGCTCCGATAACGGCCAACGATAATGCAAGGTCGTCCGGAGAGCCTCGCTGCGGATGCTGCCGTTGACGGCACTGCAAGGTTTTTTGCCGGTGCCGCTTGGTGGGTCGGCCAATGCGGCAGCTCGACCGATGCAGGGAGCAGATCCAGTGCAGCGGGCACGAGGTAACTATGCAGGAACGGCAGTCCTCCAGGGGTCACTTCCCGACGTTCCTATTTCGCCGATAATCTACATTATGTCAGGTTGTAAAGAGGTTGTTCGCATTTTCTGCGAAT
>NZ_KI914831.1:0-18506 GCF_000520535.1 Arthrobacter sp. H41
GTCGAAAACGTCGAGGCCCGCGCCGCCGATGCGGCGGCTTCCCAGGGCCGCCACCAGCGCGTCCTGGTCGACGATGCCCGCGCGGGACGTGTTCACGAGCACCGCAGTGGATTTCATCGAGTGCAGATGCCGCTCCGTAACGAGCCCCGCTGTCCGCGAACTCAACTGCAGGTGGATCGACAATACGTCCGAGCGTTGGAAGAGGTCGTCCTCCGATACCCATTCCGCTCCTCCTTCGCCCGCCCGCTGTGGAGTCAGATGGTGGCTCCACGCGATGACGTTCATTCCGAAGGCAAGGCCGACGGCGGCAACCTTGGTGCCGATTCTTCCTAGTCCGAGCACGCCCAGAGTCGAACCGGCAAGGCCCGATCCGATGGAGCCGGATTGCCAGTGGCCGTTCCGCAGGGACTCTTCCTCCCTTCTCAGATTGCGTTGAAGTGCCAATATCAGGGCCCAGGTGAGTTCGACTGTAGGTGTACCCAGCGACTCGGTGCCGCATACCAGGACACCGGCATTCGCATCGACTGCCGCGTTCCGCATTCCGGTGGTCACTATCAGCCGCAGCCTCGGTAGGCGTTTGATGACTTCGGCCCGGAGTGGCGTTCGCTCGCGCATCACGACCACGATGTCGAAGTCCAGAAGGCGCTCTACCAGAGCGTCTTCGTCGGTCAGGTGGTCGTGAAAAAAAACAGGATCCAACGGGTGCTCGCCGGAATGCCAGTCGGCCATCCGCTCGACGACGGCCTGATAGTCGTCCAGCACAGCGATTCGCGTTGCTGATTTCCCGTTCGGTGTCATGTGGTGAGTCCTCATTTCAGCTTCGACGGTTCCCGAGCGATTCGGTGGTCCGCAACTCGTCGACCATCCTCGCGACGGCCGGGGTGAAAAGTCCATGCTTCTGGCCGCGGCGCATCAGCGTTCCTCCAATGGCGTCGAGTTCGCTCGGTTTTCCCGCAGCCATGTCCAACTGCAGCGAGGATCGCATACCAGGTGGAAGGCCGCGCAGCGCCTCAGCGACGGTCGGAACGGTCGTCGGCAGGCCGTCGGCTGTTGCAACAGCACTGACTTCCGTCAGGAGCCCTGTGGTGAGGTCTTCATCGCGTGCGAGGGCCGCGCCGATCGGCAGGTTCCAGTAGCTGGTCAGGAGCGCCAACGGCGCCAGGAACCGAAACTTGTTCCACAGGACGACATTCTCGGAATCGCGGGCCGCCACGGTGATTCCAGCCCTGCGGAGTGCCTCGACCGTCAGGGAATCTGAACTTTCCTCGGGAACAGCGATTCGAAGGAAGGGGCTTCGGTGCTCCACGACGGTCGGGGAGGAGCGCGCCGCTTCCACCGTGATGGCGGCACCCGTGATGGACGTTCCCGGGCAGGATTCTCGCAGGTCCGCCAGATGGTCCAAGCCATTCAGCAGGGAGATGATTTCGGCCGGAGCCGAAGTGCGGATCCTCGCAATCGAATCGGACAGCGCGAATGCCTTCGTGGCCAGGATCACCCGTGCTCCGTGCGGAACGGTCTCCTGCGCAGGTACGGGAGCAGTCCAATTTCCATACTGCCCGCTTCGGATGGTCAGACCGTCGCTGTTGATCGCCTTTGCCGCATCCGGGCGTGCAACAGCAACGACGTCTTCATCGGCGCGGTGGAGCAGTGCGGCAATCAGGCCGCCCACCGCACCGGGGCCGACCACGGCAATTCTGCCTCGTTCATCCGTCATTTCTGGCCTTTCAGTAGTGCCGGGCCTGCCCGCAGAACCCGTCGGGCGGGCAGGAATCGCTATGGTAAATTTTGCACGTCAAGCGCGCCGGAGCCTTTCATCGCAAGATCCACCCAGGGAGCAGCATCCATGTCAGTCGTAGTAGGTTACATACCGACCCCGGAAGGCCGGGCGGCTCTCCAGCGTGCGATCGAGGAATCACGACTCCGGAAGCTCAAGCTCGTCGTCGTCAATTCCAGAGACAGCGGAAGGCAGGCCAGCGGCCAGGAAAAGGCCCAGTACGAGACTGAACTGAAAGAAATGGAAAAGAGCGTCGCGGATGCCGGCGTCGAGTACGAAATCCGCACCATGGCGCGGGGAACACTCCCGAGCGAGGACCTGACCGCAGTTGCGGAAGAGACCCGGGCAGAACTGATCGTCATCGGCATGCGCCGGCGGAGTCCTGTCGGCAAACTCTTCCTCGGCTCCAATGCGCAGGAGGTCCTCCTGAGCGCCGATTGCGCGGTCCTGTCAGTCAAGGCGTCGAAGTAGATTTCCGGCCGTCGCCCGGGAACGGCCGGCCGCAGCCAGGGTAGTTTCCTTCACTCGGCTGCTTGTTCGCCGGGTGCGAGGGCGCGTCGGAAATTCTGCTTCACAGCTGCATCCGAGGCTCCCAGTGCTTCGGATATCTCCCACGCCGTCTCCTTGGCCCGGAGTCCCAGCAGTGCTGCCCGTCCCTCATCGATACGCATGGATGGCACCGACAGGCCGACGGCGCCGATGACGCTGCCTGTATGGTCGAAGATCGGCGCAGCAACGGCCCGGATCCCCGTGGTCCGTTCCGCATTGGAATCGGCCCAGCCTTGATCCCGGATCCGGCTCAACTCCGCCCGCAACCGATCGGGGTCGGTAACCGTAGCCGGGGTCACCGGACGGATCGAGCGTGAAAGCCACCACTCCTGGCGATCCCAGGGCAGGACGGAGAGGATCACCTTTCCGGGCGCGCCATGGGGCAGGGGCACGGGGACCCCGATGTCGGTATAGTGCCTCCGGATCTCCTGGCGGCTTTCGGCCTGGTCGATGACGGCGCGTTCGCCGGTGGACAGCAGCTCGTGCAGTCCGACCGTCTCGTCCACCTCGTCGCGCAGCTTCATCATGAACGGCATGGCGACGTCACGGAACGTCGTCGGGATTGCACCGTTGCGCGCCAGTTGAATCAGAAGCGGACCGAGACCGTAACGCTTGTCAGAAGTCTGTCGAATGAGCCGGTTGGCCGCCATGGACGCGAGGATGCGGTGCGCGGTGCTGGTGGACAATCCGGTCCGCTTCGCTACCTCGGTGATTCCAAGCTCCGGATTGCGCGAGTCGAAGCAGCGCAGGATCGCCACCGCGCGGTCGATCGACTGGACCCCGCTGCGTAGCTTTGCGCCGTCGTCATTTTCCATTCAGACCCCTTGACACTTATTGGTGGAACCCCTACGGTGATGTGAGTCACTTCCCGAAGAGCGGTAGTGCATCCCACTATACAGGAAAGGGGCAATATGCTCCCTCTCGACGGATTCCGTGTCCTCGACCTCACAAGATTCCTCTCCGGGCCCTATTGCACGATGGTCCTGGCAGAAATGGGAGCGGACGTCATCAAGATCGAGGTGCCCCACACCGGAGCTGATGAACGCCGGTTCGCACCGAAGGTCAATGGTGAAAGCTACCCCGGCGCGATGCCCAACCGCAGCAAGCGCAGCATTTCCCTCGACCTGAAGACGGAAGAGGGGAAAACCCTCCTCCTCAAGCTTGCCGAGGACGCAGACCTGGTCATCGAGAATTTCCGTCCCGGCGTCGCCAAGCGTCTCGGAATCGACTACGAGTCCGTGCGGAAGGTCCGCTCGGACATCCTGTACTGCTCCATCAGCGGCTTCGGCCAGACGGGTCCGTACAAGCACCGTCCTGGCTTCGACATCATGGCGCAGGGCGTCGGTGGCTTCCTGCGGATGACGGGGGAGCCGGGAGGAAAGCCGGCAAAGGTGGGCATCGCCATCAATGACATCGCCGCCGGCATGACCGCGGTCTACTCGATCATGGGTGCGCAGATGCTCCGGCAGAAGACCGGCGAGGGGCAGTACATGGACATCTCCATCCTGGAGGCAGGCCTGGCCTGGACCGTGTGGGAATCGGGAGCATTCTTCTCCGGCGGCGAGGTCCCGCAGGCCACCGGAACCAGGCACCGCCGCTCCACCCCGTATCAGGCGTACCGTACGGCCGACGGATACGTCACGATCGGCGCGGCGAATGACCGCCTCTGGGAACGCCTTGCCACTGAAGCCCTGGGCAAGGAGGAGTGGCTGAGCGATCCGCGGTTCGTCACGCTGCCGGACAGGATGGCGAACATCGACGAGCTGGAACGCGAGATCGAAGCCATCACCATGACGAAGAACACCGATGAATGGATCGCCATCATCGATGGAGTCGGTGTTCCCTGCGGCCCCGCACTGACTTATGACCAGACCCTCCAGAACGAGCAGATCCTTGCCAGGGATATGATCGTCGACGTCGAGCATCCGATCATGGGTGGAATGAAAACCATCGCACCGCCCACGAAGTTCTCGAACATGGATTACAGCGTGCGCGGCCCCGCTCCCTGGCTCGGGCAGCACACCGCCGAAGTCCTCCGCGAGGCAGGGCTGGACAACGCAACGATCGAGAAGCTCTTCACCGACGGCGTCGCCTTCGACGCCCACCCCACCCTGCAGAGGAGCGACACCCATGTCTGACGAAATACTGGTCGAGCGCCAGGGAGCAATTGCCACCGTCGTCCTCAACCGGCCCAAGAGCCACAACGCCATCACCATCGGGATGTACACCGAGCTGCCAGGAGTCGTCTCCGAGCTCGATGAGGATCCCGCAGTCAAAGTGATCGTGCTGCGAGGGGCAGGCGAGAAGTCCTTCGCGTCCGGTGCGGACATCAGCGAATTCGAGAAGGAACGTGGCAACGCAACCAGCGCCCGTAACTACAACGAGCGGGTAGCGGAAGCCGAACACGCCATTGAAGGCCTGAAGAAGCCCACCATCGCCATGATCCATGGCTACTGCATCGGCGGCGGTGCCGGACTGGCGCTGGCCTGCGATATCCGGTTCGCCGACACCAAGAGCCGGTTCGCCATCACGCCGGGAAAGCTCGGACTGGTCTACAGCCTCGAGTCGAGCAAGCGGGTGGTGGACCTGGTCGGGCCGGCGCGTGCCAAATGGATCCTGATGTCCGGACTGCAGATCCCGGCCGAGCGCGCCCTTTCGCTTGGCTTGTTCGATGAGCTCTCCTCACCCGAGGAGCTCGAGCAGTTCACCTACGACTTCGCGGAGACAGTCTGTTCCAGGGCGCAGTTCAGTGTCCGGGCAGGCAAGGAGATGGTGCGACGCATCGTCCTTGGCCAGGTTCAGGACGACCAGGACACCATCGACCTGCGCAACTCGTCCTTCGACACCGAGGACTTCGCCGAAGGCGTGAAGGCGTTCCTCGCGAAACGGCCACCGAACTTCCAGTGGTCCTGAGCATGACCGGGACGACCTTCGAGGGAGCAGTGGACCAGGCCCGCGAGGCAGCGGGCGATTCGAGCCAGGAATTCGGAAACTTCTTCCTGTCCCGATTCCTTGACCTGGACATCAGCTATGACGATGACCAGCAGAGCTGCACCGTCGTCCTGCCGTACGCCGCACACCTCCGCAATCCGCAGGGCTCGGTGCACGGCGGGATCATCGCCACAGCGATGGACATCTCGATGGGCCACCTGTGCCATCGTTACCTCTCGACTGCGGTGACGCTGGAAATGAACTTCCGGTATTTCCGGCCCCTGGAAGGAACCGGGCGCTGCGTCGCCACCATCCTTCGGGCGGGACGGCGGATCGTCCACCTCGAGTCACGCCTCACCGACGAAAGCGGACGTCTGGTCGCTTTCGCCGTCGGCTCCTGGCACCGGCTCGACGCCGACTAGCCTTTCGCTCACCGATGCAGATATTCACCCGCTCCGCACTACAACGACGTTACGAGGAGAAGAGAAAAGAAATGCGCAGTAAGAAAATCATCACCACAGTGGCAGCACTGACCCTCATCGCATCCCTGACCGCCTGCGGCAATGACGCCGGATCAGGAGCAGAGGCCGGGGCCGACTATCCCTCGGAGGATATGGACTGGACGATCGCCTTCGGGGCCGGTGGCGGTAACGACATCATGGCCCGAACCATGGTGGACATCATCAACCAGTACGAGATGTATCCGGAGAACATCTCGCTGGAGAACCGTGAAGGCGGAAGTGGCGCAACCGGCTGGGGTTACCTGTTCAGCAAGGCCGGCAGCGGTTATGACGTATCGACGACGTCAGGCTCTTTCATCACCACACCCCTGCAGTCGGACACCGGCTGGACCTTCGAGGACTTCACCCCGATCGGCCTGTTCGCCACCGACGATGCGGTGTTCGTCGTCCCTGAGGGCAGCGAGTACGAAACCTGGGAGGACTGGGTTTCCTATGCCCAGGAGCAGGAGACCGTCGTCGTCGGCGGAATCGGAACGGTGAACGTCGACCTCATCCTGCATGAACTGATCGCCGAAGCCAGCGGCTACGAAATCGACTACGTGCCGTTCAACGAGGAAGGCCAGCTCCAGACCTCACTTCTGTCAGGAGCACTGGATGCCATCGTCTCCAATACCGGTTCAGTACTCGGACAGATCGAGGCTGACGAAATGACGCCATTGCTGTTCACCGGTGCTGAAAGGCTTGACGTTCTTCCCGATGTCCCCACGGGCGAGGAAAAGGGCATCGAAGACCTTCCCGCCATGCCGCGCGGAATGATCCTGCCTCCGGACGCCCCAGCGGAAGCCAAGGAATGGTGGATCACCACCATGAAGGAAGTTGTCGAGACCCCGGAGTGGAAGGAATACGTCGCCTCCAACTACCTCACCGAAAACATCAAGTGGGACCAGGAGTTCTTCGATTCGCTTCGGGAAACCACTGACAGTTTTGAAGCCACTCTGGAAGAGGCCGGGGCGCTTTGAGCCACTCCGTCATCAAGGGCGAAGCGGAAGCTGGGAAGGTGGGTCGTTCCGGTTGGCGCCGGCGGCCCACCGCCAAGTCCATCTTTCTCCTCGTGTTGCTGCTGGTCCTCGCCGCCTACACGGAAATTGCCTTCGGCATGGAGGCCACTACGGCATCGGGCCGCATTGGTGCGGGGTTCTTTCCTCGGGTCATCGGTGGCTCAGCCGCACTGCTGACCCTGATCGCGCTCGTGCAGAGTATGCGCGTCGGTTCCGGAGAGGATGACGACACCGTCGACCTCGAGGAGGACATGGGGGAGGGAGATCTCGGGCACCACCCGAAAGCCATGATCATCACGATCGCCCTGACCATGGTCTTCGTGGCGACCCTCACAACCCTGGGCGCGATCGTCTCCGGTGTTCTCTTCATGTTTGCGCTGCTGTGGTTCCTGAACAGGACCCACCTGGTAACCAATATCGTGCTCAGCCTTGGCTTGCCCCTGGCGATGTACCTCCTCTTCCAAACATTCCTCAATTCGGGTTTGCCCGAGGGGATACTTCCGCGCTTCTGACAGCGGAATCCAACTCGGCTCGAAGGAGAGTTAGCTTGGACGTTTTCAATAACCTGGCTGGGGGGATTGTCTCGATCCTGACCCTGCAGAACATTCTGCTCCTGGGGGCGGGAGTGACCCTGGGCATGATCGTCGGAGTCATGCCCGGCCTCGGTCCATCGGCGGGCCTTGCCATCCTGCTTCCGCTGACGTTCGGACTGGACCCCACCGGCGCAATCGTCATGATGGCAGCCGTGTACTACGGCTCCATGTACGGCGGCACGATCACCTCGGTCCTGATCAACACTCCCGGTGAATCGGCGACCGTCGCCAGTACCTTCGACGGTTATCCGCTGGCCAAGCAGGGCCGTGCGGGGCCTGCCTTGATCATGGCAGCGATTGCGTCCTTCATCGCGGGCACGATCGGCGCCGTCCTGATCAGCTTCTTCGCGCCGAGTGTCGCGTCGGTCGCCCGCACCTTCGGTCCGCCCGAACTGTTCCTGATCGTGGTCGTCGGACTGCTGACGCTCATCGTCATCGTCGGGAAGAATCGCCTTCTCGGCGTGATCTCCGCGCTCATCGGGTTCGCCCTGGCAACCGTCGGCATCGACGTCGGAATCGGAGCGCAGCGCTACACGTTCGGTTCCACCGAACTCATCAACGGGATCGACTTCATCCCGGTGGCCATCGGACTGTTCGGTGTGGGGGAGATCCTCCACGCCATGTGGCGCGGTGGGCACCTCGAGAAACTCGACTACCAGAAGATTTCACTCCGGGGCAAGGGTTTCTGGCCCACCCGGGCTGACTTCAAGGAATCCAACGGCGCGATGCTGCGCGGCTCCTTCCTCGGTTTCTTCACCGGAACCGCGCCCGGCGCCGGGGCGACGGTTGCCTCGCTCATGTCCTACAACGTCGAGAAATCGATCTCGAAGACGCCCGAGCGTTTCGGCAAGGGAGCCATGGCGGGGCTGGCCGGACCCGAGGCAGCCAACAATGGCGCTTCCGCCGGTGCAATGGTGCCGTTGCTGACCCTCGGTATACCGGGATCATCGTCGACGGCGGTCCTTTTGGCGGCGTTCCTGATGTGGGGCCTGCAGCCCGGGCCTCTCCTCATGGAACAGAACCCGGAATTCGCCTGGGGCCTGATCGCCAGCATGTATCTCGGCAACGTGATGCTCCTGCTGATCAACATCTTCATGATTCCGACGTTCGCCAATGTTGCAAGGGTGCCGTTCCGGGTGCTCGCTCCCGTGATCATCCTGATCTGTGCGCTCGGCACCTACACCATTCACGGCAGCATCCTCGAGGTGTGGATCATGCTCGCCTGCGGCGTGCTCGGGTTCTTCATGCGCCGCTACGGCTTCTCTCCCGCGGCCCTGGTGATTGCACTGGTGCTCGGGCCACTGGCCGAGGAGACGCTGCGCCAGACGATGATCATCTCGGGCGGCAGCTTCGGGATCTTCTTCGAGCGTGCCACGTCGATGTGGCTCCTGGCCGTCATGGTCGCACTCATCGCCGTTCCGCTCCTCAGCCCCTGGATTCGGCGGATCGTCAATGTCCGGGTTCGGGACGTCGGTAGGCGGCGTCGTGAGCAACAGCGAGCTGAGGAAAGGAAAGATGTGAATTCCTGATCGTTGACCGCCCGCCCCGCAACGGGAGGGCGGTCACGATCCGTCAACGTTCAAAAGGAAGCGGGTGCGAGCGCCGGCGCCACTGGAGGAGCATCACAATGGCACGAGCGGCGCGGCCGGGACGATGGCTCTGGATGCTCGTTGCAGCAGCCATCCTCGGTCAGGGGTCGTTGAACCTGGCGCGGCTGTTGATCTCCTACAAGGCGCTGGCACTTGGCGGCGACGCCGTCGCCATCGGCTTCATCTCGGCCGCCTTCGCAATCCTCCCCGCGGCTGTCGCCATCGCACTCGGCCGATTGTCGGACAAAGCCGCCTGGCTGCGGCCGCTGATTGCCGCGGGACTGCTGACCCTCACCCTCAGTTGCCTGCTGTTATCCGCCTCGGCCTCTTTGCTGCTCGTGGCCGTCGGTAGCGCCGGCTTGGGGTTGGGACATCTTGCCTTCGCCATCGCAGCGCAGTCCATGATCGCCAAGCGTTCCCATCCAGACTCGATCGATGCCGGATTCGGCTGGTTCACCGCAGGGTTCGCCCTGGGACAAATGGTGGGCCCGCTCGTCGCCGGCGTACTCCTCAGCAATCCAGGCGCTGCCACCGTGGCGGGACGTCTCGCGGACATCGATCAGGCCCTGCTGCTTGCCGGACTGCTGGCCCTGATCGCCGTGCCGTTGATCCTGGTGAGGATCGGAAACCGCGAAACGGCCGGCACCGCGGTGAAGGGAACTGCACCCACGAGCGTCAAGGACTCCGTCGGCATGATCCTCGGCCGCCCCGGGGTGAAGTCCAACATGCTGGCCAGCCTGGCACTCCTGACCACCATGGACATCCTCATCGCGTTCCTGCCGCTGATCGCCGAGCAGCAGGGTGTTCCGCCGCTGGTCGTCGGTCTGCTGCTCGCTCTCCGCGCTGCTGCCACCATTCTGTCCCGGGTCCTGTTGACCGTCCTCCTGCGACGGTGGAGCCGGGACCAGTTGGTGCTGGCGAGTCTTATCGGTGCAGCGCTGGGCTTGGTGGTGTTGCCGTATGTGCTCGAGAATCTCCTGATCGCTGCGGTGTCCCAGGTTCTGGTCGGTTTCTTCCTCGGCCTCGGACAGCCCCTGACCATGGCGTTGATCTCCCGGGCCGTGCGGGAAGAATCACGTGGCGCGGCCCTCGCCATCCGACTCCTGGGCAACCGGATCGGCCAGATCGTCCTGCCCGCGGCAGCGGGACTGGCGGCAGCGCCGCTGGGACCGAGCGGCGCCATCTGGATGACGTGTTTCGTGCTGGGCGCAGCGGGTGCGGTCAAGGGTATCGGCGACCGCCGTCGGCCGGAGTGAAGCACCCCCGGAGTGCAGGGCCGGAGTAAAGAGGCACTGGAAAGCCCCGCGGTGTAGGATCGAGACGCTTCACCAAACACATACGACAGGGGAGCGCCGTTCCGCCGCAGCAAGTGCTGCCGGAACCGGGCGCTGAGAGTGCGGACAGCCGCAGACCCTCGAACCTGATCCGGTTAGTACCGGCGAAGGGAGTCGAGTTCTCAGAGTGGTTCGAGGAGGATTTCTCCCTGAACCGCTCTCCCCTCCTGTACCTCAGGAGGATTCTTCAGCATGGCAACAACAACTGCCCCCCGGGGCACTCGAACCCGCAGCCTCGAATGGCGCGTCGTCGACATCGTGGTGGCTTCGGTCATCGCCGTGGCGGTCGGTGTCGTCTTCTTCGCCTGGTCCGCGGGCTACTCGCTCATCAGCGGCATCACCGCAGCATTTCCACCACTCGGCGGCCTCTACGTGGGCGGCTGGCTCATTGCAGGAGTCCTTGGCGGGCTGATCATCCGCAAGCCCGGTGCCGCCATCTACTGCGAAGTCCTCGCGGCGGTGGTGTCGATGGCACTCGGCACGCAATGGGGACTCCTCGTCGTCGTCTCCGGCGCTATTCAGGGCCTCGGCGCCGAACTCGTGTTCCTGCTCTTCCTCTATCGGCGCTGGAACCTCGGCGTCGCACTCCTCGCGGGGCTCGGCGCAGGGGTGGCACTGGCGATCAGCGAGAACATCCTGTACAACGCACTGTGGGCCATCGACTGGCAGCTCCTCTATGTGCTCTTCGCCTCCATCTCCGGCGTCGTGATCGCGGGGCTGCTTTCCTGGCTCGCCATGCGCGGACTCGCCAAAACGGGAGTGCTCTCCTCCTTCGCCGCGGGCCGCACGGCCGACGTGTGACCCAGCACTCGACAGCACCCGTTGCCGTCACCGCCTCGGACTGGGGGTGGCGGCACGCGGGCCGCTCCCGGTTCGCGGTGCGGGGGATCGACCTCGTTGTCGAGCCCGGTGAGCGGATCCTGCTCCTCGGTGCCTCCGGTGCCGGCAAGTCCACGCTCCTTTCCGCCCTGGCCGGGGTGCTGGGGAACGACGACGAGGGCGAGCAGGAGGGTACACTCCTGCTCGACGGCGGCAGTCCGGCTTCCCAGCGCGGCCGTGCCGGGCTGGTGCTGCAGGATCCTGATTCTCAGGTCGTCCTTGCGAGGGTTGGTGATGAGGTGGCGTTCGGAGCGGAGAACCTCTCGGTTCCGCGCGCTGACATCTGGAAACGCGTCCACCGCTCGCTCGACGACGTCGGGCTGGACGTGCCGCTCGACCGCTCCACCTCCGCACTGTCCGGCGGACAGAAACAGCGTCTCGCGCTCGCCTCGGTCCTTGCCATGCAGCCGGGGCTGCTGCTGCTCGACGAACCCACGGCCAACCTCGACCCGCAGGGCGTCATCGACGTGCGCAACGCCGTCGTCCGGGTGCTCGACCGGAACCCGGCGACGCTCGTGGTGGTCGAACACCGCGTGGAGGTGTGGGCAAGCGTCGTCGACCGTGTGGTGGTGCTTGCCTCCGACGGCGGAGTCCTCGCCGACGGCACGCCTGCGGACGTCCTCGGCAGGGAAGCCGCCCGCCGCACCCTCGGCAAGGCCGGGGTCTGGGTGCCTGGTCGTAAACCGGCGGTGGAGGGCCCACTGCCCGGCGCGGGCGGAGACATCCTGCTGTCCTCGGCCAACCTCGCGGTGGCGCGGACGAAGCGGGGACCCGAGGTTCTCGCTGGTGTGGACCTCGCGCTGCGGGCTGCATCGGCCCTCAGCATCGTAGGTCCTAATGGAGCAGGAAAGTCGACGCTCGCCCTGACACTGGCCGGGCTCCTGAAGCCCCGCCAGGGAAAGGTCGCGGCAGGTACGCCGCTGGCCCGCGGAGCCGGCACCGACCCTTCGACGTGGCGGTCGGCCGAACTCGTGCAGCGCATCGGTACCGTCTTCCAGGAACCCGAGCACCAGTTCCTCACCTCCACCGTGGCGGACGAACTGGAGTTCGGGCCGCNTCGGGCCGCGCCGCGTGGCCCGCGAGCCGGAAACTTCCTTCCGCCCCCGTATCAACGAGCTCGCCGAAAGGCTCCGTCTCGGCCACCTCCTCGCGGCGAATCCCTTCACCCTGTCCGGTGGAGAGAAGCGGCGGCTGTCGGTGGCCACCATGCTCGCGACCAGCCCCGACATCCTGGTGCTCGACGAACCGACGTTCGGGCAGGACGCCGGGACCTGGGCGGAGCTCGTCGGTCTGCTGCGGGAACTGGTCAGCGAGGGCAGCTGCGTCCTGTCGGTGACCCACGACACCGACTTCACCGAAGCGCTCGGCAACCGCGTCCTCGAAGTGGGGCCCGTCGCCGCGCAGCGGGGTGCGCCATGAGCAGTGACATCCTGACGCCCTCGCTGACGGGCAACACCGTGCTGCTCCGCGCGAACCCGCTCTCCAAGCTCTTCGCCGCAGGAGTGATCACCGCGGTAGTGATGCTCAGTATCGACTGGGTCAGCGCTGCGGTGGCGCTCGGATGTGAGATCCTGCTGATGCCGCTGCTGGGGATCAGCATCCGCGGTCTGCTGCTGCGGGCCTGGCCCCTGCTCGTCGCGGCGCTGGTGGCCGCCTATGGCACGGCGCTGCTCGCCGAGAAGACGGGCGCCGTGCTGCTGGAGATCGGCCCCGTGCTATTCACCGAAGGGTCGGTATCAGCGGGATTCGCCATCGGGATCCGGGGACTCGCACTGGCCCTGCCCGGCATCTTCCTTGCAGTCTCCACCGATCCCACCGACCTGGCCGATGCCCTTGCCCAGAAGCTGCACGCACCGCACCGCTTCGTGCTCGGCGCCCTCGCGGCCCTGCGCCTGGTCGGCCTGCTGGTGGAGGAGTGGCGGATCCTCGGGCTCGCACGGCACGCCCGCGGCGCGGGAGCCGAAGGAAACACGCTGATGCGCTTCCGCAATTTCCTCGGCCAGGCCTTCGGCCTTCTGGTGCAGGCGATCCGGCGTGCCACGCGCCTTGCCGTCGCCATGGAGGCGCGGGGCTTCGGAGCGGGCCCGCGGACCTGGGCCCGCGAGAGTAGATTCAGCGCGCTCGACGCCGTCGTCGCGGTGGGGGGAGTGGGAATCGCCGCGGGTGCGCTGACGGCGGCCCTGCTGGCCGGGACCTGGAACTTCCTCCTGTCCTGATGCAGGAAGGACCGCCGCGGGATGCGCCTGGTGGGTGGGCAGCTCCTAGAGCACGTCCGAGAGGAATGACTTCAGCCGCGGGGTCTGCGCATTGTCGAAGATGGCCGCGGGAGGCCCGCTTTCCACGACGACGCCGCCGTCCATGAACGTGACGGTGTCGGAGACGTTCCGGGAGAAGCCCATCTCATGGGTCACCACCACCATGGTCATACCGGCTGTTGCGAGATCGGCCATGAGTGCGAGGACGCCCTTGACGAGTTCCGGGTCCAGCGCGGAGGTCGCCTCGTCGAAGAACATCACCTCGGGGTCCATGGCAAGGGCCCTGGCGATGGCGACACGCTGCTGCTGGCCGCCGGACAGGTTGGCAGGGCGAACCTCCGCCTTGTGTTTCAGCCCCACCTGGTCGAGCTGGGCCAGAGCCTTCGCGCGCGCTTCATCCGCTGACATCCCGCGGAGCTTCCGCAGTGCCAGTGAGACGTTGTCCACGACGGTCTTGTGCGGGAACAGGTTGAACTGCTGGAACACCATGCCGATGCGGCGGCGCAGTTCGTCCGGATTGTCCTTGAGCACCGAGCGTCCGTCGAGGAGGATGTCGCCCTGATCCGGTTCGATGAGCCGGTTCAGGACCCGCAGCAGCGTCGATTTTCCCGAGCCGGAGGGGCCGATCACCGAGGCCGTGGTGCCGCGCTCCACGTGCAGGTCGATACCGCGGAGTACATGGTTGGAGCCGAAGGAGAGGTGGAGGCTGCGCCCGGTCAGGGTGCCCGATTCGATCGTGCTCATGTTTTCGCTCCTTCGCCGATCCGGGCGGCAATATCATCGGGTTCGGGCTTCTCGCGCTTGCCCATCCTCAGGCGGTTGTCGATGTAGTTGACGAGGTGCGTCAGCGGAACGGTGAGGCACAGGTACAGCACGGCCGCCGCGATGAGCGGTGAGAGGTTGCCCGTGTTGCCTGCCGCGTCGTTGCCGATGCGGAACAGTTCGCGCTCGCTGGCCAGCAGCCCGAGGAAGTAGATCAGGGAGGATTCCTTGATCAGGGAGATGAACTGGTTCACCAGAGCGGGCAGGACGCGGCGGACACCCTGGGGAATGACCACCAGCTGCATCGAGGAGTGGTAGCTGAAGCCGAGCGCACGGGACGCCTCGAGCTGGCCCTTCTCGACGCTCTGGATGCCGGAGCGGAAGATCTCCCCGATGTAGGCGGCGGCCATCAGCGACAGCGCCAGGATGCCCATCGGGAACGGGCTCGTGCTGCCGGTCAGCTGCCGGAAGAGCGGACTCAGCCCGATCCCGATGAGCAGGATGATGACGACGGCGGGAACTCCCCGGAAGATGTCCGTGTACACGCGCGCTGCCCAGCGGAGCGCCCGGTTCCTCGAAATACCCATCACCGCGAGGATCATCCCGAGCACCGTCCCGATCACGCCGGAACTGATGGCCAGGATCAGGGTGTTCGGCAGGCCCACCGTGAGGAGTTCCGGGAGGACCGAAGCCATTGCCTCCCAGTCGAAGAAGGTCTGCAGGAGCTGTTCGAAAGCGTTCATGCAGCGCTACTTGACTTCTACGGCTTTGCTGCCGGGCTTCCAGTCGGTCGGCATCTCGCGGTCCGGGTACCACTCCTGGGTGAGCTCGGCCCAGGTGCCGTCCTCGATCACTGCGTCGAGGCCGGAATTCAGGGCATCGATCAGCGGCTGGTTCTCGCTGTTGACTGCATAGGCAGTGAAGTTCTCGGTGTTGATGATGGTTTCGGCGATGGTGGTGCCGTCGCCCTCCTTGACCTGGCCGGTGGCCTGCTGCGACGGGGCCACCCAGGCGTCGATCTGGCCGTTCGTCACGTTGGCGTAGACGGTGTTGTAGTCAGCGAAGCGAACGGGCTCCAGGCCCAGGGTGTTCGTCACGTAGTCGTCCTGGACCGTGCCCTGGACCACACCGATGCGGGTGTTCTCCGACAGGGAGTCGAAGCCCGTGATGTCGGAGTCGCTCTTGGCCACGACCGCCATGTAGCCGAAGTCGTAGCCGTTGGTGAACCCGACACCCTCGCGGCGTTCCGCGGTGGTGGAGATCGAGGAGGAGCCGACGTCGAACTGCTTGTTCTGCACCTGTGCCAGGAGCGCGGAGAAATCGGTCGAGGCGAACTCGACGTCGAGACCGAGCTCGTCGCCGATGGCGCGCAGCAGCTCATTGTCGTAGCCGGTGAAGACGCCGTTCTCGATGAAGATGTTCGGCGGCGCATCGGAGAGGGTTCCCACACGGAGGGTGCCATCGGTGACGAGGCCCAGCTCCGAGGTGTCGATCTGGTCCACCGGCGTGGTGTCCTCGGTGGTGTACTGGTCGAGCGACTCCTGGTCGCTGCCGGCGAGGGCGTCGGTGGTAGGGCCGGAGTCGGTGGATTCGCTGCTGTTCGAACCGCACGAGACGGTCAGAGCGAGCAAGGGGACGGTGAGGGCTGCAAGGATTTTGCGGGAGAAGTTCATGGCTTCCTTCGATGGACGCGGCCCGGTCTGCGGGCGTGCGGGATCAGGGACGGGATGTTTCAGGGGGTGCCGGCTGATGGCGGAAATTGCTCGGCTCTGCTTCTTGCTCGGGTGACACGCTCGCTGTTCCAGGCTGTGCGGGCGTTGGACGGCTGCTTTCGGGGCTGACCGGCAGAACGCCGTACTTGCCTACCGGGGGACTTGGCCCGGCGGCCGAATCTTCACCTGGAGCACCCCACTACGGGAGAGGGTTGCTGTCCAGCCGGCCAGGGCCTGTGGCTGGAACTCTTGATTGTTTAACAAATTTATACGACGGCGCAGCGCAGATCAAAATGAACGGGCAACACCGCGTAAAGAAGCTTCTCGAAAGGCGGACTGTGTGCTAGACGAACCGGTCCACGAGCTCCGACAGCTCACGGGTCAGTTCCACCGACGTGGTAATCGGCGTGCCATCGATGGCGGTGACCGGCGTCAAGAGCCGCACGCTCGAAATCAGCCACACCGCGTCCGCCTCGAGCAGGTGATGCGGCTCCAGCGGCCCGTAGCCCAGGTTCCAGCCGCTCCCGCGGGCAGCCTCGAACAGTGCTCCCTGGGAGGTCCCCGGGAGGATGCCGCTTTCGAGCTGCGGCGTCAGCAGGGTCTTGGCCGTGCCCTGGCGGCGCGCGAGGAGGACGGTGGACGTGGGGCCCTCGAGGACCTTGCCGTCCGAGGATGTGAAGATGACGTCGTCGGCGCCGCGGGATTTCGCGTAGCGGACCGCAGCCATGTTGACGGCATAGGAGAGCGTCTTGGCGCCCATCAGGAGCCACGGCGCGCGCTGCGCCACCGTGCTGTCATAGCCGCGTTCGAGGAGCAGGACCTCGACGCCGGCCGCCTGCTGCCGCCGGGTGGCGGCGGGTACGGGTGACACCTGGACCCAGGCGGTGGGTTCGGCCGCGCCTTCCGTGCCGCGTGTCGCAACGAGTTTGACCACTGCTTCGGACGGCGCTGGTTCGGTTGCCGTGAACTCGTCCAGGGCGGTGCGGATGGCGCGGCTCCAGGCCTCGGCGGCCGGGATGGCGAGGTCGAGGGCGGCAGCGGAGGACGCCAGCCGGTCGAGGTGTGCCCGCTCCTTGCGGGGCACGCCGTCCACGGCCAACAGCGACTCGAAGATGCCGTCACCACGCGTGGCTCCGAGGTCGTTGGCCATGAGTTGCGGCTTCGACGGATCAACTATGCGGCCGTCACCATGCGCTGCGTCGAGGAACACCAGAACAGTCATGGGGCCAGCTTATCCAACGAGGTCCGCGAAGCTATCTCAAAAAACATCAAAAAACATCAAAAAACATCAGGAAACGTCAGGGAGCATCAGGGAACACCGCACCGAGTCCGGAGAGCACACCGAGGGCTTTGGTCCGTACTTCCTCCCATTCTTCGGCCGGCACCGAATCCGCGGTGATGGCACCGCCGACGCCGAGGCTGAGGCGCGCGCCGTCGTCGGTGTGTTCGATCACCAGGGTGCGGATGACGACGGCGAGGTCAGCGGCGCCGGTCAGGGAAAGGTAGCCGGCGGCCCCCGAATAGACTCCGCGGGCCCGGCCCTCGAGATGATCGAGGATGGCCATGGTGCTGATCTTGGGCGCACCCGTCATGGACCCCGCGGGAAAAGCCGAGGCGATCACCTCGGCACGGGACGTTCCGGGCTTGAGCTTCGCCTCGATGGTGCTGACCAGCTGGTGCACCGTGGCATAGGTTTCGACGTCGCAGAGACGGCTCACGGTGACCGACCCGGGGACGGCGTGGTGGGAGAGATCGTTGCGGAGCAGGTCGACGATCATGATGTTCTCGGCGCGGTCCTTGAGTGAGGCCGTGAGGTCCCGGCGAAGTCCTGCGTCGGTCTCCGGGTCCGGTGAACGGCCCCTGGTGCCCTTGATGGGTTCGGCCCGGAGACCGCCGTCGGCATCGATTTTCAGAAAGCGCTCGGGCGAGGTGCTCGCGACGGCGAAGTCCGGCCAGCGGATGAGATGCCCGAACGGTGCCGGGCTTGCGCGGCGCAGGCTCAGGTAGGAGGCAAGGGGGTCGACCGGGCGCTTCACGCTCGACACGAGCGAGGTGGTGAGGCACACCTCGTAGGTATTGCCGTCGGTGATCTGTTCCTGTGCCTCTCGGATCTTGTCGAGGTACCCTGCCCGCGAATCCCTCGCCTCGAAGACCGGCGGTTCGGTGAAGGCCCGCTCGATCGCTTCGGGGGCTGGTTGCTTGTTGTCGAGGACAGCCTTCCGTGCCGTTGCGAGCCAGTCCCCGCACTCGGGGTCGGATGCGCCGTCGGTCAGGGTGAGGAGGAACGCCGTTCCCTCCCGGTGGTCGAGTACGACGGCCCGGCCGGCGAAGATCAGTGCGGCATCGGGAACGGGCGAGGAGGGAAGCGAGCTTCCGCCCGTCTCGCGCTTCAGTTCGTAGCCCAGGTGACCGAGCCAGCCGAGAGCGAACCCGCACTCGTAGCCGTCGGGACGCCGCACCACGCGGCGCCCCCAGGCGTCGTCGAGCCAGCGGAAGAAGGGCTCGCGGATCCGGGTCGTCACCGCGCCGGCACTCACCTCGGTGATGCCGTCCGAGTGCTGCGCGCACTGGCCGAACCCTCCGGCGTCGTCGGCCAGGATGGAGAAGCG
>NZ_KI914831.1:18606-20928 GCF_000520535.1 Arthrobacter sp. H41
TGCCGGCATCCGAACTGTCCAGCCACACCGCTGCCTTCGAGTCCGGGTAGAGGGCTGCGAACAGTGCTCCAGGATCCGGCTCGGCGTCGATCCGCTCCACGCGTACGCTCAGCCCGCGCCGCGCAGCCCGCTCGACGGACATCAGCCGCTCGCACTGGGGCAGGCTGGTGAGGGCCAGGCGTACGCGGTGCGGGGTGGCCTGCCCCGAATGCCCCTGGATGACGACGTCGGCGGAATCGCCGGGACGGTCGGCGTCGAGCCAGTGGGATTCCTGCGCGGCCCATCGGTCCCAGAACGGCTCATAGGTTCCGCCGTCGCGTGCGAGGGCTCTGCTGCGCCGGAGCGCGCCCGGGGCCTCCACCCACAGAACGGCGTCGAGCAGGCCGCGCGCCTCGAGGGCGGCGGCCCCCACACCCTCGACGAGCACGATGTCAGCGGGCGGCGTGTGCCTCAGCCCGCCGTCGCGCCCGTTCTCCCAGTCCCACGCCCGCCAGGACGCAGGTTCTCCTGAAGCCAGCGGCGTCAGCACTTGCCGCACGTAGCGGTCGATGCCGCTGCGCAGGCCGTCCCACCCCGGGTAGATGTCTTCGAGGTGGAACATGCTGACGGTGTGGTGTTCGCGGAGCAGCGCGGCAAGTTCACTGGCGAGGGTGGTTTTGCCCGCGCCGGAACGGCCGTCGATCGCGACGATGAGCGGGGCATGCCGGGAAAGGATCATGAGGCGGTTCAGGCCAGCGCAAGCAGGGTTCCCACGCCCACGAACAACGAGCCGAAAGTCCGGTTCATGATGGTCTGCCCACGGGAATCCTCCGTGAAGCGGTGAAAAGACCGGGCTGTCGCGGCATAGAAGAACCACATGACCAGCAGATCGATGGTGATGACGGTGGCCGCGAGCACCGCGTACTGCCCGGCGAGCGGCTGGTCCGCGCGGATGAACTGGGGAATCAGCGCAAGGAAGAAGACGATCGCCTTGGGATTCAGGAGGTTGACCCACACTCCCCGACGGAACAGCGACAGCGGGCCCTCGGTTCGCCGCACGGCAAGGATTTCTTCGTCCAACGACGGCTTCTGGACGAACTTCCGGACCCCAAGGTACACGAGGTAGGCCGCTCCGGCATACCGGATCACGTTGAATGCCACCGGCGAGTTCGAGACCAGGAGTCCGACGCCGGCGGCAGCCACTCCGATGTGCACCAGGAGCGCGGCCTGCTGGCCGAGGATGCCCCAGATCGACCGCCGAAATCCGACGGTCAGGGCGTTGCTCATGGTGTTGACGGCGCCCGCACCAGGGCTGAAGCTGATAAGTGTGCCCGCGCCAAGCAGCGCAAGCCAAACCGAGGGATTCACCCTCTCATAGTAAGCAGTACGCGGCTGTTCTTTTTCGGCTGCAGGAGACTTGGCCACGTGTACTGCGAACGGCGGACTCCGGAGTCAACGAGTTCTGCCTTCCTGGAGCCGGAAGGCCGGTTCCAAGATGGTGCGCCCTAGGCTCGGTGAGTCTCTTCGCGATGCAGGAACTCAGGCGGTTTCTTCCCCCTTGTCGTCGACTTCCTCGACCCACGACGGCGGCTCGTCGCGGCCCTGCTCCTCGTCCTTCTCGGCGTCCTCCGGCGTCTCCTGCACGATGCCCTGCGCGTGGTGCGTGGGCGCGTAGATCGTGTAGAGGCGGAGTGGTTCGTCCCCGGCGTTCTCGACGTCGTGCCACGTGCCGGCGGGCACCTGAATGCTCCAGCCGTCCTGGACGTCCTGCTCGAACGAGAGATCGTCCTTCGAGGGCCCCATCTTCACGCGGCCCTTCCCTGCGTCGATGCGCAGGAACTGGTCGGTCCCGTGATGCACCTCGAGGCCGATCGCACCGCCGGGCTCGATCGACATGAGTGTCACCTGCAGGTGCTTGCCCGTCCAGGCGACGCGGCGGTAGTCGGTGTTTCCCGTCGTGGCGCTCTCGATGTCGAACGCGTTCGGCTTCGGTCCATTGTCGGTGATGTCCATGATCGCATTCTGTAGCATTCCCCCGAGGATCGCCAGCGCGGCGAGCTCGCGGCGTTTCCGGTCAGCTTCCGGATCGGAGCGTTGCGGGACGACAGCTGGGTTGCCGCGTGCACGCGATAGCTCCCGGCAGGCTTCGGACGGCTTGTGGCATGATGATGGCATGACTCGCATACGGTTGAGTACGACAGTCGACGCGACGCTTCTCGAGAACGTGCGATCCCTGCGATCAGGGGCGACGGACGCTGCGCTCGTGGATGAAGCACTCGCGGCGTTGCTGGCTCGCCACCGCTCCGCCGAGGTGAACGCAAGCTACGCCATTTACGACGAGCA
>NZ_KI914832.1:0-12962 GCF_000520535.1 Arthrobacter sp. H41
TGGCCGTCCACCGTCAGGTCGGGTGGCAGGTTGGGAACTTCCGTCGATTCGGTAATCACGATGTCGCCGTCAATCACTGTTACTTCGTGGGAGCGGACCGGTAGCTTGGCCGGCGGCCCGTCAACACTTCCGTCACGGAGGTTGAACCTGGATGCGTGCAGCGGGCATTCCATCCAGCAGTCCTCCACCCAGCCATCCGCAAGGGTTCAGATTTCCTCCGTCCACGACAGCAATATTCATCGCAGTGGCGGTATCGCGGGCAGCGTCACGAGCTGCGGTCAGAACGGCGTCGGCATGGGCTGGGTGATCTCAGACATAGCTCTCCTCCGAATCGACCGCTGATATTTTATAATTGTGAGTAAAGATATATTAGTCACACAGTATTGCAGGACTGGGTGTGTGTCCAGAGATTTCTTCGCGCCCGTGTATCAGGTTGAGCGCCCCAGCCCGGGCCGCCGGCAGGCGGAACTCCCCGCGGACGGCTGAAGTGATGGTCTTGGCCCCGGGCTTGCGGACGCCGACCCAGCGCCGGGAGGATCAACGCGCGTCGGCCCGTGGGCACGTGGGAATAGGTCAGCTTCGTGGAGATCTGTACCGTCAGGTCTGTGTTGGCCAATGCCTGCTCCGTGACCTCGGAATCCGGGGCCGCCCGGAACTTGAACTCCTGGTCCAGCCTGTCGTAGAACGCCTCTGGCATCTTTTCGAAGATGCCCATGGTGTCGGGCGCGTGAATGTTTCCACGGTGCGTTCAGAACCGTGATGCGGAAGGCTCGTCACACTCACGGAGCCCGGAGGGTCAAACACCCGGGGAGCGCCGTGAACGGATCGGGTTGAAGGAACAACTTCCAGCCGCACCCTCGTAACAGCTTCATTGCCCATTGCCCTCCAATCGTGGCGTCCGGGTTGCATATCCCATGCAGTCCGGGGCCTTACTATTTAGAAGGCGCTGGAGCGCTTGACATTCTTATGTTTACGTATTGATATATTAGTCATGGGAATACTATGTACTGCGGGTCGGGGCGTCGAGGCTCGGACGCACCTCGGGAGGACTTGAAATGGCAAGCGTTGGCGGATTACCGGTGGAGGCGGGGGTTTCGTTGGTGCCGTTGAGGCAGGACGACGAATCCTTCGCCGACTTCGCCTACAGGATCTTGTGCGATGAATTGATTGTTTTGGACATCAAACCGGGTGAGCCCCTCAACGATGAAGTGATTTCGAGGCGAATCGGTGTTGGCAGGACGCCGATTCGCGAAGCTATGAAGCGGCTTGAGAGCGATTATCTGGTGGTGTCCTACGCCCGGCGCGGAACGTTCGCCGCGGGCGTGGACATCAAGGATCTGGCTGAAATTTCCGAGATCCGCCAGCTTTTGGAGCCTGCGGCAGCTGCGCGCGCTGCGCGGCTTGCGTCGCCGCAGCTTCGACAGGAGCTCAGGGACTTTGCCCGGGAAGTAGGGGAACTGCTGCCGGGGATGCAGTCGCAGCAGGATCTCATGCGCCTGGACATGCGGGTCCATCGGAAGATCTATCGCGCAACAGGAAGCCGGCACCTTGAAGACGTCCTGACTCGGTACGACAATTTGGCAACACGGATTTGGAGCCTGGTTCTGGAAAAGCTCCCGCCGGTGTCCGAGCATATTGCCCAGCATATTGAGCTGCTCGAGTGCATCGCGGCCGGGGACTCCGAAGCTGCTGCACGGTTGACCATCCAGCACGTCACCGACTTCGAGAACCTGATCAGGGCTGTCCTTTAACCCCGGGGCCAGGACCCGCTCAGCATATGCTCATACGGGAAAAGCGGCCCCAAGAACTTCAAGGATGGCAGTGGCCTTGGTGTGGATCTCTGCCAGCTCATCGTCAGGGTCGGAGTCTGCTGTGATGGCCCCGCCGATCCCCACGGACAGCCGCTGGCCGTCCGCAGAAGAAGTGTGGAACACGGCGCTGCGAATGGTGACGGACAGGTCCGCGGCGCCGTTCGGGGAAAAATAGCCAACCACACCTGAATAGGGCCCGCGCGGTTGAGATTCCAATTCGTCGAGGATGTCCATGCTGCTGATCTTGGGAGCCCCGGTCATCGACCCGGGAGGATAGGCAGCCGCGACCACAGCCGTCCTTGTCCGGTCCTGGGCAATTGTGGCTTCGATGGTGCTTACCAACTGATGCACCGTTTTGTAAGTCTCAACGTCGCAGAGCCGTGTCACGGAAACTGTTCCCGGTTCGGCATGGCGGGAAAGGTCGTTTCGCATCAAATCCACAATCATGATGTTCTCCGCCCTGTCCTTTGTCGAGGTCGTGAGGTCATGCATCAGCAGCCTGTCTGCCTGTGGTGACGTGTCCCGTCGTCGGGTTCCCTTGATGGGTTCGGCACGGACATGACCACCCGCGGTGATACTGAGGAACCGCTCCGGCGAGGAGCTCGCTATAGCCACCGCTCCTAACTGGACGAAGCTCGCGAACGGCGCCGGGCTGGCCCGGCGGAGTCTGCGGTAGAAATCCCACGGATCCAGGCTCTCATGAGAATTACTGAAGATTTGGGTCGTGAGGCACACCTCGTAGGAGTTTCCCTGCACGATTTCATTCTGGGATGCAGCGATTTTTCGAAGGTAGGACTGGACGGAGTCCGCTGCACTGAACTGTACGGGAGGCAGCCGTGTGCCGAAGCGTGGGGGCGCAGAGGGCAGGCGCCGAATGCGGAGGGCAGCCTTCCGGCACCATTGCCGACCTTCCGCCCCGGCTTCCGCCAAAAGGTATACGCACCGTGCCTCATGGTCGAACACCACGGCCCGGCTGCAACGGATCAATGAGGCATCCGGCAGTGGTGATTCCACCGCGTTACCGCCACACTCGCGCTTGAGCTCGTAACCCAGGTAGCCCAGCCAGCCAAGGGTGAACCCCAACCCGGGGGGAAGAGCGGGAACCGATGCTTGGCTGCTGTCCCAGTTCCTGTCCAGCCAGCTGAAAAAAGGACCCGGAAACCTCGCGATCACCAGCTTTGATTCCATGATCGTCACGCCGTTCAAATGCTCTGCTCTCATGCCGCGGCTTCCAGAATCATCAGCCATGATGCTGTAGCGGTTGCGCCCGGCCACAGGGTCCGTGGCCACGTTCGAGCTGTCCAGCCAGACGCGGTGGCTGGACAGCGCGTAGAGCTCACGAAAGACGGCTTCCGAATCCGGGTACTCCGAAAGCGGCACACAGTGCAGGGCAGGGGCGGCAAGCAGTTTCCGGAGACCGCGAACTGCGGCCAGGGCGGGAAGCTGCGCCATGGCCTCGGCAGCGTGCAGGGGCGCTTCAGGGTGGGTAGGGTCCAGGACTGTAATTTCCGCAGGGACCCCGACCAGGCCGTCCTTCGGCCCGGCAGCTATTCGAAGCAGGCAGGTGCGGGTGTCGCCTCGACCGGTCACGAGGACAACTTCGGGGCATTCGCTGGGCGCGTGCAGCACATCCCGGTCGGTTTGGGTCCGCGCCGTGCAGAAGGAACTCAACACTCGCACGAGCGCGGACACAAAGGCTCGACCTTCGGGCGTATTCACGCCGTCGACGCCAACGACAACGGGTTCCACAGGGTGGCAGGTGTGTCTGCCGTGGATCACCCGGCAGCTCCCGGGACCAGGACACGCGACTGATTCCGCGCGGCCTCGGTTGTGTGCAGGAGAAGCAGAGATGTGGTGACGGAGCCGACGCCGCCCGGGACCGGGGTCAGGGCCGCGACGATGCCCCGCACGCTGCCCTCGTCGACGTCCCCGACGAGGGATCCGTCAGGGAGGACGTTGGTGCCGACGTCGATCACGACGGCCTCGGATGAGACATGGCCGCCGTTCAGCAGACCGGCTCGCCCGGCTGCGACGACCACGACGTCGGCGGTCTTGGTGTATTTCTCCAATGGACCTGACTTGGAGTGACAGACGGTAACCGCGGCGTCGCGTTCCAGCAGCAGCAGGGACAATGGTTTTCCCACTACGGCGGAACGGCCGATGACGACCACGTTCCGGCCTGCCAGCGGAATGTCGAAGTGGTCAAGGATCTCGATTACGGCGCGGGCTGTGGCAGGCGCGAACGAGGGCTGGCCCACAGCAAGGCGACCAAGACTCAGCGGGTTCGCGCCATCGACGTCCTTCTCCAGGTCAATGTGGGCGACCAGTTCATCTGTCCGAACGCCGAGAGGTAGAGGCGTCTGGAGGATGATGCCGTTGACGGATGAATCATCGCTGAGACCCTTCAGGACTGAGGCCAGAACCTGTCCGGTAGCGTCTGGGCCAAGGTCGACGATCCGGCAACTGATGCCGGCACTTTCAGCGGCCCGTTCGATGGACCGGACATACCAGTGCGTGGAGCCGTCATCGGTGGCCACAACCACTGCGAGTGTGGGCCGTAGCCCATCGGCTTCGAGGTCCCGGGCCTCTTGGTGGGCCTTTTGCTGAATGATCCTTGCCAGTGCTTTTCCGGAGAGGAGTACGGTGCTCAACCGAGAATCCTTCCGCGCACGCGCGCCACGAGGGAGTCTGCTGCCAGGATGACCTTTT
The DNA here is from genome assembly GCF_000520535.1 of Arthrobacter sp. H41. GTDB lineage: Bacteria > Actinomycetota > Actinomycetes > Actinomycetales > Micrococcaceae > Arthrobacter_D. Next base: position 4,521 of record NZ_KI914832.1, read on the forward strand.
CCTCGATGCCGTCGGTCTGGCCAGCCATCCGCGAACGAGCCGTGGCGTCTTTGATGGCCACCACGTTGATGTCGATGTTCACCCGGGCGGTGGTGGCGGCTGCGCGGGCTGCGTCGGCGGCAGCAGCGATGTCGCTGATTACGCTGGCGTTCGCGACCTCGAATAGTTCCGTGGCAAGATCCACGATGGCGCCAGCGAGCTTGACGAGTTGCGCGGGGGTTCGCGCGGCCAGGATGAGCGCATCCTGGATGGATGCCTTCCGTGCGGCCTTCAGGTCTTCCGTCCCGGACGGAAGCTTGTATGAATCGATGACGCCTTGGAACGCATGTTGGTCAGCTTCCGCCAAGTGCATGGCCTCGACCACGAGTCCGTCCGCGGCGCTGATGATCCTTCGAACGGTTTCGGCGTGCTGCTCGTATTTGGCGCCTGTGGTGTACCGGGCAACCATGGCGACGAGTGCCGCCCCCTGGGCGGCGTGAAGGGCCGCGGCTGCACCGCCGCCGGGGGTGGGTTCGCGCGAGGCAAGGCGGGCGAGGTAGTCATTGACTGTTTCTGAACTGATCATGTATTTTCCTGGACTGAAGCTCGAGTCGACTGGGCGGAGGGTATGGCCGGCGGGTTGTTAGCCGCGGAGCCTGCTCATCGTGGGGTCGTACAGCGGATCTGCGGTGACCGTGGCCTGGATGCGCCGTCCAAAGTACTCGATCTCAACTGAGTCACCCAGGGACACCGCGGCGGGGAGATACGCGTAGGCAATCGGCTTGGCGACGGTGTAGCCGTACGCAGCGCTGGTGACGTAACCGACTGCCTGATCCTTGTAAAAGACCGGTTCCTTGCCCAGCACGACGCTGCGGCCGTCGTCGACCGTCAGGCACCGCAGGCGGCGAGCGGCATCTTCCTCGGTACGGCCTTCCAAAGCGGTCTTTCCGACGAAGCTTTCCTTGGTCATCTTCACGGCGAATCCGACGCCGGCTTCCAGGGGGTCGTGCTCAGTGGTCATGTCAGTGCCCCACGAACGGTAACCCTTCTCGAGACGCAGCGAGCTGAAGGCTGCCCGGCCCGCGGCGATGACGCCATGAGGCTGCCCGGCCTTCCACAGTGCATCCCAGAGCCGCTGGCCATTGTCTGCACTTGTGTACAGTTCCCAGCCCAGCTCGCCGACGTAGGACAAGCGCATTGCGGTCACGGCTACGCCGCCGATGACGGCCTTCTTGGCCCGGAAATAGCGGAGGCCATCGTTGGAGAAGTCGTCGCTGCTCACGGTGCTGATGAGGTCCCGGGCGAGGGGTCCCCACAGACCGATGCAGCACGTTCCGCCCGTCGTGTCGCGCACCTGCACCCAGTCAGTCGCGGTTCCGCGTTCCGTCTGGTGGCGTGCAGCCCGCTCGAAGTAAGCGGTGTCGATGTTTCCGTTGGCTCCGAGCTGGAAGGTGTCCTCGCTGAGGCGGGCCACCGTGATGTCGCTTCGGATGCCGCCGGCGTGATCCAGCACCAGGGTGTACGTGACCGCACCGGGCTTCTTGTTCAGGTCGGCCGTGGTGAGCTCTTGCAGAAGCTTCAGCGCTCCCGGACCGGAGACCTCGAGGCGCTTGAGCGGAGTCATGTCGTACATGGCCACTGCGGTACGGGTCTTCCATGCTTCGGCGGCCGCAATGGGCGAGTTGAACATGGCGGACCAGGCATCACGGGCCGGGGGCTGCCACTCGGCCGGCATCTCCTTCAACAGTTCCGCGTTGGCTTCGAACCAATAAGGGCGTTCCCAGCCGCCGGACTCCAGGAATAATCCTCCCAGTGCCTTGTGGCGGGCGTAGAAGGGACTGACGCGGAGGTTGCGGGGGGAAAGCTTGGGCTGCAGGGGGTGCAGGACATCATAGATTTCCACGAAGTTCTGCTGGGAAGTTTCGCTGACATACTCCGGGGTCAGCTGGACCTCTTCGAAGCGGTGGATATCGCATTCGCCAAGGTCGATCTGGGACTTGCCGGTGGTCAGGAGCTCGGCAACGGCGCGGGCAACGCCGGCCGAGTGGGTCACCCATACGGCTTCGGCGACGAAGAAGCCATCGAGCTCTTTGGACTCGCCCACCAGGGCCCCGCCGTCGGGAGTGAAGGAGAAGATGCCGTTGAAGCCATCCTCGATCTCGCTTTCCCGCAATGCCGGAAGCAGCTGCTTGGTGTCCTCCCATGACGGGAGGAAGTCCTCCAGGGTGAAGTCGAGACGGGAAGGCATGTTGTGCTCGTTGATGCTGCTGGGGTCGTAGGAGCCGAGGTCCGCGAGGTCCACGGGCATGGGACGGTGCGCGTAGGAGCCGATGCCGTAGCGGTCGCCGTGTTCGCGATAGTAGAGGTCCCGGTCCTGGTGACGCAGAATAGGCAGCGAAGCCCCGTTGGGAAGTTCGTTGCGGCCATTGAGCGCCGGCACCGGAGTGGTCGTGACGTACTGGTGCGCGAGCGGCAGCAGCGGGATCGACATGCCGATCATCGCGCCGATCTTGGCGCCCCAGAAGCCGGCGCAGGAGACCACGATGTCGGCGGGGATGACACCTTCGGCCGTCTGGACACCGCTCACGCGGCGGCCGGACTGCTCGATGCCCGTGACAGTGGTGTTGCCCAAGTACTTGACGCCTGCGGCTTCCGTGCGCTTGATCAGCAGCTGAACTGCGCGAGCGGCACGTGCCAAGCCGTCACTGGGTACGTGGAGTCCACCCAGGATGTCCTCGTCATTCAGGAGCGGGTAGAGCTCCTTGCACTCAGCGCGGGAAAGGATCTTGCCTTCGATTCCCCACGATGCGGCGTAGCCGAGCTTCCGCTTCAGGTCAGCGAGGCGGGTCTCGGTGGTGGCGACTTCGAGGCCACCGACCTGGTTGAAGCAGCTGACGCCATCCTCGGTCAGCGACAGGAGTTTCTCAACGGTGTACGTGGCGAAGGCAGCCATGGTCTTCGAAGGGTTCGTTTGGAAGACGAGACCCGGGGCGTGGGACGTGGAGCCCCCGGGCATGTTCAGCGGTCCCTGGTCCAGGACGGTGATGTTGTTCCAACCCCGGGCGACCAGTTCATCGGCCAGGTTCGTACCGACGATTCCAGCTCCGATAATGACAATGCTTGGCGTAGATGCCATGTGGTTTCTCCTGCTGATTTTCGTGTGTTGTCTCTGCTGGTTTGGTGGTTCTTGGTTACCGGAACACGACGGTGCTGGTTCGATCCAGCAGCACGCGGTGCTCGCAGTGCCAGCGCACCGCGCGGGACAGTGCCAGTGCTTCGGCGTCCTGGCCAACCGTTGAAAGGGCGGTCGGTCCGTAGCTGTGGTCGACCCTGATGACTTCCTGTTCGATGATCGGTCCCTCGTCCAGTTCCCCAGTGACGTAGTGGGCGGTAGCGCCTACCAGCTTGACGCCACGATCGTAGGCCTGGTGGTAGGGGCGCGCGCCCTTGAATCCCGGGAGGAAGGAATGGTGGATGTTGATCGCCCGGCCTTCCAGGGCGCGGCAGAGGTCATCGGACAGTACCTGCATGTACCGGGCGAGGACGACGAGGTCGATGTTATGCTCGTCCACCAGTTCCAGCAGGCGCTGTTCGGCATCCGACTTGGTCTCGGGGGTCACCGGGAGATAGATGAAGGGCAGGCCGGCGGCCTCGGCCATGGCCCGGTGGGTTTCATGGTTGGACACGATGAGGGCGATGTCGCCACCGAGGCTTCCGCCGCGCCAACGGAAGAGCAGGTCGTTCAGGCAGTGGCCGAACTTGGACACCATGACGAGGATGCGTTGCTTCGTCTGGTCATGGAAGCTGAATTTCATGTCGAAGCGGTCAGCGATGGAACGGAATTCTTCCTGAAGTCTGTCCGGGGTGTAGGCCGACGAGCCGGAAAAGGCGGTGCGCAGATGCAGTGTCTGGCGGAGGCCGTCATCGAACTGCTGGTGCTCGTCGATGTTGAAGCCACGCTCGAAGAGGAAGGTGGTGACCGCCTGGACGATGCCTGCGCGTTCAACGCACGACAATGTGAGAACGAACTTCTGGGTCTGGTCTTCCACACGGGCCGCCGTCTGAGGCAGCGTGCTGGTAGTTGAGTCTGTCGCCACTAGGGTCATGTCCCCTCCTTGAGATATATGCTAACCATAAATACTGATATATTAGGATTTGTACTCAGCGTATACTGGTCGGTGGAAGAGGTCAATAGCCTTTCTGGCTTGAATCGAAAGGGGCCCACGCTATGGCCGTTGAAGCTTTGATGACTGCTGACGATGCCGCAAGGCGGTCGCTGGCGGATGTAGCCTACGAATGGATCCGCGACCGACTCCTGATGCTCGACATCAAGCCCGGCGATCTACTCAATGACGACCTGCTCGCCAAGGACCTCGGCGTCGGGCGGACGCCGGTGCGTGAAGCCTTGAAGCGGCTGGAACTCGATCGCCTCGTTGTTTCCTACCCGCGGAGAGGGACTTTTGCGACCCGCGTAGAGGTCACTGACCTTGCGTTCATTTCCGAAATCCGCACCCAGCTCGAGCCTCTTGCCGCTTCCCGGGCTGCGCGGGTGGCCTCGGCGTCGGCGAGGGCGCAATTGCGGGACGTTATGCGCGCCGTTGAGTCATTCGATTCGAGCGCAGCGTCCGTCGTCGAAACACTGCGGCTGGATGCCCGCGTACACCAGGGAATTTATGCGGCCGCGGCCAATCCCCACCTAGAAGATGTCCTGATTCGTTACGACAACCTCGCGACAAGAATCTGGTGCATGGTCCTGGATCGCCTCCCCGATCTATCCCGCCACGTGGATGAGCACGTGGACCTGCTCCGTGCGATCATCGACGGAGATGAGGTCCAGGCCGCTGAGCTCGCGCGGATTCACGTCATCGGCTTTGAGCACGCTGTGCGCGAAGCTCTTTTCGCCGCCTAGGCCAGACCTTCTCCACCAGGAAACTGAAGCGCATTCCTTCCGGGCTGCGCTTCAGTCGTTCAGTGCCCTTTGTCCGCTGCATGGCGCTTGGCTCCGCGGGCCAAGCCGACCGGAGAATCTGTTGACACCCGCCGATATCAAAAGCATACTTGAATCACAAAACTAATATATTACAAGGATATTAGATAGCAGATTAGGAGACATGATGGTCGACGAACTGACCCGCTCGCTCGCAGAGACCGACCCACTGGTCCACGCCGCTATACAGCAGGAATTGCTGCGCCAGCAGGACACCCTGGAGATGATCGCCTCCGAAAACTTCGCGCCGACTGCCGTCATGGAGGCCCAGGGATCTGTGCTGACCAACAAGTATGCCGAGGGCTACCCCGGCAAGCGATACTACGGCGGCTGCGAACACGTTGACGTGGTCGAGCAGCTGGCCATCGACCGCCTCAAGTCACTCTTCGGTTCCGAGTTCGCCAATGTGCAGCCCCACTCCGGCGCCCAGGCCAATGCAGCGGCGATGTTCGCCCTTATCCAGCCCGGTGACACCCTCCTGGGGCTGAATCTCGCGCACGGCGGCCATCTTACCCACGGCATGCGCATCAACTTTTCCGGCAAGCTCTACAAGGTTGTCCCGTACGGGGTGCGTGAAGAAGACCTACTGATCGATATGGCCGAGGTTGAGCGCCTGGCGATTGAGAACAAGCCGAAGCTGATCGTCGCCGGCTGGTCCGCTTACTCCCGGCAGCTGGACTTCGCCGAGTTCCGCCGTATCGCGGACCTGGTAGGTGCCTACCTGATGGTGGACATGGCGCATTTCGCAGGCCTGGTGGCCGCAGGGCTTCACCCCAACCCCGTGCCTCACGCCCACATCGTCACGAGCACCACCCACAAGACCCTTGGCGGCCCGCGCGGAGGTGTGATCCTGACCAACGACGCCGACATCGCCAAGAAGGTCAACTCCGCGGTGTTCCCCGGACAGCAGGGTGGCCCGCTGGAACACGTCATTGCCGCGAAGGCCGTTGCGTTCAAGCTCGCTGCTGAGCCGGCGTTCCGCGACCGCCAGGAACGCACCCTGGAAGGTGCCCGCATCATCGCAGAACGCCTGCTGTCCGCCGATGTTGCAGAGTCCGGCGTGACCGTAGTCAGCGGTGGCACCGACGTGCACCTGGTCCTGGTGGACCTGCGCAATTCGGATCTGGATGGCCAGCAGGGCGAAGACCGCCTGCACCGGATCGGCATCACGGTCAACCGCAATGCCGTGCCCTTCGACCCGCGTCCGCCGATGGTCTCTTCCGGTCTTCGTGTCGGCACGCCGGCACTGGCCACGCGTGGATTCGGGAAGGCAGAATTCACCGAGGTCGCGGACATTATCGCCGCAGCACTCAAGCGCGAGTTCAGCGACGAGACCGTGGCGGAACTCCGGCAGCGGGTTGAAATCCTGGCCGGAAAGTTCCCTCTCTACCCCAACCTCTCCTCCGACGCGACCGAGGTGGCATGATGGCCGATCTGCTTCCGGAGCACCCGGAATTCCTCTGGCACAACCCGGACCCCAAGAAGAGCTACGACGCCGTGATTGTTGGCGGCGGCGGCCACGGCCTTGCCACCGCCTACTTCCTGGCCAAGAACCACGGCATGACCAACATCGCCGTCCTGGAAAAGGGCTGGCTCGCCGGCGGCAACATGGCCCGGAACACCACCATCATCCGCTCCAACTACCTCTGGGACGAGAGCGCGGCCATCTACGAGCACGCCCTCAAGCTCTGGGAGATCCTGCCGGAGGAACTCGAATACGATTTCCTGTTCAGCCAGCGCGGCGTCATGAACCTCGCCCACACCTTGGGCGATGTCCGGGAAAGCATCCGGCGCGTTGGAGCAAACAAGCTCAACGGCGTGGACGCCGAGTGGCTCGATCCGCAGCAGGTCAAGGAACTTTGCCCAATTCTGAACATCAGCGACAACATCCGCTACCCGGTCATGGGGGCCACCTACCAGCCCCGTGCGGGGATCGCCAAGCACGACCATGTGGCTTGGGCTTTCGCGCGCAAATGCGACGAGCTGGGCGTGGACATCATTCAGAACTGCGAAGTCACAGGTTTCCTCAAGGACGGAAACCGAGTGGTGGGGGTCAAGACCAACCGGGGCACCATCAACACCGAAAAGGTGGGCCTGTGTGCGGCCGGCCACAGCAGCGTGCTGGCCGAAATGGCCGGTTTCCGGCTCCCCATTCAGTCCCACCCGCTGCAGGCACTGGTGTCCGAACTGCACGAACCCGTCCACCCGACCGTGGTGATGTCCAACCACGTCCACGTCTACGTCTCCCAGGCCCATAAGGGTGAACTGGTGATGGGTGCGGGCGTGGATTCCTACAACGGTTACGGCCAGCGGGGTTCCTTCCACGTGATCGAGCATCAGATGGCGGCCGCCGTCGAACTTTTCCCGATCTTTGCCCGGGCACATGTGCTGCGGACCTGGGGTGGGATCGTGGACACCACCCTGGATGCCTCCCCGATCGTGGGGACGACCCCGGTGGAGAACATGTTCGTCAATTGCGGCTGGGGTACCGGCGGCTTCAANGCGGCTTCAAGGGCACCCCGGCCGCGGGCCTCACCTTTGCCCATACCATCGCCATGGGAACGCCGCACGAACTGAACAAGCCGTTTGCGCTGGAGCGGTTCGAAACCGGCGCCCTGATCGACGAACACGGCGCAGCCGCCGTGGCCCACTAGAAGAGAGTCCGGACATGCTCCTCATCTCATGCCCCAACTGCGGCTCCCGCGACGAGACCGAATTCCACTACGGGGGCCAGGCCCACGTGCCCTACCCGGAAAATCCGGCAGAGCTGGACGACCGCCAATGGGCGGAGTTCCTGTTCTACCGCGACAACACCAAGGGCGCCTTCGCCGAACGCTGGCTCCACAGCACCGGCTGCCGCCAGTGGTTCAACATGCTCCGCGACACGGTCACCTACGAGATCCAGGCTGTCTACCCCATGGGTGCGGCCCGTCCGGACAAAGCCGCCCCGGCACCTGAGTCCGGCACCGCCAGCACCGCCCCGGACAGCACCACCACCGGAACCGCGGCTCCCAGCATCGCTGCAACCAGCACTGCCACAAGCACAGCCCCCGCCAGCACCACCGCCCCGGAAGGAGCAACCACGTGACTTCCCAGAACGCCCGCCTCGACGCCGGCGGCCGCATCGACCGCACCATTTCTTGGCGTTTCACCGTGGACGGTGAGGAATTCACCGGCCATCCCGGCGACACCCTCGCCTCGGCCCTGCTCGCCAACGGCCGCATCGCTGCCGGCAACTCACTGTACGAGGACCGCGCCCGCGGCATCATGTCTGCCGGCGTGGAGGAATCCAACGCGCTGGTTCGTATTGAACCCCGGTTCCCGGGCCACGTGGCCGAGTCCATGCTCCCGGCCACTACCGTCACCCTGGTGGACGGCCTGAAGGCGGAGCTGCTCAACGGACTGGGCAAGCTGGACCCGGAAGATGACCGAGCCGAGTACGACAAGAACTACGTCCACACCGACGTCCTGGTCAT
>NZ_KI914832.1:13062-14074 GCF_000520535.1 Arthrobacter sp. H41
CCGGCCTGGCCGCCGCTCGCGAGGCCGTACGCACCGGCGCCCGGGTGATCCTGATGGACGACCAGCCCGAGTTGGGCGGCTCGCTCCTGTCAGGGTCCACGGCTCCTGGCCTGGCCGAGATCATTGAAGGCAAGCCGGCCCTGGAATGGGCGGCGGACGTCGAAGCCGAACTGGTTTCCGGTGCCGAGTCCACCGTCCTGAACCGCACGACCGCCTTCGGTGCCTACGACGCCAACTACGTCATCGCTGTCCAGAACCGCACCGACCACTTGTCCAGCCCGGCGGCACCCGGCGTCTCCCGTCAGCGTATTTGGCACGTGCGTGCCAATCAGGTGGTGCTGGCACCCGGCGCCCACGAGCGCCCCTTGGTCTTCGAGAACAACGACCGCCCCGGGATCATGCTGGCCTCCGCCGTCCGCAGCTACCTCAACCGCTACGCCGTCGCCGCCGGGCACCGCGTGGTCATCAGCACCACCAACGACAGCGCCTACGCCCTCGCCGCGGACCTGCGCGCCTCCGGCGTCGAGGTGGCGGCCGTCGTCGACGCCCGCCCGAGCCTCACGAAGGTGGCCGCCGCCGCCGTCGGCGCCGGCACCCGGGTGCTGATCGGCAGCGCGGTGGCCAATACCGCTGCGAACGGCACCGGCCGCCTGAACACCGTCACCGTCCGCAGCATCAACGACGACGGCGAACTCACCTCCGGCGTCGAAGAGATCGCCTGCGACCTGCTGGCAGTCTCCGGCGGCTGGAGCCCGCTGGTGCACCTCCACTCCCAGCGGCAGGGCAAGCTGCGCTGGGACGATGAGCTGGCCGCTTTCGTGCCGAGCACCGTGGTCCCGAACCAGCAAACCATTGGCTCCGGCCGCGGCAGCTTTGAACTCGCGGACGTACTGGCCGAAGGCATTTCCGCCGGCGTATCTGCCGCCACCGCCGCCGGCTTCGAGTCCGCCACGCAGCCGTCCGTCATCGGCGAGCCGAAGTCCTCCGCCCCGACCCGCCAGCTGTGGCTGGG
>NZ_KI914832.1:14174-15906 GCF_000520535.1 Arthrobacter sp. H41
CCCGCCAGCTGTGGCTGGTCCCGGGCCAGGTCGGCACGCCGGATGAATGGCACCACCACTTCGTGGACTTCCAGCGCGACCAGTCCGTGGCCGATGTCCTTCGCTCCACCGGCGCCGGCATGCGCTCCGTGGAACACATCAAGCGCTACACCTCCATCAGCACCGCCAACGACCAGGGCAAAACCTCCGGCGTCAACGCGATCGGCGTCATCGCCGCCGCACTTCGCACCGCCGGTGAAGCGACCCGCGGCATTGGCGACATCGGCACCACCACCTACCGGGCACCGTTCACCCCCGTGGCCTTCGCGGCCCTGGCCGGCCGCCAGCGCGGCGAACTGTTCGACCCCGCTCGCAAGACGTCCATCCACCCGTGGCACGAGGCCAAGGGTGCCCTGTTCGAGGACGTGGGACAGTGGAAGCGTCCCTGGTACTACCCACACGCCGGCGAGGACATGGACGCAGCCGTGCTGCGCGAGTGCGCGGCCGTCCGCGACTCCGTCGGCTTCATGGACGCCACCACCCTCGGAAAGATCGAAATCCGCGGCGAGGACGCCGGTGAGTTCCTCAACCGGATCTACACCAACGCCTTCAAGAAGCTCGCCCCGGGTTCTGCCCGCTACGGCGTCATGTGCATGGCGGACGGAATGATCTTCGACGACGGCGTAACCCTCCGTCTCGATGACGAGCGCTACTTCATGACCACCACCACCGGCGGGGCCGCGAAGGTGCTCGACTGGCTCGAGGAATGGTTGCAGACCGAATGGCCGGACTTGGACGTGCATTGCACCTCCGTGACTGAGCAGTGGACCACCATCGCCGTCGTCGGACCGAAATCCCGTGCGGTGCTGGCGAAGTTGGCACCGGATCTGGCCGCGGACGGCGGACTTGAGGCCGGAGCGTTTCCGTTCATGACCTTCAGGGAGACCACCCTCGCCTCCGGCGTGCAGGCCCGGGTTTGCCGGATCTCCTTCTCCGGCGAACTGGCCTACGAGATCAACGTCCCGTCCTGGTACGGGCTGAACACCTGGGAAGCCGTGGCAGCCGCGGGGGCTGAATTCAGCATCACCCCGTACGGCACCGAAACCATGCACGTGCTCCGCGCCGAGAAGGGCTACCCGATCGTTGGCCAGGACACCGACGGCACCGTGACCCCGCAGGACGCGGGCATGGAATGGGTGGTGTCCAAGGCCAAGGACTTCATCGGGAAGCGCTCCTATGCCCGGGCCGACGCCCGGCGCGAGGACCGCAAGCACCTGGTCAGCGTCCTTCCCGTAGATGGCTCGTTACGGCTGCCGGAAGGCACCCAGCTCGTGGAGAAGGGCATTCCGACAACTCCCGCCTACGGCCCGGTCCCCATGGAGGGCTTCGTGACGTCGAGTTACCACAGCGCCGCACTGGGCCGGTCCTTCGCGCTGGCGCTGATCAAAAATGGCCGCAACCGGATCGGCGAGACCCTTGTTGCCGCCGCCGGGAACCAGCTGGTTGATGTTGTGGTCGCCGAAACCGTACTTTTTGACCCTGAAGGGACCCGCAAGGATGGCTAACACAGCAGCACTCGATGGCATCAATGGACTCCGGGACATTCGCCGCAGCCCCGCCTCCCACCTGACCGCGGTCCTGGAAGCCGGCTCTATCCAAGGAACAGTGGTCCTTAACGAGATCCCGTTCCGGACCATGGCGGGCATCCGCGTAGACCCCCGTTCCGAGGAAGGCCTACGGATCGCCGCCGTGG
>NZ_KI914832.1:16006-17623 GCF_000520535.1 Arthrobacter sp. H41
GGCCCGCTGTGGTGAGGTGGGCGGCGCCGACGGCGTCAGCGTCCTTTGGCTAGGGCCGTCGGAGTTTCTGGTGGTGGCGCCTGAGGAGACCCACGACTCGCTCGGCGGCAGCTTCATCGGTTCCCTCACCGCAGCCCTCGGTGGGGCCCCGGGTCAGGTGGTGGACCTGTCCGCGAACCGCACCACGTTCGAACTCTCCGGCGCCCGGGCCCGTGCCGTCCTGGAAAAGGGCTGCTCCCTGGACCTGCACCCCCGCAGCTTCACTCCGGGAACAGCCCTGAACACCGAGGTGGGCAACATCCCGGTGGTCCTTGAGAAGACCGGGGAGGAAAGCTTCCGGCTCTTCCCCCGCGCCTCCTTCGCGGACTTCCTGGGCCGGTGGCTCCTCGATGCAATGCGCGAGTACGCCTCGCCGAAGGTCCCCTGATGGCGCTTGGCGTCCTGGATCTCTTTTCCGTTGGCATCGGGTCCTCGTCGTCACACACGGTGGCCCCGATGCGGGCGGCAAAGCTGTTCGCCGACGGACCCGAAGGCGGCGGGCTGCTGAGCTCAACCACCCGGGTTCGGGCTGAGCTGTTCGGATCGCTCGGTGCCACCGGGCGGGGCCACGGCTCGGACAAGGCAGTGGTCCCGGGCTTTGAAGGACTGAACCCGGAAACCGTGGACACGACCGGAGAGAGGCGATGGGCTTCAGCGGTGCGCCTTCTCCACCAAGACACGAAGGAACTACAACATGGCTGTAGGAGTTTTCGACCTCTTTTCCATCGGGATAGGACCTTCGAGCTCGCACACCGTCGGACCGATGCGGGCAGCCGCGGTGTTCAGCGAAGAGCTGAAGGCCTCCGGCATCCTTGCTGATGTGGAATCACTGCGAGTCGACCTTTACGGGTCCCTCGCTGCGACAGGGCACGGGCACGGAACCATGACGGCGATCCTTCTCGGTCTTGAAGGTTTCCACCCGGAGCTGATCCAGCCCGAGGAGGTGGAGGAGCGGCTGGCAACCATCGCCAGCACCGGCATCCTGCAGCTTGGTCAAAGCGTGTCCTTGCCCTACGGGGTCAAGGACATGGTCCTGCGTCCACTGACGATCCTGCCGCGGCACACCAACGGCATGACATTCACCGTCTACGGCGCGGCCGAGCAGGTCCTCCATACGGCTACTTTTTTTTCGGTCGGCGGAGGTTTCATCGTGCGGGACGGTGAGGAGGACGCCGCCCAACAGGAACTCGAAACCTCAAAAAAGGAGCTTCCGCTACCGTTCCGCACCGCTGCAAAGCTGCTGGAACACTGCCGTCGAACCTCCCTCGGTATCAGCGATGTGATGCTGACCAACGAAAAGGACAGCCGCACGGAGGAGGAAATCCGGCAGGGCCTACTCCACATCTACTCGGTCATGGAAAGCTGTGCAGAGGTCAGCCTCACCCGCGAAGGACTGCTACCCGGCGGGCTCAAGGTTCGTCGTCGCGCCCCCGACTGGCATGATCGCCTGCTGAAGGAAGACAAGGACCGCGACCCTAAGTACTGGCAGGAATGGGTAAACCTGATCGCTCTTGCCGTCAACGAGGAAAACGCATCCGGGGGCAGAGTGGTCACCGCGCCGACCAACGGAGCGGCGGC
>NZ_KI914832.1:17723-20546 GCF_000520535.1 Arthrobacter sp. H41
CCCGCCGTGCTGTACTACGCCCTGCATTTCGCGCCCGGCATGCAGGACGCCAACCAGCAGGATCGCGACGACGTGGTGGTCAAGTTCCTTCTGACCGCCGGTGCTGTCGGAGTCCTCTACAAGGAACAAGCCTCGATCTCGGGCGCGGAAATGGGCTGCCAGGGCGAAGTGGGCTCTGCATCGTCCATGGCTGCCGCCGGCTTGGCCGAAGTGATGGGCGGCAGCCCGTCGCAGGTTGAGAACGCGGCCGAAATCGCGATGGAACACAATCTTGGTCTGACCTGCGATCCCATCGGTGGTCTCGTTCAGGTGCCCTGCATTGAACGAAACGCCATCGCCGCGGCGAAAGCGATCAACGCCGCCAAAATGGCGCTTTGGGGCGACGGCGTACACCGGGTGTCCCTCGACGAGGTCATCATCACCATGCGGGAAACAGGCAAGGACATGAGCTCCAAGTACAAGGAGACGGCCATGGGTGGGCTAGCCGTCAACGTCGTGGAGTGCTGAGCAGCAATGGCAAGGCATGCCGTGGGCCTTGGAAAGGCACCAGTCAACCCTGCCTAACTGCCGCCATGACGCAAAAGCAGCAATGATTACCGAAGAAGATCGATCACAATCTCGATGAGGAGTGGAACAGCATGCAGCAACTCGCTAACCGGCTCGAACGTCTGGGCACCGAAACCGCCTTCAGCGTCGCCCAAGCCGCGGCCGCCTGGAAGGCGAAGGGGAACCTCGTGTACCCCTTCCATCTCGGCGACATCAACATCCCGACGGCACCACATATCGTCGAAGCCATGAACCGGGCCATCGCCGACGGCAATACGGGCTATTGCCCGGGCCCCGGCATCCCGCAGTTGCGCGAGGCGCTCGCCGACGACCTTGGGGCCCGCCGGGGTATTGAGTTCACCCCTGACAACGTGGTCGTGATGACGGGCGGCAAGCCCGTGATCACGAAATTCCTGCAGGCGGTCATGAACCCCGGCCAGGAAGTGCTCTATCCCAACCCCGGCTTCCCGATCTACGAATCGCAGATCGAGTACCTCGGTGGCACAGCGGTGCCTTACCGCTACCTGCCCACGAGCGAGGGCTTCGCGATCGATCTCGACCAGGTGCGCGCATCGATCAACCCGAATACTGTCGCAATCATCTACAACGACCTGCAGAACCCCATCTCGGCTGAGTCGACGTCGGCCGAGCGGGAGGCTATCGCACAGCTCGCCCAGGAGCACGACCTCTGGGTACTCTCCGATGAGGCGTACTTCGAGACGCGCTATGAGGGTGTCTCCAGCTCCATCGCCTCGCTTCCCGGCATGGCGGAGCGCACCGTGATCCTCTACACGTTCAGCAAGAAGTTCGCCATGACCGGATCACGCCTCGGCTGCGCCGTCGCCCCGATCGAGATCGCCAAGGTGCTCAGCACACTCAACACCAACGATGAGTCGTGCACCACGCACTACGTGCAATGGGCCGGCATCGAAGCGCTCCGTGGCACCCAGGAACCCGTACAGCAGATGCTCGACATCCTGCGCGAGCGACGGGATGCCGCATGCGAACTCGTGAACCACATCTCCGGCATGCAGGTCGCCGTGCCGAAGTCGACGTTCTACCTCTTCCCCGACGTCACCGAGGCCATGCAGCGCATGGGGTACACGGCAGTCGGCGATTTCGCCTCCGCAGCCCTGCACGAGACCGGCGTCTCCTTCTGCACACGTGAGCACTTCGGACGCCGCCAGCCCGGCGAAGAGCGGCAGTACATCCGGCTCGCCTACTCGGGCATCGACGTCGCTGACATCCGCGACGGCCTCGGCCGCCTGCGCAAGTGGATCGAGACGGCATGAGCCGGGTCGTCGTCACGGGACGTGTACCCGACGCCGCTATCGATAAGCTTCGCGCCGAGCACGAGGTCGACGCCTGGCAGAGTCCGGAGTCGATTGGCCGGGAGGAGCTCCTGCGCCGGGTAGCCGGCGCCGACGCCGTGGTGAGCCTGCTCACAGAACGCATCGACTCCGAGCTGCTCGACGCCGCCGGCCCGCAGCTCAAAGTGGTCGCGAACGTCGCTGTCGGCTATGACAACATCGACGTGCCGGCCTGCACCGAACGAGGCATCGTGGCCACCAACACCCCTGACGTACTCACGGACGCCACAGCCGACATCGCGCTCGGCCTGATCCTCATGGCGACCCGCCGGCTCGGCGAGGGGGAACGGCTCATCCGCTCCGGCCAGCCATGGAAGTGGGGCATGTTCTTCCTGCTCGGCAACAGCCTGCACGGCAAGACCCTCGGCATCGTAGGCATGGGCGGCATCGGCCAGGCCACCGCACGCCGGGCCAAAGCCTTCGGCATGGAAATCATCTACCAGTCGCGCAGTGAAATCGATCCCGGGATCGCCGCAGAGCTGGGTGCCCGGCGCGTCGACCTCGACGAGCTGCTGACCGTCTCCGACATCGTCTCCCTGCACTGCCCCTACGGGCCTGCCACCCACCACCTGATCGGCGCCGAACAACTCGCGGCCATGAAGGATTCGGCCTACCTCATCAACACCGCCCGCGGGCCCATCATCGACGAAGCAGCCCTCGCTTCTGCCCTTCGCGAGGGACAGATCAGTGGCGCCGGGCTCGACGTTTTTGAAAACGAGCCCCGAGTGCACCCCGGACTGCTCGAGCTCGAGAACGTTGTGCTCGTCCCACACCTCGGCTCCGCCACCGTCGAGACCCGTACCGCCATGGCAATGCTCGCAGCAGACAATACCCTCGCCGTGCTTGGCGACGAACGACCACCCTCGCCGATCAATTAGAGGCAAGGCGGCCATTGCCGGCGGTGTCG
>NZ_AZRZ01000405.1 GCF_000520535.1 Arthrobacter sp. H41
CACGTTACGGCCGATCTCGACGGCAGTTTCCCGTCCTTACCCGGCCCCTATTAGCGATATCCCTGGCGCCTATCGAATCCCGGTGACAGCACCCCCCGGATCATCGATAACAGGGGGAGTAAATCATGCCGCGACCGACAGGCCAGCAACCCCAAGTCTTACTCAATTCGAGGCTACTAAAAAGGTAACGGGGTGCTGCTCAGGAGACCCGCCGCTTAGGCGAAGTCTGCCGACGCCGGATCAGCGCCGATACGGCCCTCGGCGCCCTTGTCGAGTGCGTTGATCGCCTCGACGTCGCCGTCCTCGAGGGTGACGTTCAGCGCCTCGAAGTTCTCACGAATGCGGGACTCGGTCACCGACTTGGGAATGACCACGTTGCCGAGGGCGAGGTGCCAGGCGAGGACCACCTGCGCAGGCGTGGCGTTCCGCTTGGCGGCGATGTCCTGCAGTGTCGGGTCATCGAGCAGTCCCTTGCCGGAGCCGAGGGGTGACCACGACTCGTGGAGGATTCCCTTGCTCTCCTCGAACGCCCGGAGCTCGGCCTGGTTCAGGTAGGGGTGGGTTTCCACCTGGTTGATGGCAGGAACAACTCCCGTGGCGTCGATGATTTCCTGCAGCGCGTCGACGGTGAAGTTGGAGACGCCGATGCTCCTGACGCGGCCCTGCTTCTGGAGCTCGACCAGCGCTTTCCACGTGTCGACGTACTTGTTCTGCTTCGGCTGCAGCCAGTGGATCAGGTACAGGTCGAGGGTTTCGAGGCCGAGGCGTTCCATCGACTCCTCGAAGGCCTTCAGGGTGCTTTCATACCCCTGGTCGGCGTTCCACAGCTTGGTGGTGATGAACATTTCATCCCGATCGAGGCCCGACGACGCGATCGCGCGGCCTACTCCAGCCTCGTTGCCGTAGATCTTCGCGGTATCGATGTGGCGGTATCCCACGGTGAACGCCTTGCCGACGACGTCCTCGGCGACCTTGTCCTCGACCTGCCAGACCCCATATCCCAGCTGGGGGATGGTGCGGCCGTCATTGAAGGTGAGGTTCGAAGATGCGGTCAGAAGATTTGGCGATGTAGTCATGAAGGGGGCAACCGGCTCGGTGCCGGAATTATTTCGCCGTCCCGCGAAAAAGCCGCAAAAAAAGCCTCACACCTGAAGCTGGCGCTCCGCCTCGGCCACGTCCTCTGCCACCAGTTCGGCCCGCCGGCGTACGTTGCCGAGCCCGGCGGACGCCACTCCCCAGCGCTCGCCGTCGAGTCGGGTCATCGCTGCGGCTTCCGCCGTCGTCGCGAGCGTATTGCCTGCCTTGGAAAGCGCCCGGTGCACCTGGACCAAGGCGCCGGGGATGTCGAGCCCGCTGCTGGGCGAGCGCCGCTGCGCCTCCACACAGACCTCCCGGACCCGCGGCAGCATCTCCCCCAGCTGGTTGGCGATCTGGACGAGCTCGCTGTAGACGTCGTCGTCCTCGGTGCCCTCGAGGATCTGGTGGTAGCGGTCCAGCCCGCGCCGGAAGCGGTCGTGCGCGCGCCGCCAGACGCCGTTGCCCAGCTCGACGTCGTCCTTGCGCCCCTGCCGGGCCGCAGCGAAAAAAGCCACCGGTTGCTAGAGGTACTGGCCGGGACCGTGCGGATCCTCGGGCGCGAGGGACGCGTTCGGCGCACCCTGGACGCGCCTGGGTTCGCCGTCCTCGCCGATCACGACGCCCGGCGCGATCTGAGTACCCGGCGGCAGCTGGCGCAGCTGCAGGCGTGTGGCGAGCTGCTGGTTCGCCATGTGCTGGGCGGCCAGGGCGGTCTGAATGCCGTGGAAGAGCCCCTCGAGCCAGCCGACCAGCTGGGCCTGCGCCACCCTCAGCTCGGCGTCGGTGGGAGCCGCGTCGTCATCGAACGGCAAGTGGATGCGGTGCAGTTCCTCGACGAGTTCGGGAGCGAGTCCGTCCTCGAGCTCCTTCACCGAGCGTTCGTGGATGGAGGCGAGGCGGCTGCGCCCGGCGTCGTCCAGCGGCGACGATCGAACTTCCTCGAGCAGTTGCTTCAGCATGGTGCCGATCCGCATGACCTTGGCCGGCTTGTCGACGAGTTCGGCGAGGGGTGCGGCCTTGCCGCCGTCGTCGGGCTGCTGTTCAGTCATGGGCCTATATTCTCACGATTGGGGAGCCACACGGTTGGGCCGGGGCCGGTTACGACGACGAAGCCCGGCCGCGCCGCCCCGGTAAGGGCAGCCCAGCCGGGCATCGTTTTTGAAAGACTGCTAGCAGCAACGCCCTTCGGGATTTGCGTCCTGCCGGTCCGTCTTGTCCCGCCAGAACTCCCGCTCGGTCATCGGTGGCTCAGCGTCATGGGTTCCTGCGTGATGGTCGAGGTACGCCTGGTAGGCGTTCTCACCCATCACTCCCTTGAACAGCCACGCGATACCGCGGGCGGCCTCACGCGCCCTCCCGAGGGCCAGGTTGATGCTCATCAGTGGCCGGACCTGACCGGCCGCTTGTCGGAATCGAGCACACGCCACTGCGCTTCGAGCTCCTTCTCGGCCGGTGTCGTGATCAGACCTGCGGGAGCGTAGGTCCGCGACGCAACCGGAGTGTCCTCCGTATTGGTTCCACCGCCCTGCCGCACCGCTTTGATGGTGGCGATGACGGCCGTGGCGATCACGATGATGGACAGCACTACGAACACGATCGACAGCGTGCCCTGGACGAAGGTATTCCGGACCACTGCCTCCATGGCGGCCACGCTCTGCGCCGAGCCGAAGCTCTCCTCCCCGGCTTCCAGTGCGCCCTTGAAGGCGTTGTGCTGGGCCCAGTAACCGATGTTGGGAACGGGCGAGAAGATCTTCAGGAACGATGCCGAGATGGTCACCACTGCGGCGAACGCGAGGGGCAGCGCCGGGATCCACAGGTACTTGAACACGCCCCGCTTGGCGCAGATCGCCATGCAGACCGCGAGCGCAATGGCGGCAAGCAGCTGGTTCGCGATACCGAACAGCGGGAACAGGGTGTTGATCCCGCCGAGTGGATCAGTGACGCCCATGATCAGGATGGCACCCCAGCCGGCCACCATGATCGCCGTGCAGAGCCAGGCTCCGGTCCGCCACGACGTGTCGCGGAAACGGGGCACGAAGTTGCCGATGCTGTCCTGAAGCATGAACCGCGCCACGCGGGTTCCGGCGTCGACCGCGGTGAGGATGAACAGCGCCTCGAACATGATGGCGAAGTGGTACCAGAAAGCCATCATTCCGGAGCCGCCGATCAGCGCCTGCATGATCTGGGCGATACCGACAGCCAGTGTGGGGGCTCCGCCGGTGCGTGACACCACGGACTCCTCACCCACGTTGGCGGCGAGCTGGCTCAGTGCTTCTGAGGTGAGGTTCACGCCCGTGAGGCCGAGTCCGTTGACGAAGGCGACGGCACCCTCGATGGTTCCGCCCGTGGCAGCAGCCGAGGAGTTCATGGCGAAGTAGATGCCGCGGTCGATTGAGAGTGCAGCGACGAGCGCCATGATCGCGACGAAGGACTCCATGAGCATGCCGCCGTAGCCGATGAAGCGGGTCTGGCGTTCCTTCTCGATCATCTTCGGTGTTGTTCCGGAGGCGATCAGCGCGTGGAAGCCCGAAAGGGCGCCGCAGGCGATGGTGACGAAGAGGAAGGGAAAGAGCGAGCCGGGGACCACGGGGCCGGCGCCGGTGCTCGCGAACTCGGTCACTGCCGGCGTCGTGATTTCCGGCCGGGTGATGATGATGGCGACGGCCAGCATTCCGATGGTGCCGATTTTCATGAAGGTCGACAGGTAGTCGCGTGGTGCGAGGAGCAGCCAGACGGGGAGCACAGCGGCGATGAAGCCGTAGATGATGATGCCCCAGGCAATGGTGATGCGGTCGAGGGTGAAGATCTCGACGCCCCACGTGGTCTCGGAGATCCAGCCGCCGCCGACGATGGCGAGCATCAGCAGGACGAACCCGATGAGCGATACCTCGGTGACTTTGCCTGGCCGCAGGTAGCGCAGGTAGACGCCCATGAAGAGGGCGATGGGAATGGTCATGGCGACGGAGAAGACGCCCCACGGGCTCTCGCCCAGTGCGTTGACGACCACGAGTGCGAGGATCGCGACGATGATGATCATGATGGCGAGGGTGGCGATCAGCGCTGCGGTGCCGCCGATCACACCCAGCTCCTCCCGTGCCATCTGGCCCAGGGAGCGGCCTCCGCGCCGCATGGAGAAGAACATCACCAGGTAGTCCTGCACCGCGCCGGCAAGGATCACGCCGATGATGATCCAGAGCGTGCCCGGCAGGTAGCCCATCTGGGCGGCCAGCACGGGTCCGACGAGCGGGCCGGCACCGGCGATGGCAGCGAAGTGGTGCCCGTACAGGACGCGTCGGTCAGTCGCCGCATAGTCCTTGCCGTCGGCCTTGTACTCGGCCGGCGTGGCCCGGCGGTCGTCCGGCTTCAGGAGCTTGCGCTCGATCAGCTTGGAGTAGAAGCGGTAGGCGATGAGGTAGGTGCAGACGGCGGCGAAGACGAACCAGATGGCGTTGACGGTTTCGCCGCGCACCAGGGCGAGCATGGTCCAGGAGAAACCGCCGAGCAGGGCGATTCCCACCCAGATCGCAATCTTCGCAGGCGTCCAGCGGCGTTCTTCTTCTTCGGCCGCCTGCGGATCGACGGCGGTGGGCGGCAGATCCGGGTCGGAGACCAGCACGTCCGCGTGCTGGTGGGACCCGTTGGGATGACTCATGATGCTCCTCGGAGACGAGTGGGTTAACCACACGAAGGTAGCAACCTCAAGAGGCCTGCGTCACACGACTAGCACCGCGGCAGCGCTGAATCGCTCAACGGTAGGAACGGCGCGCCGGGCGGCGTCGTCGTGGATGTCTCCACCCGAGTTGACGCATCACTTTTCACGCCATCGACGGCCCAAGGGGCGTGTCGGCGCCCGACACGCCGGTTATTCGGGCTTCCTGCCGTCGAAGGCGGCAATTTAGGTACACCACCCAGGAGCGGACGCGGCGGTCAGCGACCCGCCGCGTCGTCGTCGTTCGCGTTTGATCCTTCGCTCAGGCTCGCATGCGTGGAGGTGCGGGGATCCTCGGTCTCGTCGGCGGTGTCCCGCGGGCCGTTGTCCACGCCGTCGGGAATCTGGTCGGCGAGGTTCTCGGTGAAGCTGTCTGCGGCCTGGGCCAGGCCCGTGTCCTTCTCGCCGTCGTTGTTGCCGGTCATGATGTGCCTCCTGGGTTGGTCCTGTTGCTGATCCTTCAACACTTTCACAGCAGTCGCACCACCGGAACCCTCCCGTCCGTCAGTCGCGGTCCACCGTGAGCAGGATCTTGCCCGTATGCTCGCCCGAGTCGAAATAGGCGTGCGCCGCCGCGGCCTCGCGAAGCGGAAAGCTGCGGTTGACCGCAGTTCGCACGTGCCCCGCGGCAACGAGGGGCCACACCTCGCGGCCCACCGCCGCCATGATGGCGGACTTCTCGGCGGACGGACGTGAACGCAGCGTGGTACCGGTGATGCTTGCACGCTTCGCCATGAGGGTTCCGAGGTTCAGTTCGGCTTTTGCCCCGCCCTGGAGCCCGATGACGATGAGGCGCCCGCGAACGGCCAGTGCGTCGACGTTCCGTCCAAGGTATTTGGCACCGACGACGTCCAGGATCACGTCGACGCCGGCGCCGGCGGTGGCCCTCCGCACTTCCTCGACGAAATCCTGCTCGCGGTAGTTGATCAGCGTGCGGGCGCCGAGCAATTCCGCGAACCGCAGCTTGTCCTGTGAGCCTGCCGTGACGAGCGGGACGGCGCCGAAGGCGAGCGCGAGCTGGATCGCCATGCTCCCGATGCCCCCGGAAGCACCGTGAATGAGGACCGTTTCACCTTCTTCGAGATCGGCCGTCAGGAAGAGGTTGGAATAGACGGTGGCCGCGGTCTCGGGCAGGGCAGCGGCCTCGACGAGGTCGATTCCCGCCGGCGCCTCGAGAACCTGGCCCGCCGGCACCGCGACCTGCTCGGCATAACCTCCGCCGGACAGGAGCGCCACCACGGCAGCCCCCGGCGCGAAGCGGGAGCCGTTCGGGTCGACTATCCGTCCGGACACTTCAAGGCCGGGGTACTCCGACGCCCCCTTCGGAGGCGGGTAGACGCCGAGCCGCTGCTGCACGTCCGCGCGGTTCAGCCCAGCGGCGACGACGTCGATCAGCACCTCGCCCTCCCTCGGTACAGGTGCCGCCACCTCGGTGGGGTGGAGGACTTCGGGTCCGCCGGACTTGCTGATGACGACCGCCAACATGGGCAATTCCTTACGCTCGGAGATTTTGGCCCAACAGGTTCAACCATGAAACACTACTTCCGGGAAGGTTGTCCGAGCGGCCGATGGAGCTGGTCTTGAAAACCAGTGTGCGGTAACCCCGTACCAAGAGTTCGAATCTCTTACCTTCCGCCCCCGCAGCTAGCCCCGGTTCCGCCGGGGCTAGCTGCTTTTAAACAGCTTCCTCACATGGCTCCCACAAAACACCAGGCTTCACCCGTGTCGGTAACCCGCTGTTCATGATTGTCTGGTTTGCTTCTGCCCGGGGGAAGAAAAGTCACATGCGTCACATACGGTGTGCTCCATGTTCGGACTCCGGATGTTCCGCAACTGATCAAGCACCACTCGCGGCTGGAATGAGCCAGGTCCAAGGAGAAATACAGCGGATGATCAATTCATCAGTGAAGGGCGCGCTCTGTGCGGCGCTGTCGGTAGGCCTGCTGGCTTCACCGGCAACAGCACTCCCGGCAATCGAAGGGGAAACCTCAGTTGCCGGGGAACTATCCGGGACGGCAATTGCCGGCTCCGGCGTCATCATCAACGAGGCCTATGTCAACGGAGGAAGCGCCGGCGCTCCCTTCAAGAACAAGTTCGTGGAGTTGTACAACCCCACCGATGCTGCGGTGAACCTGGAGGGGTGGTCCCTGCAGTACCGGTCCGCCGGTGGAACCACCACCCCAACCGGCCTGGTCCAGCTCAGCGGCAGCATCGCCGCCAAGGGGTATTACCTGATCCAGGGCAATTCGAACGTTTCCACGTCCACGGCCCAGCCCCTGCCGGCACCCGACGCGTCCATGGGAACCTCCTGGGGCGCCGGTGGCGGAGTACTGATCCTCTCGGACCGGAGCGCGAACGTCGGCATTCTGCCCGCCGGTCCCACCGCTGGTCATCCGGGCGTCGTTGACCTCCTCGGCTATGACTCCACGAGCTTCGAAACCGCTCCAGCCCTCGGGCCCGGCGGTACGTCCAACCAGAAATCCCTGAACCGCACGGCTTTCGTCGACACCGACGACAATTCGGCGGACTTCACGCTTTCAGCCACCGTCACTCCGACGAATGCCTCGGGCACCGCGGGTGAACTGCCTCCTCCGCCCGAGCCTGAGACACCTCCCGTCCCGGGACCGGTGGTACCGATCCGTGAGATCCAGGGCGAAGGAGCAGCTTCCCCGTTGGCCGGCCGAACGGTCACGACGCGCGGCAAGGTCACGGCCGCGTATCCCACCGGCGGGTTCGACGGGTATTTCCTCCAGACCGCCGGAACCGGCGCCACCGAGGACCAGGTCGCTTCCGAGGCGCTATTCATCTATTCACCTCCCACGGTCGGCACCGTCGCCATCGGCGACTACGTCGAGGTCACCGGCATGGTTGGTGAGAACTTCGGAATGACCCAGCTCACCGTCGCGACCGGTGGTGCCACGAAGGTTGCCGAGCCTGCCGAAGAGGTCAAGGCAACCGGAATCCCCGTGCCCACGAGCGAGGCGGCACGCGAAGCCATGGAGGGTATGCTCCTCCAGCCCGCCGGCACTTTCACCGTCGCTGACAACTACAGCCTCAACCAGTACGGCGAAATCGGCCTGGCCTCCGGCACCGCCCCGTTGCTGCAGCCCACCGAGGTTGCGCCTCCGGGAACCGCCGAGAACGCCGCGGTCATAGCCGACAATGCCGCCCGCGGCATCAAGCTCGACGACGGCGCCTCCACGAATTTCCTCGCCGCCGCCAACCAGGGCCAGGTGCTTCCATACCTCACCCAGGACCAGCCGGTCCGCAACGGGTACGCCGCAGCTTTCGTGGCACCCGTGGTTCTTGATTACCGGTTCAGCGCCTGGAAATTTCAGCCGGTGACGGAGCTGACCGCAGCCAACGCGGCAGCCGTCCAGCCGGTCACCTTTTCCGGCAGCAGGCCCGCAGCTCCCGAGAACGTCGGAGGGGACCTCAAACTGGCCTCCTTCAATGTGCTCAACTACTTCTCGACCACCGGAGAGCAGTTGGCCGGTTGCACGTACCACAATGACCGCCAGGGCAACCCGCTCACCGTCCGCGGCGGCTGCGATGCCCGCGGCGCGGCCACTGCGGAAAGTTTCGAGCGCCAGGAGGCAAAAATTGTCGCCGCGATCACCGAACTGGACGCCGATGTCGTCACCCTCATGGAGATCGAGAACTCGGCCAAGTTCGGCAAGGACCGCGACAGCGCCCTGGCCACCCTCACCGAGGCCCTGAACGAGCGCAGCCCCGGCGTCTGGGATTACGTCCGATCACCCGCGATAGTCCCCGCCCTGGAGAACGAGGACGTGATCCGCACGGCCCTCATCTACAAGAAGACCGCGGCGGAGCCCGTCGGCGATTCGGTGATCCTCGACGACGACGTCGCGTTCTCGAATGCCCGCAAACCCCTCGCGCAGGCCTTCCGGCCGGTCGGCGGCGCCGTGGACACCACGTTCCTCGCGATCGTCAACCACTTCAAGTCGAAGGGTTCTCCTGCCAGCTCGGGCCCCAATGCTGACAACGGCGACGGCCAGGGCGGCTGGAATGCGGCCCGCGTGCAGCAGGCGACGGCGCTCGCCGCCTTCGCCGACCGGATAAAGATCGAGGCCGGAACGGAGAAGGTGTTCCTTACCGGCGACTTCAACTCCTATTCGGCCGAGGATCCGATGCAGGTGCTCTACGAAGCCGGCTACCTCAACCAGGGCACGGGAACGGACAAGCACTCCTACGTCTTCTCCGGCCTCAGCGGCTCGCTCGACCATGTACTCGCCTCGCCCGCTGCCGATGCGACTGTCTCGGGGGTGGACACCTGGAACATCAACTCGGCGGAGTCGGTGGCCCTCGAATACAGCAGGCACAACACCAACGTCACCGACTACTACATGGCCGATCCGTACCGCGCGAGCGACCACGATCCGGTGATCGTGGGGCTCGACACTGCGCCGGCGGACACCACGAGTGAACTGAACCTCCTCAACATCAATGATTTTCACGGCCGCATCGACACCAATACGGTGCGGTTCGCCGGAACGGTCGAGAAGCTGAAGGCGGCCTTTGCGGAGGGCGACTCGGCCTTCCTGTCAGCCGGCGACAACATCGGGGCCTCCCTTTTCCCGTCCTCGCTGCAGCAGGACACACCGACCCTCGAGGTGCTGAACGCGCTTGAGCTGCGCGCTTCGGCTGTGGGCAACCACGAGTTCGACGCCGGCACGGAGGACCTGTCGGGCCGCGTGGCTGACCTCGCGGACTTCCCGTACCTCGGCGCCAACGTCTACGCCAAGGTAACAGTCGATCCGGCGCTCGAGGAATACTCGATCATCAACGTCAGCGGTATCGACGTCGCAGTGATCGGTGTCGTGACGGAGGAGACGGCAGCACTCGTGAGCCCGGGAGGCATTGCCGGGGTCGACTTCGGGGATCCCGTGGAGGCAGTCAACCGCGTGGCCAAGGAAATCGAGGCGCAGGACCTCGCCGACGTCATCGTCGCCGAATACCACGACGGCGCAACAGACGGCGCAGTAGAGGGTGCCACCATCGAGCAGGAGATCGCTGCCGGCGGGGCATTCGCGTCGAT
Source organism: Arthrobacter sp. H41 (assembly GCF_000520535.1). Taxonomy (GTDB): domain Bacteria; phylum Actinomycetota; class Actinomycetes; order Actinomycetales; family Micrococcaceae; genus Arthrobacter_D. The sequence goes on from NZ_AZRZ01000405.1 coordinate 9,846, forward strand.
TGTCACGGAGACCTCGCCCCTGGTGGACGCAATCTTCACCGGCCACACCCACAAGCAGTACGCCTGGGACGGCCCGGTTCCGGGCGATGAGGGAAAGACACGCCCCATCCTGCAGACCGGTTCCTACGGTGAGTTCGTCGGTCAGATCACCCTGACCGTCGACGACGTGACCGGGGATGTCCAGGCCTACACCGCGCAGAACGTCGCGCGGACCACGGACACCGACGCGTCGCTCGTCGCCGCGTTCCCCCGCGTCGCCGAGGTCAAGAGCATCGTGGACAGCGCACTCGCCGAGGCTGCCGTCATCGGCAACCGGCCGGTCGGCTCGGTGACCGCCGACATCACGACGGCGTTCACCGGAACATCCCGCGATGACCGGACGTCGGAGTCGACCCTCGGCAACCTCGTGGCCGACTCCCTTCGCTCGAGCCTCGGCTCGGCGGAACGCGGCGGAGCGGAGATCGGCGTGGTCAATCCGGGTGGGCTCCGCAACGAGCTCTACCAGTCGCCGGACGGCGTGGTGACCTTCGCCGAAGCCAACGCCGTCCTGCCCTTCGTGAACGACCTGTGGACCACCAGTCTGACCGGTGCGCAGTTCAAGGAGGTCCTGGAGCAGCAGTGGCAGCCGGAGGGCAGCTCACGCGCCTTCCTGGCGCTCGGCCTGTCCGACAACGTCAGCTACACCTATGACCCCGCTCTTGAGCGCGGGTCCCGCATCACGTCGGTGACCATCGACGGCGCGCCCCTTGACCCGGAGCGCGCCTACCGAGTGGGCACCTTCAGCTTCCTGGCGCAGGGCGGTGACAACTTCACCGCCTTCACCGGGGGAACCGACACCCGTGAGTCCGGTCTGGTGGACCGGGATGCGTGGATCGACTACATCCGGGTCAACAGCCCGCTCTCGCCGTCGTTCGACCGGCGCGGAGTGGTTGTGCAGGGCGCACCGTCCACAGTCCGGGCCGGGGATGCAGTGTCCTTCAACGTGTCGAAGCTGGATCTCACTTCCCTGGGGAGCCCGGTCAACACCTTGCTCACGGCGCGGTACGTTGCGACCGACGGCTCGTCGATCGATCTCGGATCGTTCCCGGTCAGCGGCGGTACCGCTGCGGTCAACGTAACGATTCCGGCGGAGGTCAGCGGCTCGGGCAGCATCGTCCTGGTGGCAAGTGGATCGCAGACCACCGTCACCCTGCCGG
>NZ_KI914833.1:0-2563 GCF_000520535.1 Arthrobacter sp. H41
AACAGCGAACCAGCCCCACCGAGGAAACCCCCACCAGCGCCGCCGTCGACCCCTCCCGCGTCCATAACCTCAGCAAACCACCCACCTCTGACATTCCTCGAGGCACCAGAATTCAAAAAAGGCGACTTACCCCGCGAACAGAGGCAACGGCGCCCCGGAGACACCCGCGGACACCGAGAAGAGTGCCCCCGCCAACGGCTCCGCCCCTTCGGCGAGCTCCTGACGGGACGTCGTAATGAAGAGCGTCCGCAGGTCCTCGCCGCCGAAAGCACAGGCTGTCACCTGACTGGCCGGCACGTCGATCCGCTCGCTCAACCGGCCCTCCGAGTCGTACCGCACAACAGCTGATCCACCGTACAAAGCAGTCCAGATGCCGCCCTCGGAATCGATCGCCATGCCGTCGGGGGCTCCGAGCGACGGGTCGACGAGCGCAAAGGTGCGGCGGCCGCTGAACCTGCCTGATTCGACGTCGTAATCCAGTGCGTCTATCCGCTGGGTGGGAGTGTCGGTGTAGAAAGCGGTGTCGCCGGCAGCATTCCAGTGCAGGCCATTGGAGGTCGAGACACCGGCCAACACTGTGGACACCGAGTGGTCGGGAGCCAGCGAGTACAGGGCTCCCGTACCGAATGACCCCATGGATCCGCAGAGGAAGCGCCCCCGGGGATCGCACCCGCCGTCGTTCATGCGCACCGAGGGATCAGTGAAGGCCACCGGCCCTGCCTCGACCGTGGAGAATGACGCATCGGCGAACGCAAAACCCCTCTCCACACCGATGACATAACCTCCCGAGGTCCGCCCGCGCACCGCAGCGGCGACGGCGGGATCAACGGAGTGGCGCACCAGCGTGCCGTCGCTGCTTCGCACCACAACGTCGCCCTCCAGCATGTCCACGAAGAGCAGCGAGCCGATCCGCGGATCCCAGTAAGGTCCTTCTCCGTGATACGTGCACACATCGGTGAGCTGTTCTGCCTTCATTCTGCACTCCTTCGATCGTCAGCCGTTTGCGGGAAGGTCAAGCTGGTCGGAGAGGCTGATGCACTCACGGGTCTGCTCGATCGCCGACACCGGTCCACCCAACTCCACCAGCACGGTGCTCGAGGCCACCTCATCGGGGTTGAAGAGAACTTCCACGGCCGGATCGCGCCCGTACGTGGTGGCCGTCCAGGCGGTATCGCCTTCCTGCAGCACCCAGTCGACGTCGTTCACCGAGACACAGGGATCAGTGGTGGGGCCGGGGACTTCCACTCCACAGCGCAGCACCACCTTTGACGGATCACCCCACGCCGACGTCGCCTGGCTGTTCGTCTCGCGCTGTTCGTTCTCGGCGACCTGGGGAGGCAGGGCGACCATGACCTCCGCGCAGGTGGGATTGGCGGCGTCGACCGCTGGTTCTACGTTGACCACGGGCGCGCAGGCTGTGGTCACCAGGAGCAGCGCCGCGAAAGGCGCCCACAGGCGCTGGGCTTGAATAGGGGTGGGCATGAAGCCAGCCTAATAGCTGGCCCGGACTCCAGAGGTAGCCCGGCCGACACGCTCCACGGCTGGCACTGTTACTAAAGGGACGGAAGTAAACTTGTGGGGGCGCGCCACGCGCAACGATTGAGACAGTCCCTTAGAGAGCGAACATGCAGCGAAAGTCAGTAGCCAGGCGTACGACGTCGGTAGTCCTTGCGGGAATCCTGATGGCCACGGCCGGAGCATCCTCCGCCACGGCCGCGGAGCACGGGGATGAGCCACACACCCAGACGACCTTCGGCGTTCCCGCTCCGCCGGTGCCGACTCCCGACCCGACCCCGAAGGTCGATCCGGTCACCGGTTTCGACATCGACGGCTACACCGGCTACCTCATCCACCCGCCTACCGGTCACCTCATCGAAGCAGCCACGGGTTACCTCCTGTTGCGGGACAGCCTGATCTACACCGGTTTGCAGTACAACGCGGCGACCGGCGAAGTGATCGATCTGGCGAACAGTCCCGCGCTGCCGGCCGAGCCGACCGTTGAGGCGTCCGCGGAACCGACAGCACCACCAGCACCGGTTGCAACGGCCACGGCCACGGCCACGCCCACTGCCACCAAGCAGGCGTCGACGCCGACCGCGGTGGCAACGCTGCCACCAAGCCTGAGCAGCGCGACGCCGGCATCGGCCGGAACAGCAGCGGGAACGCCGTCGGAATCGGCGTCGGCATCCCCGACCCCGGAAGCCCTCGACGCCGAGCGGTCCACGTCCGTGTCGCCGATGGTCTGGGTCATCGGCGCGGTCCTCCTGGTCGGTGCGGCGGCAGCGGCCGCTGTTGCGGTACGACGACGGCGGGCCGGGAAGCGCTGACGTTGCACAGGCCGGAAGGCCATCGGTGCCACTCAAAGCTGACCGGCGCTCGTTCCGTTTACTTTAGGATCTAATGGATCTACTTTAGAGACTAAAGTAAATGAAAAGGAGTAGGACGATGACGACTCTTGCGGTATTCGGTGGATCGGGCAGGACCGGCCGTCAGGTGCTGGACCAGGCGCTTGCTGCAGGCTACGCCGTGCGTGTCCTGGTTCGGCAGGCGTCGTCGATCACCC
>NZ_KI914833.1:2663-10537 GCF_000520535.1 Arthrobacter sp. H41
GATCACCCAGAGCGACCCCCGCCTCACCGTGGTCGAGGGGCATGTTCTGGATGTGCAGGCGGTGGAGCGCGTCATCGACGGATCCGACGCCGTGATCTCTGTATTCGGTCAGGTGAAGGGCTCACCGGCCTCCCTGCAGACTGACGGCACCCGCAACATCGTCGCGGCTATGGAACGGCACGGCGTCCGCCGGATCATTTCACTCTCCGGAGGTGGGCTGCCTGATCCAGCGCACGATCGGCCCAAACCTGCCGATCACGTCATCCGCACTCTGCTCAAGCTCCTTGCTCCGCAGGTGCTCAAGGATGCCAAGGGGCACCTGTCCGTGCTGGAGTCGAGTGGGCTCGATTGGACGGTGGTACGCGGTCCGCGCCTGCTGGATCAACCGTTATCGGGCGATTACCGGGTTGGATGGGTGGGCGTCGATGGCGGCACGAAGGTGGGACGCGCCGACCTCGCCGAGTTCATCCTGCAACAGGTGGACGACCGCACGTACCTTCATCAGCTTCCACTCGTCAGCTACTGATGGCCGGCGGCGCGGAGCCGGAACGGGAAAAGTTTCTTGCCGAAGCAATCGACGCGATCGGTGCACTGACCCGGGACTTCGCCACAGGAGGTACCTACCCGTTCCGGAAGCGCGGGCTCGGTCGAGCGCAGATGAACGTGCTGTATCAGCTGTCCCGCTCCGACGGGCTCGGTATCGGAGCCCTGGCGGCTGTCCTGACCATCACCAGCGGAGCCGTCAGCCAGAGTGTCGATGCCCTCAGGACGGCCGGGCTTGTCAGGGTCGATGTCGACCCCGCCGACGCGCGCGCCCGCATCGTCACACTGACCGATGAGGCGTGGATTGAAGTCGACGAGTTCCAGCGCGGCTATATCGAAGCGATCGCGCCGCGCTTCGACGCGTTGTCCGCGGTCGAGGTCCACGAACTGTGGAGACTCCTCTCACTCGTAGGGGCTGCTAACGGAAACCCCGCCGGAGGACACCAGACCGGCTGAAATCGGAGTCCTCGCGGACCGCTACGCCTGGTGCAGGGGCGGCGTAGCGGTCGGTTTGCCGTGGGGAGTAGGGCGCCCGAGGAGGTAGCCCTGCCCGTAGTCGCAGCCGAGGCCGTGCAGTGCCTGGGCCTGGCTGGTGGTTTCGATTCCCTCGGCAATGATCCGCAGTTTCAGGGCGTGGGCGAGTCCGATGACGGCATTCACGATGGCGAAGCTCTCCCGCCTGCGCGCGTCGTCGTCGAGCCCGGCGGTGAAGGAGCCGTCGATCTTGATGGTGTCGACGGGGAACTGCGCGAGGTAGGACAGTGAGGAATAGCCCGTCCCGAAGTCATCGATCGCCAGGTGCACCCCGCTGGAACGGAGCTGGGCGAGGGTATCCCGTGCCCGTTCGAGGTTGACCATGAGCACGCTTTCGGTGATCTCCAGTCCGAGAACCGTGCCGGGAAGGTCCTGGACGCGCAGGCATTGCTCGACGCCGACGGCGAACGCCGGGTTCTCCAGCTCGGACGCGGAGACGTTGACCCACACCACCGGGACTGCGCCGCCCCTGGCACGACGGCGGACTACTTCGCGGAGGGCCTCGGTGAGGACCCACTGGCCGAGGTCGGTGATCAAACCGGCTTCCTCGGCGACGTCGATGAAGTCTCCGGGCATCAGCAGCCCGTGGTGGGGGTGTTCCCAGCGGACCAGGGCCTCCAGTCCCACGACTTCACCGTCCGTGAGGGCAACCTGTGGTTGGTAGTGCAGGCGCAGTTGTCCGCTGTGGATGGCGTTCTGGAGTTCTGACTCGAGCTGGACCCGCATCCGAAAACGGGTGCCGAGGGTTTCGTCATAGACTGCGGCGCGGTCGCGTCCGGAATCCTTCGCCGCGTACATGGCGTCGTCGCTGTCGCGCAGCAGTTCCTCGGCGGTGGTGTGTTCGGGCCGGGACAGGGCGATGCCCACGGACGCGCTGACCGTGATTTCCGTGCCATCCACGGTCAGGGGGGAGCGGAGGGCGGCCAGCAGGCGGGCGGCGGTCGTCGCTGCCCTGTCAGGCGTCGCATCGCGGCAGAGCACCACGAATTCATCTCCACCGAGGCGGGCGACGGTGTCACCCTGCCTCACCACGGATTGCAGGCGCTCCGCCACCAGGGTGAGCACCTGATCGCCGGCGTGGTGGCCATAGGTGTCATTGACCGATTTGAACCGGTCCACGTCGCAGAACAGCACCGCCACTGCGGTCCTGGCACCGCGGCCCGCCTGCAGGGCCTGATCGAGGCGGTCCATGAACAGGGCGCGATTCGGCAACCCGGTCAGGACGTCGTGCAGCGCCTGGTGCTGAAGGGTGGCCTCGAAGGCCTGGCGTTCGGTGATGTCCTCGATGTGATCGATCAGAAGGGCCGGCGTGCCGTCCGCGCCGGGGACCACCGAGGATGAGTGGAGGATCCCGACGACGGCGCCGTCGGCATGCAGGAAACGCGTCTCGTGCCGGTGCCTGTCGGCAAGGCCCTGCAGCAGTGACTGGCGCTGCCGCTCGGCGAGGTCCGCGTCGTCGGGGTGGGTGATGTCCTGCACGGATATGGACAGCAGTTCGGTCTCGTCCCGTCCGAGCAGTGCGGAAAGAGCCCGGTTGACCTGCAGGAACCGGCCGCACGGGGACGTCACGGCCATGCCGATCGGGGCGTCGTCGAAGGCACTGCGGAACCGGTGGTTCAGGTCCTGCAGCGCAGCCTCGGTGTGCTTGTGTTCGGTGATATCGGTGCAGGAGAGCACGAGGGAATGGTGAGGGTCCTGACCGGCACCGGCGTCGAGGTCCGCCACACTGGCCTCCAGCCACCGCCAGCTGTCGTCGGCGGAGTGCTGCAGCCGCAATTCAGCGGTGGTGGTCGGGCCGAGGCGCAGCCCGGGACGGGGAGCGAGCAGCGTACGGGCACCGGCACGGTCATCGGGGTGAACCAGGGTGAGGAATTTTGTCCCGTCCAGGCAGTGCGGCGCCAGGCCCAGGATCCGTTCGGCCGTGGCACTCACCGAGGTCACCGTCTGTTCATCGTCGAGAATGATCAGCAGGTCCGAGGTGCTGTCCAGCATGGTCTGCACCGCGATCTCCCGGTGCTTCCGGGCAGTGATATCCCGCTGGATCGAGACCCAGTGGGTGTACCAACCCCGGGCGTCGGCAACCGGGGTGATGCTGATCTGCGACCGGAATTCCACCCCGTCCTTGCGGACGTTGAGCAGTTCCACCTCCACGGGCTCCCAGCGGTGCAACGCCGTCCGCAGCCGGTCCAGCTCTGCCCGGTCCGTCTTGGGTGACTGCAGGATCCGCGGCGTCAACCCGACGATCTCGTCCGCTTCATACCCGGTCATCCGGGTGAACGCGGGATTCACGTAGATCACTTTGGGTCCACCCGATGCGAGGTCCACCGGTTCAGCCTCGGCCACCAGCACCACGTCATTGGCGTTCACCACCACCGACTCGAAAAGCGCCGCTATATCCAGTACTGCACTGTTGGAATCGGCTGCAGGAGCGCCATCGAGGCTCGGCATAGATTATATCCCTTTCGAAAAGCGGGCGTGATCAAGCCCGCGGGAGGGGTTGGAAAGAATTCCAGGGAGAGACCAGCATCACCTTGGCGGGTGGGCAATCGGTCCTTTTGACCGCACCTGATTCGGCACGCTGAAAGATTTGGATGTGTGGAATCTGCAAAACTTTCCGCATCAATTCCGGGTGGCTCAGGCTGCCGCCGTGGATATAGTCGAGGCGTTACCGCGGGCGAGCTCCGCCACCCGGACTGTCACTCATGGCAGCGCAGGCCCGGTCATCAGGGACCTGGTGTGTTCCGGCGCAGGACTGCCGCTGACCTGGCAATGGGTCACCGATGCGGCGGTGATAGTGGACGCCTCCACAAATCGGGCAGTAACGACCAAGACGGTCAGAGTGCCACGATCCGGTTCGACGGGGCTCCGGCGGGTTCTGTGGCGGCACGCGGTGACGTGGCGTTATTTCCCCAGCAGTTCGAGCAGGTACGTGCCGTAGCCGCTTTTGCCGAGTTTGGCGGCGACTGCGCGCAGTTCGTCGTCGTTGATGTAACCCTGGCGCCAGGCGATTTCCTCGGGGGCGCCCACTTTCATGCCTTGGCGTGCCTCAACGGTTCGGATGAAGTTGGATGCATCGTTGAGGGAATCGAAGGTGCCGGTGTCGAGCCACGCCGTTCCTCGGGGCAGAACTGAAACGTGCAGGTCGCCGGATTCCATGTAGATGCGGTTGATGTCGGTGATCTCCAGCTCGCCGCGGGGGGAAGGCTTCAAACTTCGCGCGATGTCCACGACTTTCGAATCGTAAAAATACAGCCCGGGAATTGCGTAATTGCTGCGGGGCTGCGGCGGCTTTTCCTCAAGCGAAACGACGCGACCATCGCCGTCGAACTCGACAACCCCATAAGCTGCCGGGTTCGATACGTGATAGGCGAAGATCGAGGCTCCTTCGAGCACGGTGAGTTTTGAAAGTTGGGTGCCGAGCCCGGGACCGTAGAAGATGTTGTCCCCGAGGACGAGGGCTACGTTCTCCCCGGCAATATGCTCCTCCCCGATGAGAAATGCCTGGGCGAGCCCATCGGGTGAGGGTTGGGTGGCGTAGGAGAGCTTGAGACCGAACTGGGATCCGTCGCCCAGCAGCCTGCGGAACTGACGCAGGTCGTCCGGCGTGGTGATGATCAGGACGTCCCGGATGCCCGCCAGCATCAGGGTGGAGAGCGGGTAGTAAATCATCGGCTTGTCATAGACCGGCACCAGTTGCTTGCTGATTCCGTGGGTGATCGGGTGTAGCCGGGACCCGGTACCGCCAGCCAAGATTATTCCGCGCATCAATCTTGTATATCGGTTGGGTCAGCAATAGCCAAGTGCACCACGGATTGCGGTATAGATAAGTGTGTGGAAAGTCTTTTAGTGACCGGCGGAGCCGGCTTCATCGGATCCAATTTTGTGCATTTCCTCATGGAAAAGACTGGTGTCCGGGTCACGGTCCTCGACAAGCTGACCTATGCAGGGAATCGGGAGTCGCTCAAGGGCGTGCCCGAGGACCGGCTCGAGCTGGTAGTGGGCGATATCGCCGACGCCGCGCTGGTGGATCGGCTGACCGAAAGAACCGACGCGGTGGTCCATTACGCGGCGGAATCCCACAACGACAACTCGTTGCAGGACCCGCGGCCGTTCCTGGAGACCAACATCATCGGCACCTACACGCTCCTTGAAGCGGCACGCCGCCATGGGAAGCGTTTCCACCACATCAGCACCGACGAGGTGTACGGGGACCTCGAGCTCGATGATCCAGGGCGCTTCACCGAAGACACGCCCTACAACCCGTCGAGCCCCTACTCCTCGACGAAGGCCGGGTCCGACCTGCTGGTGCGCGCCTGGGTCCGCTCCTTCGGGCTCCAGGCGACCATCAGTAATTGCTCCAACAACTACGGGCCGTACCAGCACGTGGAAAAGTTCATTCCGCGCCAGATCACCAACGTGATCGACGGCGTACGCCCCAAGCTGTACGGTGCCGGGCAGAATGTCCGCGACTGGATCCACGCGGACGACCACTCATCCGCTGTCTGGGCCATCCTCAACAAGGGCGAGATCGGGCAGACCTACCTGATCGGTGCCGACGGCGAGAGGAACAACAAGGATGTGGTGGAGCTGATCCTCACCGGAATGGGGCAACCGGCCGAGGCCTACGACCAGGTGATCGACCGCGCAGGGCACGACCTCCGCTACGCCATCGACTCCACGAAGCTACGCAACGAACTCGGGTGGCAGCCGGAATACTCCCACTTCGAACAGGGACTTAGCGACACCATCGCCTGGTACCGGGACAACGAAGCGTGGTGGCGCCCCCTGAAGGCTGCCACGGAGACCAAGTACGCCGAGCAGGGGCAGTAGACCGGTGGGCGTCGAGTTCTCGAAACCACTATCGATGACGGCCACGCCGATTCCCGGCGTCGTGCTGTTCGACCTTTCCGTCCATGGTGACAACCGCGGGTGGTTCAAGGAGAACTGGCAGCGGGAGAAGATGCTCGATGCCGGGCTGCCGGATTTCGGACCGGTCCAGAACAACATCTCCTACAACGAAACAGCCGGCACCACCCGCGGAATCCATGCCGAACCGTGGGACAAGTTCATCTCCGTGGCCACCGGTAAGGTGTTCGGCGCGTGGGTGGACCTGCGCGAAGGGCCCACCTTCGGCGCCGTATTCACCACCGAACTCGATCCCTCGAAAGCCATCTTCATTCCCCGCGGGGTAGGCAATGCGTTTCAGACCCTCGAGGACCATACGGCCTACACGTACCTGGTGAATGACCACTGGTCCGCGGACGCGCAGAACCAGTACGTCTTCCTCAACCTCGCCGATGAAACCGTTGACATTGCGTGGCCCATTCCCCTTGGACAAGCCGAACTGTCCTCCAAGGACCGGGACCACCCGAGGCTCGACGCCCTGGTACCCGTGCTGCCGAAAAAGACTCTGGTGCTCGGGGCGAACGGTCAATTGGGAACCGCGCTACGCGCCGCCCTCGCCGGCGATGCAACCGTCGAGTTCGCGACGCGCGCGGAGTTCGACCTCAACAACCCCGACTCGGTAGCTGGCCGGAACTGGGCCGGCTACTCGACCATCATCAATGCCGCCGCCTACACCGCGGTGGATGCTTCCGAAACACCTGCCGGCCGCAAGGAGGCATGGACGGTGAACGTCACCGCGGTAGCCGCACTGGCGCGCATCGCGGCCGCGCACAGGTTGACGCTGGTTCACATCTCCAGCGACTACGTCTTCGACGGCGCTCTCGACTGGCACTCCGAGGAAGAGGCGCTGAGTCCGCTGGGCGTGTACGGCCAGACCAAAGCGGCCGGTGATGCCGTGGTGGCGACAGTGCCGCGGCACTACATCGTGCGCACCAGCTGGGTGATCGGTGAGGGAAGCAACTTCGTCCACACCATGGCGGACCTCGCGCATCGAGGGATTCAACCCGCCGTCGTCAACGACCAGATTGGGCGCCTCACCTTCACCTCCGACCTCGCGGCCGGCATCCTTCATCTCCTGGCAACCAACGCCCCCTACGGCACCTACAACCTGACCAACGACGGCGACGCCCAAAGTTGGGCCGACATCGCCGGGGACGTGTTCGAACTAGCGGGCAAACCCCGCAGTGATGTCACCGGCGTCACCACCGCACAATACTTCCAAGGCAAGCCTGCAGCGCCCCGGCCACCCCGAAGCATCCTGGACCTCACCAAAATTCAGGCCACAGGCTTCCAACCGCCGAGGGCTGCCGGTCGGTTATCGGAATACGTGCTGCGTGTGCTGCAGGAGGTATGACCGATGGCAGCGAGCAGAAGCGAGTACTTGTCAAGGTTTCCCTTCTCCCAGATAGTCAATACGCTTAGCCTTATGCCCAGCTGCCTTGCCAGCAGGCAGTTCCGCGGAGTTCGGCCACCGCACCGCCGCACCAGCTACTGGCTTTGACCGAAGGATAAGACGATGTTGCCGCAGAATCCTCTAGACGCAGCGCTGATGAGACGTATAGCTGCAATTGCACTGGCTGCGTCGATCAGCGTGGGTGCTGTTGCTGCGCCGGCCTTTGCCCAGGAGTCGGAATCTCCCGCTGGAGGCGACTCGGGTAGCGGCCAGCCCAACGCCGATCAGGAGGCCGTTAGGGACGCGGTGGAGGACGCGGTGGACGACGCGCTGAAGGACCCCGAAGAGCGACGGGATGGGCAGGTAACTCCAGGCCCAATCCCTGTCGAAACACCCTCCGAGCCGCCGGTCGAGTCGACACCCGCCACTCAGGTTCCGGTTCCGGACGTCGAGTCGGTTCCCGTTGAGCCTGCGCCCACTACCGAGCCACCGACGTCGG
>NZ_KI914834.1:0-8309 GCF_000520535.1 Arthrobacter sp. H41
GTCGGCCTGCGGCAAGACCAACCTCGCCCTGCTCGATCCCACGATCGACGGGTGGAAGGTTGAAACCCTGGGCGACGACATCACCTGGATGCGCTTCGGCAAGGAAGGCGAGCTGCGCGCAGTGAACCCGGAGGCCGGCCTTTTCGGCGTCGCGCCGGGCACCGGCTGGCACACGAACCCGAACGCGATGCGCGCCATCGCCAAGGGCAACTCCATCTTCACCAATGTGGCACTGACCGACGACGGCGGTGTGTGGTGGGAGGGCATGACCAAAGAGGTGCCGGAGCACCTGACCGATTGGCAGGGGAACGACTGGACGCCGGAATCAGGACGCACGGCGGCTCATCCGAATGCCCGCTTCTGCACCCCGATCGACCAGATCGACATGCTGGCGGAGGAATTCAACCGGCCCGAGGGAGTCGAGCTGTCAGCCATCCTCTTCGGCGGGCGGCGGAAGACCACCGTTCCGCTGGTCACGCAGTCGAGGAGCTGGGCCAACGGAATCTTCATGGGCTCCACCCTGTCCTCGGAGACGACGGCCGCCGCAGCGGGCGAGGTGGGCCGGGTGCGGCGGGATCCGATGGCGATGCTTCCCTTCATCGGATACGACGCCGGCGACTACCTGCGGCACTGGATCGACCTGAGCGCGAAGGCCGACCAGGAGCGCCTGCCCAAGATCTTCCTGGTCAACTGGTTCCGACGGACGGCCGACGGCGGATTCGCCTGGCCCGGCTTCGGTGATAACTCCCGCGTACTCAAGTGGGTCATCGAGCGCCTGGAGGGAACCGCCGACGCCGTCGAGACGCCCATCGGCTTCGTCCCGACCGGCGATGCCCTCGACCTGACGGGACTCGATATGACCCCGGCCGAAGTAGAGGCAGCCGTGCACGTGGACTCCGCGGAGTGGGCAGCCGAACTGGAGGGTATCGAGGAGTGGTACAGCCGGTTCGGGGACTCGTTGCCGGAGCAACTGACGGATCAGCTCAACGAGCTGAAGGAACGGTTCAGCGCGGTCTGACGGTTCCGGCAGAAAAACGGCCTCGCTGCTTCCGGATGGGGAAGCAGCGAGGCCGTTCTACTTCTGCCGGACGGGTTCTATTGCCGAACCAGTGCGAGCACCCGGTCCACCACCTGGCGGAGCGTTGCGGGATCCACCGCCTCGGCGTTCAGCCGCAGGTAGGGCTCCGTGTTGGACGCGCGCAGGTTGAACCACCACTTCCCGTGGTCCGGTGTGAACGTGACGCCGTCGAGTTCGTCGACCACCACGCCGTCGGTTTCGAACTCTGCCCGGGCACGCCCGATCGCGGCAGGGAGATCCTCGACCCTCGAGTTGACCTCGCCCGAGGAGAAGTAGGGCTCGTACTCGCGGCCGAGTTCGGACAGCGGGCCGTCCTGTGCGCCGAGCTCGGCAAGGACGTGCATGGCGGCGAGCATGCCGGTGTCGGCATTCCAGAAATCGCGGAAGTAGTAGTGGGCGGAGTGTTCGCCTCCGAAGACGGCACCCTCTTCCGCCATGACGGCCTTGATGAAGGAGTGCCCCACGCGGGTACGCACGGGACGCCCTCCCTCGCGCGCGATGAGCTCGGGCACGGCCCGGGACGTGATGAGGTTGTGGATGATCACAGGGGTTTCCTCGCCGTCCGCCTGGGCACGCGTGATCTCCCTGCGGGCGATCATGGCGGTGACGGCACTGGGCGAGACCGGCGCCCCCTTTTCATCGATGATGAAGCAGCGGTCGGCGTCGCCGTCGAACGCGATGCCGATGTCGGCGCCGTGCCGCACGACGGCCGCCTGCAGATCGAGGAGGTTCTCCGGTTCGAGCGGGTTGGCCGGGTGGTTGGGGAACGTGCCGTCCAGCTCGAAATACAGCGGGACAATCTCCAGCGGCAACGCCGGCAGGAGGCGGTCGCCGAGGACCGCAGGCGTGGTCAGGCCGGCCATTCCATTGCCGGCGTCGACCACCACCTTGAGCGGGCGCAGGGAGGAGAGGTCCACCTGCGAGCGCAGGAAGCGGGAGTATCCCGGCAGGACGTCGCGCACGCTGATGGAGCCGGGTTCGCCGACCTCGGGAATGGACCCTTCGTCGAGGTATCGCTCGGCGAGGCTCTGGATCTCCTTGAGCCCGGTCTCGGAGGACAGGGGGACGGCGCCGGGACGGGTCATTTTCATACCGTTGTACTGGGCCGGATTGTGGCTCGCAGTGAAGGTGACGCCAGCGGCGTCGAGCGTCCCGCTGGCGTAGTAGAGCTCATCGGTCGAGATGAGATCGAGCAGCACCACATCGGCTCCGCGCCGGGTAGCACCTTTCGCGAAGGCGCTGGAGAATTCCGGCGACGACGGACGCATGTCCCCGCCGACCAGGATCGACTCGCCCGCCAGGTCGAGGGAATCGACGAACGCAGCCCCCACCGCCGTGACGGTCGCCACCGTGATGGTCTCGCCGACGATACCGCGCACGTCATAGGCCTTGAAGGAAGCAGAGAGGTCGAAGGTTTTGTTCACGGTCTGAATTCTAGCTGTTGACGGATCGCACCTCCGCTTGTCCGGCCGCGCACTGTTTCCCACATACCCGGGGCCCGCTGCCTGGAATGGCAGTAGCGGCTGGAATACTTGGCGGCATGCCACAGACAGCACTTCTCCGGGACCAGGCCACCAGCATGCTCCAATCACTGGTGGGCAACGCGGACGCCGGATTTCACGAAGGACAGTTCGAAGCGATCGAGGCGCTCGTTGAAGGCGGCCGGCGGGCGCTGGTCGTCCAGCGCACGGGGTGGGGCAAATCGGCCGTCTATTTCGTGGCAAGCCTGCTGCTGAGGAACCGCGGCGCGGGCCCTACCCTGATCGTGTCCCCTCTGCTGGCGCTCATGCGCGACCAGGTGGCCGCCGCCGCCCGTGCCGGGGTGCGCGCGGAGGCCATCAATTCTGCCAACCAGACCGACTGGGACGACATCACCGCGAAGCTCGACGCCAATCAGGTGGACGTCCTCCTGGTGTCGCCCGAGCGGCTGAACAATCCGGCGTTCCGGGAACGCCATCTGCCCGAACTGATGCGCCGCACCGGCCTGCTCGTCATCGATGAGGCGCACTGCATCTCGGATTGGGGCCACGACTTCCGCCCCGACTACCGCCGGTTGCGTGAGCTGATCGCGGCGCTCCCCGGGGGCGTGCCCGTCCTTGCGACGACGGCCACGGCGAACTCCCGGGTGGTGAAGGACGTCGAGGAGCAGCTCGGGACCGGCGGCACCGACGTCTTCACGCTGCGGGGGGAACTCGCGAGGAAATCGCTCCGGCTGGGAGTGCTGCGGCTTCCGAGCCCACGTTCGCGGCTTGCGTGGCTCCTGACCCACCTGGACTCCCTGCCGGGGAGCGGGATCATCTACGCGCTCACCGTCTCCGCGGCCGAGGACACCGCGCGGCTCCTTCGCGAGAACGGCCACGCGGTGCTGGCCTACACCGGGCGGACGGACCCCGTGGACCGGGAGGCGGCTGAGGCTGCACTGAAGCAGAACGAGGTCAAGGCGCTGATCGCCACGAGCGCCCTCGGAATGGGATTCGACAAGCCCGATCTGGGGTTCGTGGTCCACCTCGGTGCGCCCTCCTCACCCGTGGCGTACTACCAGCAGGTGGGCCGTGCGGGCCGAGGTACACCGAACGCCGACGTCCTCCTGCTGCCGGGGGCCGAGGACCGCGACATCTGGGAGTACTTCGCCACCTCCTCGATGCCGTCGCAGGATGCGGCCCAGCGGGTCCTCGAGGCACTCGAACCCGGAACCGTCCTCTCCACTCCGGCTCTGGAAGCGCGGGTCAACCTCAAGAGGTCACCCCTGGAGCTGCTGCTCAAGGTGCTCGACGTCGACGGCGCCGTCCGCAAGGTGTCAGGAGGCTGGGAAGCCACCGGCCGCGCCTGGTCCTACGACGCCGAACGGTACCGGCGGATCAGCGAGGCACGGGTTGCCGAGCAGCGCGCCATGCTCGACTACGAGAACACCTCGGGGTGCCGGATGGAATTCCTGGCGCATTCCCTCGACGATCCCACCGCGTCTCCCTGTGGCCGCTGCGACAACTGCGCCGGGCCGTGGTACTCCGACGATATCGGCCACGACGCGTCCGATTCCGCAGGGCAGGCGCTGAGCCGGGTGGGCGTGGAGCTTGAGCCGCGCGGACAATGGCCGAGCGGCATGGACAAACTGGGTGTGCCGGTCAAGGGCAGGATCAAGCCCGGCGAGCTGGTGGGAACCGGGCGCGCGCTGGCCCGCATGACCGATCTCGGGTGGGGGAACCGGCTGCGCGAACTCCTTGCCGACCAGACTCCCGATGCGCCATTGGATGACGCCGTGGTGAAGGCCTGCATCCGCGTTTTATCCCAGTGGACCTGGGACAAACGTCCTGTTGCAGTAGTCGCGATGCCCTCACGGCGGCATCCCGAGCTCATCGGATCCCTGGCGCAGGCGCTCGCGGAAGTGGGGCGTATCCCGTTCCTGGGTGTGCTCGAAACACCTGACGGATGGCCGACCGGGCAGCCGGGCGGCAACAGTGCCTTCCGGCTCGCTTCCGTGTGGGACCGGTTCGGCGTCCCCGCTGAAGGCAGGGCCTGGTTTGCCGCCAATCCGGGACCAGTTTTGCTGGTCGACGATCTCGCGGACAGCCGCTGGACCATCACCGTGGCCGGGCGCGCGTTGCGGATGGCAGGCGCGGAATCGGTGCTTCCGTTCGCCCTCGCTATGCGGGCGTGACCTGCGGGCGGAGATCCGCCGCGTGGGACCCATGCAAAAGGGCCCCCTATTCCTAGGGGGCCCTGGCGCGGAGACGGGGAGATTTGAACTCCCGGTGGACTTTTGGCCCACACTTCATTAGCAGTGAAGCCCATTCGGCCGCTCTGGCACGTCTCCAGTCGCTATTGCTAGCTTCCCAAGGTTACCCAGAAGGGGCACACAAGAGCAAAACCGCCGGTTCGGTCCCGGTTACGCGTTGCGAGTCAGTGCCTGCCACAGGAACTCGTGCGTCATCACATGCATCCTTGCGGCCTGCCGGTTGTCGGAGGCACCGGCGTGACCGCCCTCCAATGCTTCGTGGAACCACACGTTCCCCACCCCCATGTCCTTCATCCGCGCGGCCATCTTGCGGGCCTGGACGGGCCCCACTCGATCATCGCTCGTTGCCGTCCAGATCAGCGTCTCAGGGTATGGGGTGCCCGGGCGCACCAGGTGGTACGGCGAGAACGTCCGCACGTACTCCCACTCCTCCGGCTTGTCCGGGTCGCCGTACTCGGCGATCCACGAGAATCCGGCCGACAGTTTGGTGTACCGGCGCATGTCCAGCAGCGGAACACCGCAGGAAATCGCTCCGAAGAGCTCGGGATAGGTGGCAAGCATATTGCCCACCAGCAGGCCACCGTTGCTGCGCCCGGTACAGCCCAGCAGCGCAGGCCTACAGACGTTGCGCCGCACCAGGTCCCTGGCGATCGCCGCGAAGTCCTCATACGCCCGATGCCGTTCGGAGTGCAGTGCCGCCTGGTGCCACCGCGGACCGTACTCGCCGCCGCCTCGGATATTCGCGAGGACGTAGACCCCCCGGCGGCCGTCGTCGGTCTTCCGCTCCAGCCAGCCCCGCCCCACCACACCGCTGTAGGCAGGAGTCATCGAGTGTTCGAAGCCTCCGTACCCGGACAGCAGGGTGGGGTTTCCGCCGTCGAGCACGAGGTCCTTCGGTGCCACCTGGAAGTACGGCACCCGGGTGCCGTCCTCCGACACCGCGAAGTGCTGTTCGACGTGGAACGCGTCCTCGTCGAAGAACGACGGCGTCGCCTTGACCTGCCGGTGCGTGCCGCCGATCTCCCCCCGGTAGAGCGCCGAGGGCGTGAGGAAACCCGTGGCGACGAGCCAGTAGTCATTGCCCGCTTCGGGGTCCTCGTCATCCACGGCGAAGGCGTCCACGGCGTGGAGGGGAGGGCACGCGTCCAGAAGGCCAGCCGTCCAGTCCTTCGCCGGGTCGAGGATGCGGATCTCGGATGACACGTCGCGCAGCAGGTTGAGGAGGAGGTAGTCGCGCGTCCAGCTCCACGACTGCAGGGAGGTGGCAGCGTCCGGCGTGAAGACGCAGGTGAACGAGCGGTCGCCGGCAAGGAAATCGTTCAGCCCGATGACCAGCAGCGAACCGGCAGCGTGGTTCTCCCCCCCGCAGGACCAGTCGGTGCGGGGCCGGCAGATCAGCCACTGCCGGTGCAGTGAAACATTCACGTCCTCGGGCACGTCGAGGTGCACCCATTCGCCGTCGACCCTCAGGTGCGTGCGGCTCGAGTAGAAGTCGATGGTGTCCACTGCGACGTCGCGTTCGAAGCCCGGCGTCTGGTCGCGGCTCACCAGAGCCATCATGTGGTGTCCCGGGATCTCGAAGTACAGTCCCGCGTCCTGCAGCGCCTGGCCGCGCTGAAGCCGGCGCACGGTGCGGGGGTAGGAACTGGAGGTGAGGGTTCCGGCGCCGAAGTCCGTGGCAACGTTCAGGGTGTCGGGCCCCGCCCAGCTGATCCGGCTCTTGGCGGTCGGAATGTCGAAGCCCCCGTCCACGAAGGAGCGGTCCCCGATGTCATATTCCCGGTAGCGGGTGGCGTCCCCGCCGTCGGGGGACAGCGCCACGAGCACGCGGCTGTAATCGTCGCCGGAGGCCGGCCGGAGGAACAGCGTTCCGCCCCAGACCCATTCCTCGCCCTCGTCGGCACTGAGGGCATCGACGTCGATCAGCACCTCCCACTCCGGTGCGGCGGTGGTGTAGCTCGCCCAGGTGGTGCGGCGCCACAGCCCCTTCGGGTGCCCGGCGTCACGCCAGAAGTTGTAGTAGTGCGATCCGCGTTTGGTGGCCAGGGGAATCCGATCGGTGGAATCGAGAACCTCGAGCACCCGTGATTCCATCTCACGGAACCCCGGAGTAATGAGCTTCTCCTCCGTGAGCGCGTTCTCCGCCCGGACCCATTCGAGCGGCCTGTCACCGTAGATGTCTTCAAGCCAGAGGAACTCGTCAAGGGAGGCGGGTGGGCGCTGTTCTGTGGAATGCGTCATCCAGCAATCCTAGACAGAACCGGGACCTTCCCGACCCGGCAGCACGGCGGCGCGGCTTATCGAGGAATACGGATTGGATAGGGTGGAGCCATGATCAACCGGGGGAGAGCAGAGGTGGCTGTGATCGGCGGCGGCCCCCGCGGAACGTCGGTGGTCGAGCGCATGATCGCCCACCTGGGTCAGGACGGCGCCGCTGGAGTGCAGCTCGTTCTCCACGTCATCGACCCCTTCGAACCCGGGCCCGGCCATGTCTGGCGCGCCGACCAGTCGAGGCTCTTCCTCATGAACACACCGTCCCGGTTTCCCACGGTGGTGCCCGTGGGTGATGCGGCCGAGGCCTTGCCGACTTCCCCGGTGCACCTCAGCTTCGACCAGTGGCGTGAGCGCGCGGCCCGCGGTACCGTTGCGGGGCTTCCTACCGACGACGCAGCGGAGGCGCGGAGCCTCGGCGCGGAGGACTTCCCGAGCCGGAGGCTGTACGGCCGGTACCTGGCCTGGGTGTTCCGGCAGCTGGTCGAGCACGCGGGCGAGGCCGTCGTCGTTCATCATTCGGCGGAGGTGCTGGCCGCGCGCCGGCACGGCGAGGGGTGGGTGCTCGAGTTCGACGACGGCGCCATCCTTCCGGTCGATGCCGTGGTCCTCGCGGCAGGGCATCTGCCCGCGAAGCTGACGCCCGAGCAGGAGAAGCTGCAGGACGCCGCCACCTGGGTCAGGACGGCGCCGCTGGAGTGCAGCTCGTTCTCCACGTCATCGACCCCTTCGAACCCGGGCCCGGCCATGTCTGGCGCGCCGACCAGTCGAGGCTCTTCCTCATGAACACACCGTCCCGGTTTCCCACGGTGGTGCCCGTGGGTGATGCGGCCGAGGCCTTGCCGACTTCCCCGGTGCACCTCAGCTTCGACCAGTGGCGTGAGCGCGCGGCCCGCGGTACCGTTGCGGGGCTTCCTACCGACGACGCAGCGGAGGCGCGGAGCCTCGGCGCGGAGGACTTCCCGAGCCGGAGGCTGTACGGCCGGTACCTGGCCTGGGTGTTCCGGCAGCTGGTCGAGCACGCGGGCGAGGCCGTCGTCGTTCATCATTCGGCGGAGGTGCTGGCCGCGCGCCGGCACGGCGAGGGGTGGGTGCTCGAGTTCGACGACGGCGCCATCCTTCCGGTCGATGCCGTGGTCCTCGCGGCAGGGCATCTGCCCGCGAAGCTGACGCCCGAGCAGGAGAAGCTGCAGGACGCCGCTGCACGGTACGGGCTGCAGTACTGGC
>NZ_KI914834.1:8409-10037 GCF_000520535.1 Arthrobacter sp. H41
CGACGTCGACTGGCGGCGCCTTCCCGCCGGCAAACCCGTGCTGGTCCGCGGTCTGGGGCTGAACTTCTTCGACGCCATGATCCAGCTGACGGAGGGCCGCGGCGGGCGGTTCAGCGCGGGCAGCGACGGCCGGCTGGTCTATGCGGCGTCGGGCAGGGAACCCCGGATCATCGCCGCGTCGCGCCGAGGGGCGCCCTACCGGGCGCGGGAAGCAGCACCCGGCAGTGCCTGCGGACCGGGGGACGAGGTCCGGCCGCCCTACTGCACCCCGGAGTCACTGGCGGCGTTCGCCCAGTCAGGAATTCAGCCCGGGTTCGACCACGACTTCTGGCCGCTGCTGCACCGCGACGTCCTGTGGGCGTACTACGGCTCACTGGCCCGGGTGAATTCCCAGGCGCTGCGCCGGCCCCCGGCGGAGGTCCTTGCCGCGGTGCGCCTGGCCCTCGACCATCCGGGGCCGGAATGGCTCCATACCCTGGGCGAGGTGCTGGACCGAATGGTTCCCGCCGCGCTCCGACTCGACGTCGAAGCACTGGGGCACCCCTTCGCCGGCCGCCACTTCGGAGGCGGCGGCTCCTTCGACGAGGCGGTCCTCGAGTATCTCGACGCCGACGCCGCAGGGTCCGCTCCTGACGTCGATGATCCGCTGAAAGTGGCCATTCGGGCGCTGAATGCCGGCCGGTGGATGATCAAACAGGCGTCGGCCGACGGCGGACTGACCGACGCGGCGTGGACCTCGGAACTGCGCGGCTGGTTCGAACCGCTGGTCGAGGGACTTGCGAGCGGGCCCCCGTTGCAGCGGATCCTCCAATTGGCAGCGCTCGTGCGGGCCGGGCTCGTGCACTTCGTGGGACCGAACCCGAAGTTCGGCGTCGATACCGAGGAAGGGCTGTTCCGGGTCGTGTCACCGTGGGTGGGTACCGAATTCACCGCCCGCTACCTGGTGGAGGCGATGATGCCGGCGAACCGGGTGTCCACGAGCGTTTCGGTGCTTCTTCGCCAGTTGCTCGCTGACGGCGTGGTGAGGCCGCATCTCTTCATGGCCGAGGACGGCGTACCAGTTGCGTCGGGCGGCCTCGACGTGACCGCGCCCCCCTACCGTGCGCTCAATGGCGCCGGCGGGGTCCAGCAGGACTTCTTCGTGATCGGGCTGCAGCTTGCCTCGGTGCAGTGGGGGACGGCCATTGCGGCCGAGGCCGGCGCTTCCCTCGAGGCCGGTGCCCGGACACTGCGCGACGCCGACGACATCGCGAGGGCCATTGTCACGAGTCTTACCGCCTCCGCGGCGCGGGAAGTGCCCCAGCACCAGAGCTGAACGTACCCCGGCAGGAAGCGGGAAACTTTGGAGGGGGTTAAAGGGCAGGATCCCCGCGAGATACCGCGGGGGTCCTGCCGATTCTCCGTCGGGCGTCAGTTAGCCCTTCGCCTTTCCGGGAGGAGTGCACTTCTTGCCCGGCTTGTCGGACCTGGCCTTCTCGGACCCGTGCATCCCCTTGTCAGGGGCTGCTTCCTTGCCGGGCTTGTCCTTGCCGCAGATCGGCAGGGCCGGTTCCACCGGCACCTCGGGGATCACGGCTTCGGCCGTCACCGGCAGGGTGACGGTGGTCTGCGATCCACTTGCCACCAGG
>NZ_KI914835.1:0-1996 GCF_000520535.1 Arthrobacter sp. H41
CGGGCACGGTGGCCGGCCCGCGCCCCCTTCACTGCCATGGTTCTCTGGCAGTCGATCGCCCTTGCCGGCGGTCTCTCGATGATTGGGGCCATGCTTGTCTGGGGCCTCGAGCCGCTCGGCGACAACCTTGTGTCGGCCGCGGGTGGTTTTTGGGACGTTGCCAGGAACCAGCGGCCTGCCGAGACGCTCGGCGTCGTCCACGTCTTCGCACTCAGTGCGGCTTTCCTCCTCGGCGCACACCTGATTTTCACCCTGATGCTGACCTTCGTCCGAATCCGCCGCCAGCGCCGCCACCACCGGGACCTGCTCGGGCTGCTCAGCTCACCCGCGCTCGACACTCCCGCCACCCTCGTCATCAATCACCCGGCCCCGGTGGCCTACTGCCTTCCCGGCGGAGCCCGGTCGGTGACGGTGCTGTCCGACGGCCTGCTGGACCTCCTGTCCCGCGAAGAGCTCGACGCCGTCCTCACCCATGAACGCGCCCACCTCCAGCAGCGGCACCACCTGCTGCTCTGGGCGTTCGCCGCATGGCGCGCGGCGCTGCCGTGGTTGCCGACCTCCCAGCTGGCGCAGCGCTCGGTCAACGAACTGATCGAGATGCTTGCCGACGACGAAGCGTTGAAGCACGTCGAGGAAGCCACACTGGTGCGCGCGATCGCCATTGTCGCCTCGGGGTCGCCCCCGCCGGCTTCCGAGGACGAATGGCAGACACCTCCGGAGTTCCCGACCCTCACGGCGCTGCCGGCGTTCGACCCCGGGACCGCGAGCACCCTAGAGGCCACCGCGCAGCGCCTCCGCAGGCTCCTCACTCCCCTGCCCCCGCTGTCAGTCCTGCAGCGCGGCACCGTTCTGGGCACCGCCGCCCTGTTGCTGACCGTGCCGCCCATCCTCCTGGTGGCGCCGGAGCTGCTGGGCTGAGCTAGTGGCGTCGAGCGCCCTGGAGCAGGTCGATTGGAACGCGGAAACCGTGCGGGGGGACCTGGGCAAAGCCGTTCAGCCTGCTGACCCGGACCGGCGCGGTGTCGACACCACTAGGCGTCGATGCGGTCCCGGTCCAGGCTCGCCGCTCCCGCGACGATGAAGTCCTTCCGCGGTGCCACGTCACTGCCCATCAGGAGGTCGAACACACGTTCGGCGGACTCCGCCTCCTGGATCCGGACGCGGCGGAGCGTCCGGTGGCGCGGATCCATGGTGGTTTCCGCGAGCTGCCCCGCGTCCATTTCACCAAGCCCCTTGTAGCGCTGGATGGGCTCCTTGAAGCGCTTGCCCGACTTCTCCATTGCTGCGAGAAGCCGGTGCAGCTCGTTCTCCGAGTAGGTGTACACCATCTCATTGGGCTTCGAACCGGCGTTGATCACCTCGACGCGGTGGAGCGGCGGCACGGCGGCGTACACCCGGCCGGCCGTCACCAGCGGGCGCATGTACCGGAAGAAGAGCGTCAGCAGGAGGGTTCGGATATGGGCACCGTCCACATCGGCGTCCGTCATCAGGATCACCTTGCCGTAGCGGCGCGCATCGAGCTGGAAGCTGCGCCCGGAGCCGGCGCCCACCACCTGGATCAGGGCGGCGCACTCGGCATTGGACAGCATGTCCCCTACCGAGGCTTTCTGCACATTCAGGATCTTGCCGCGGATGGGGAGCAGCGCCTGGTAGTCCGAGGACCGCGCCAGTTTCGCCGTCCCGAGTGCGCTGTCACCCTCGACGATGAACAGCTCGGACCGCTCGGCGTCATCGATCCGGCAGTCCGCGAGCTTGGACGGCATCGAGGACGTCTCCAGGGCATTTTTCCGCCGTTGGGTTTCCTTGTGCACGCGTGCCGAAATGCGGGACTTCATTTCGGCGACCACTTTTTCAAGAAGCATGGCCGACTGCGGTTTGTCGTGGCGGGCCGTCGAGTTGAGCCGGGCCTGGATCTCCTTCTCGACGACCTTCGCCACGATGGCCCGCACCGCGGAGGTTCCGAGGATCTCCTTGGTCTGGCCCTCGAACTGCGGCT
>NZ_KI914835.1:2096-3646 GCF_000520535.1 Arthrobacter sp. H41
CTCTTCCGATCTCGCACCGTCAGCACGGCGGTGAGGCCGGCGAAGACGTCGTCCTTCTCGATCTTGTCGCTGCCCGCCTTGAGCTTGCGCGCGTTCGCCTCGATGACCTTGCGGAACGTCTTGAGGAGCGCCTGCTCGAAGCCGCTCTGATGGGTGCCGCCCTTCGGGGTGGCGATGATATTGACGTAGCTGCGCACCGTGGTCTCGTACCCGATGCCCCAGCGCAGCGCGATGTCGACGTCGCACTCGCGCTCGACCTCCGTCATGTGGCTGTGCCCGCGCTCATCGAGCACCGGGACCGATTCCTTGAAACGGCCCGATCCGTGAATCCGCCAGACGTCGGTCACTGCGGCGTCCGCGGCGAGGAACCCAGCGTATTCGGAGATTCCGCCGTCGTGCTGGAACACCTCCTCGACCGGACCGGCTTCGCCCGCAGTGCCCGGCAGCCTGCGCTCGTCGCGGAGCGTGAGGCGCAGCCCCGGCACCAGGAACGAGGTCTGACGGGCCCGCGCCTGCAGCTCCTCGTAGGAGAACCTGGCGTCCTGGGTGAAGATCTGGCGGTCCGCCCAGTAGCGGACGCGGGTTCCGGTGACACCCCGTTTCGCCGTCCCGACGACTTCGAGCCGCGATTCGTCGAGGAACGGTTCGAACTCGGCGGTGGGCGACAGGATTTTGCCGTCCTTGAACCGGCCGGGCTCGCCGCGGCGGAACGACATCTTGTAGGTCTTGCTTCCGCGATCCACGAAAACGTCCAGCCGAGCGGAGAGGGCGTTGACAACGCTGGCGCCGACGCCGTGCAGGCCGCCGGACGCTGTGTAGGAGCCACCGCCGAACTTGCCCCCGGCATGGAGCTTCGTGAAGACCACTTCGACTCCGCTGAGTCCGGTCTTCGGTTCGGCGTCGACGGGAATGCCCCGGCCGTCGTCGTGGATCTCCACCGAGCCGTCGGAGTGAAGGATGACCGTGATGTTCTGCCCGAAACCGGCGAGCGCCTCGTCGACGGAATTGTCAATGATTTCCCACAGGCAATGCATCAGTCCCCGGGAGTCCGTCGACCCGATGTACATGCCTGGCCGCTTACGAACGGCCTCGAGTCCCTCAAGGACTGAGAGGTGCCGTGCTGTGTAATCGGAGCTTGGTGGGGCCACGGGTGGATGATCTCCTTGAAAAATGGGGACGTTGCAGTGCCGGTGTGCGGCGTGTTGTACAAGCACCCAGTTTATTACCCGGCTCCCCCATGCCCGGACAGGCTGGCCGACCTCCCGGGGTTCCGGGTGCTCCGCTGGTACGCCGGGAGCGAAAGGACACCCAGCCGGGGAAGGACCAGCAACGAATGATGGTTATATGGACAGACGATCGACACAAGGAGGCATTCATGTCCACTGCAGTAGCAACACGCGAACTAACCGCCCTGGACCGCTGCGACCGCTGCGGAGCCCAGGCCTACGTTCGGGCGGTCCTTCAGTCCTCCGGTGGCGAGCTTCTTTTCTGCGGCCATCACGCGCGCAGCGTTGAATCGAACCTCAAGCCGCTCACGTCGGAGTGGCAGG
>NZ_KI914835.1:3746-9627 GCF_000520535.1 Arthrobacter sp. H41
AAGCCGCTCACGTCGGAGTGGCAGGACGAGACCCAGCGGCTTCACGAGAAGCCGGCGGTCATCGCCTAGCATCCGGCATTACGTCGGCAGCAGGCTGTAGCACGGCTTCATTCAACGGCTCAGGATTGCGCCAGGTGTGACGGCGTAACCAGTGTAAACACAGAAGAGGCCCCCTCGTTCGAGGGGGCCTCTTCTGTTGCCGTCGTGCAGGGCCAGCAGGGTCTTTCATACAGAAATCTCAGTCCAGGTAGTCCCGGAGTACCTGCGACCGCGAGGGGTGGCGCAGCTTCGACATCGTCTTCGATTCGATCTGGCGGATCCGCTCGCGCGTCACACCGTAGACCTTCCCGATTTCGTCCAAAGTCTTCGGCTGTCCGTCCGTCAGACCGAATCGCATGGCGACCACCCCGGCCTCGCGCTCCGAGAGAGTATCGAGCACCGAATGGAGCTGCTCCTGGAGCAGGGTGAAACTCACTGCGTCCGCCGGGACCACTGCCTCGGAATCCTCGATGAGGTCGCCGAACTCGGAGTCGCCGTCCTCGCCGAGAGGCGTGTGCAGCGAGATCGGCTCGCGGCCGTACTTCTGGACCTCGACGACCTTCTCCGGCGTCATGTCCAGTTCGAGGGCCAGTTCCTCGGGAGTGGGCTCGCGCCCGAGGTCCTGCAGCATCTGACGCTGGACGCGTGCGAGCTTGTTGATGACCTCGACCATGTGGACCGGGATACGGATGGTCCGTGCCTGGTCGGCCATGGCTCGGGTGATGGCCTGGCGGATCCACCAGGTGGCGTAGGTGGAGAACTTGAAGCCTTTGGTGTAGTCGAACTTCTCGACTGCGCGGATGAGTCCCAGGTTTCCTTCCTGGATGAGGTCCAGGAAGAGCATGCCGCGTCCGGTGTAGCGTTTCGCCAGTGACACCACGAGGCGGAGATTCGCCTCGAGCAGGTGGTTCTTGGCGCGCTTTCCGTCGTGGATGACCCATTCGAGTTCCCGGCGGAGCTTCGCGTCCATGCCCGGGTTCGAGTTGATCTTGTCCTCGGCGAAAAGGCCGGCCTCGATGCGTAGCGCGAGGTCCACCTCCTGCTCGGCATTGAGGAGGGCGACCTTGCCGATCTGCTTGAGGTAGTCCTTGACGGGGTCGGCCGTGGCGCCCGCGGACACCACCTGCTGCGCCGGGGCGTCGTCGTCATCTGCGTCCGAATAGACGAAACCGGTTGTTGAGCCTGTTTCGGCCTCAGCGACCTCGGGTTTGGTCTCTTCGGCCTCCGGCTCGCCCTGCGGATCCGCAACGACATCCAGCGCCTCGTCCGGGGCCACCGCAGCGGTTGAAGCCTTCACCGGCGCCTTCGCGGAGGCAGCCTTCTTGGGCGCTGCCCGACGCTTGGTGGTGGTGGAACCGGTTTCGACAGAAACCGGTGCTGCTGTCTTCTTGACCGACACAGAGAACCTTTCATACGGCGGTGTGCGGTGCCGTCAAGGGGACAACACCACTATGACCCTGTCAAGTCCGTAGCTTCTTCCAATGGCATCGGTCCGGCAGGGTTCCTTGTTAGAACCCGCCTTCTACCTGCGCTATTCCCGCCGCCTGCAACTTTCCAGGTTTCAGCGGGTACTGCGCAGTCCTCCAATTGGTGCACGGACCCGACCGGGTCTCAACCTCCATTGTCGCACGAGATGCCCGCGCCCTGGAAATCTCGAGCGGCCGGCCACGCAGGTTTTCCGCCTCATCCAGCCCACCGATACGGCGCCGCCCACGCTGAGCCGCGTTTCCGTGCCCAAGCAGGCATCCCACCCCTGAGAATCAGTTCCGAGAGGAGCCGTGCCAGACGGTAGCCGGGCACCGCCGCCTCAGCCTCGGCAAGATGGACGCATGCGCGTGAGCCCCGCCCCCGTGCGAATTCGATCCACGCCAGCATCGAGCACAGCGCGGCCTTCCCCTCGCCGGTCGACACCGGGCAGAGCCTCGTCAGCAGTGCATGGACGGCATCGACCCTGCTCCAGAGGATCGCGCCCTCATAGCTCCCTGACAGCAGTTCGCTGAGCTGAAGCGCGTCCGCCCTCGACGATGGAGCATCCCACGGGCCGGAGTCACCGGATCCGCTGTTCGGCCGGAGCGCCTCGAGCGTGGGTGCTATCGGGAACGCTGCCGGAGAGCGTTCCTCGAGCAGCGCGCAGGCGCGGGCCCCCCGGACCGCGCTTTCAAGGCCCAGGCAGCTGCTGACGAGGAGGAAATCCCGGATCGCCCTCGAGCCCAGGCTGGCGACGAGGAAGCCTGCGACGCGGGGGTGTTCACTGGAATCAAGCGGTAGCGGCAGATTGATGGCTGCTTCCCAGACCTCGACAGTTGCGCGGAACTGGCCTCCTTCCATCCAGCGGCCCGCACAGAGCGCAGCGTACTCCGCACAGGCCAGCGCCACGCTCGCCGTCGTCCGCGGCACCGGCGCGGCGGCTGCCGCCAACTGGACGGCCGCGTCCACCGACGGGGCGAAGGAGCTGCCCTCGTAGATGAGCTCGGCATTCAGCGCACTGTCGGCCACCCCCTCCAGCGGGTGCCCCGGCCAGGGACAGCACTGCGGATCGGCACAGAAATAATCGCGCCAGGCCGAGGGCGAGATGAGCCAGCCGTCCCGCAGGTGGAGGCCCGCGAGCTCCAGTGCCGCGCCGAGCGCTTTCACCATCGTCCGGTACGGCGGGTCGCCGGGCCGCTCCCATCCTGCGGCCGTGTAGAGCATCATCAGGGAACCGTCAGCCGTGTCGTCGGACCGGAGGAATGAACACACCCCGTCGGCGAACGCCGCGGCGTCGCCGTCCGCCTTGGGAAGGTCCACCCGGAGGGTGGCGCCTATCCGCGTGCCCGTCATGGTGAGAACGACGAGGCTCTCGAAGGGAACGAAGCCGAGCGCGTGCGGGACGTAGGAAAGGACGTCTGCCGGCGAGGTGATTCTGAGGGGCGAAGGAGAGGTGGTCATGTCCCGACCCTCCTCCGTCGGCACCGCCCGGAACAGCGCCTCCTTGCCCTATGTGGACAACCCATGTGGACACCCCCTGTGGACCATCAGGTGCCGGAGGAAACGGGTCGAACCGCGACACGGAGGGCCTCCGGCTCAGGACGGTCCAGGGCCTCCGCGGCCCGGCGGCTCAGGGAACCGCCGCAGAGCTTTCTCCTGTCTCCGCCGCGCCCGCTCCCTCGCGACGGCCTGCCGGATGGGCGGGACGACGACGCCCTGGTCCGCAAGCTGCCGGCGAACCCTCCGCCGGACGACAAGCATGGCGCCGACACCCAGCGCAAGGAATACCAGCTGGGTTGCGAGCGCAAGCCGGAACGACGCCAGCGAGTACAGCCTGCCCTCCGAGAAACCCGAAGCCAGCAGGAGGTCGAGGACCACCCCGATGACGTACATCGACACGAGCGACGCAGCGAACCCGCCGATGTTGACGATGCCGGTTGCCGTGCCGACCCGCGTGGACGGGTTGAAGGTGCGGGCGAAATCGAAGGCGATCATCGACCCCGGGCCGCCGATCGCCAGCGCCACGACGAGCACGGCCAGGAGCCAGTACGGTGCAGGTCCGGCGTGCAGGAGCACCAGGAGCCAGCCGACCGTGATGGCCCCCGCGATGGCCAGCACCATGGTGGACCGCCGTAACGGATGGCGCGCCACGTAGCGCCCGAGGATCGGGCCGCAGATGATCCCGACCGCCACGAACAGTGTCATCAGTGCCGATGCGGCGCCCTCCTCGACCCCTTCCGCGCTGACGAGGTAGGGATAGCCCCACATCAGCACGAAGACGGTGCCGGGGAACTGGATGGTGAAGTGGGACCACAATCCGAGGCGGGTACCGGGCTGCCGCCAGGCTTCAGCAAGTGAGACACCGGTCTGCCGGAGCGTCGGAACTACTCCGCTCTTCCGCTGCGGGCTGTCCCGGATGAGGGCCAGGGCCAGCACGAACGCGAGGAGGGAGAGCGACGACGCCGCCAGGAATGCGGGGGTCCAGCCGAACGTCGAAAGGACGGCCACGAAGGGTACGACCGACATTATCTGGCCGAGCTGGCCGATGATGCCGGTCCACTGGGTCAGGACCGGGATCCTGCGTGGTTCGAACCACGCAGGGAGCAGCCGGAGCACCGAGATGAAGGTGGTGGCATCGCCGGCACCCACCAGCAGCCTCCCCACGATGCCGGCGCCCACGGAATCGGCGAAAGCCAGTTGCAGTTGCCCGAGCATCATTAGCAGGGCACCCGTCATGATGAGGGCACGCGGGCCCCAGCGGTCCACCAGTACCCCGACGGGAATCTGCAGGGCGGCGTAGACCAACAGCTGTACCACGGTGAAAACCGCCAGCTGTGACGCGGTTGCATCGAACCGCTCCGTCGCCTCGATGCCCGCCACGCCGAAGGTGGTCCGCTGGGTCACCGCTATGAGGTAGGCGCAGACGCCTGCGGCCCACACTACATACGCACGATGGTTACGGGATCCGCTCACTCCCCCATTATTCAACGCACGGGGCTGTCTTCCGCACCGCCGTCGTCGTCCGTTGCGCCGGGAACGTCCGGCTCGTTCGCAGCATCCCAGAGGAGGGTCGATTCCTCTTCCGCGCGTGGACTTGCAAGATAAGCCTCGACGGCGGCGCCGAGTTCCTCGGCACTGGCCAGTTCGCTGTTCTCCTTCACGAGGAGGGACCGCCGTTCGGTGCTTCCCGCGTGTTCGTCGTACTTCCGCTCGAGATTGGTCACCACTGACTGCACCTCGGTGGATCCGTTGACCTGTCGGGCAATCTGGCGCTCGACGTCGCGCCCTGTCTCCCGCAGCCGGTCGGTGGGGAGCATGAGCCCGGCCGACGCCCCGAGGTATTCCAGGCCTGCGACCGCGGCGGGCGGGTACTCCGCCTCCGCCAGGTAGTGGGGCACGTGCACCACCTGCCCGACGACGTCGTGCCCGGCCTCGATGAGCCTCAGCTCCAGCACGTGACCGACCGACGCCTGCAGCTCGGCGGTGGGACGCCAGGCGTTCCTCCCGTCGATGAGGTCCGGGCGATTCCCGTGCACGGTGACGCCGATGGGCCGCGTGTGCGGAACGGGCATCGGAATCGCGTGGATCCACGACAGCAGTGAGATCTCCAGCTCCTCGACGAGGAGGAGGACCGCGCTGATGAAACGCTCCCACTGCAGGTCGGGCTCGAAGCCGGTCAGCAGCAGGAAGGGCTCGCCGAGCCCGTCGTGCAGCCGGTGGAGCTCGAG
Organism: Arthrobacter sp. H41; assembly: GCF_000520535.1. Lineage (GTDB taxonomy): Bacteria > Actinomycetota > Actinomycetes > Actinomycetales > Micrococcaceae > Arthrobacter_D. The sequence goes on from NZ_KI914835.1 coordinate 8,981, forward strand.
GCGGGGCGGCTGGTAATCGGTCAGGTGATCCTCGGCGAAGGTGATCCGCGGGCGCCGGTTGCGGTAGTCGATCAACTGGTCGGCGTCGAACACGGCCACGGTCTCGGAGTCGAGGATCTCGAGCAGCTCTTCGCTGACCTGCGATACGACGTGCCCGGCGTCGACGAACCCGCTCAGGCTCGCCAGAAGCGGCAGTCCCCGCAGCGCAGGATCATCGAAGATCTCCGCATTGACATTGAACAGTGTCCGTGGCTCCAGCATTGCTTTTCCCCTGCCCTCCCTGCACCTGCCGCGCTCGGCGGCAGTCAAGTGATCGGACGCCCACGGCGCCCGTAGTTGTCTAACGCCCGGGGCGCCCTGTTTCATTCCGTGTGCACGCGGCGCGCCCGCGGTTCCGGTCGACGGAAGTCCATGAACGACGAGAGACTACGATCGGGAGGAAAGCCTACGTCGTGTCCTGGACATTTCGCGGGCAATCCGCGGGCAATCCGCGGCCAATCCATCCGGAAATGAGGAAGCAGCTTCGTGATCAAAGCAAGCGAACTTAACCTGACAGCCGCGTCGAAGGACCTGAAGAAGATCCCCAGTGACGCATTGGTGATCGGAGTGGCCAAGGGAGCCGACGGGCCGGTCCTTCTCGGCTCCCC
>NZ_AZRZ01000413.1 GCF_000520535.1 Arthrobacter sp. H41
TGAGAACCGACTAAAAACAGCATCCCGACTGGAAACCACCGAAAACCCCAACCCGGGAACCGGAACATAAACTTCCGCCACCAAAAAATATTTGAACTCAGTGAGATGCCGTAATACGGCCGTACGTAAAAATTTGCAGCTCTACCCGTCGCGCTCAACCATCGGCTTATCGGACGCTCATCGGTCCTGACGGAGCCCATCGGGTGTTCTGCTGTTCGGTGAGACTCAGATTGCGGTGAGGGCTTTGAGTGCTGCTTTGAGGCGGGTGTCTGCGTCGTCGGCGACTTCGCGCACCGCCTGGGTGTTCGTGAGTTGGACCATGGTTTGCGGGTCGATGGCCTCGATGGTGGTTTCGGTTGCATCTTTCGCCCGGCGGACAACGACGTTGCACGGCAATAGTGCGCCCAGACCCGGTTCTGCGGCGAGAGCCCGGCTCGCCAGTTGCGGGTTGCAGGCCCCGAGGATGAGGTAGTCGCCCAACTCCTGAGCCGCCTCTACCCCGAGTTTCGTTTCGAAGGTGGCGCGAACATCGATTTCGGAGAGGATTCCAAAGCCCTGCGCGGCGAGGGCGGCGCGGGTCTGCTCCACGGCCTCATCGTGTGCCAGGGGTAGGACGACGGTATGGGTGTATGACATGCGAGTACTCCTTCAGTTGGGTTCTGCTGCAGGGCTTTCAAGCTGGCGGATCAGGCCAGGGAGAGGAAGAGTTTCTCGAGCTCTTTCTTGTCCATGGTGGTGTCTTCACGGGCGATGCATTGCTCGAGTCCTGTGGCGATGATGGCGAATCCTGCCCGGTCGAGCGCTTTGGAGACGGCGGCGAGCTGGGTGACGATGTCCTTGCAGTCGCGTCCTTCCTCGAGCATGCGGGTCACGGCGGCCAGCTGCCCCTGGGCGCGCTTGAGCCGGTTGATCACGGGGGTCAGTTCTGTTGAATCGAGTTTCATGCCAAGTCTCCCAATAGATAAACGGTCATCCCAGTATACCCCCAGGGGTGTGTTTGCGTACCCCCAGGGGTATATGGCAGACTCGGTTTTTGTCGTTGGATCTCCCGCGTCTGTCTTGAAAGGACACCCATGACGTCCCCCTTTCCGTCTGCACCTGCCGTCGCTTCCCTTGATCCCGAGGAACTGCGGTCCTGGATGACCCAGCATGAAGACCTGACCGTTCTCGATGTTCGCTCCGCCGCGGAGTTCGAGACGATGCATATCCGTGGTTCCTACAACGTGCCGCTGCCGCTGCTCTCGGAGCACACTGACGAACTCGCCGCACGCCTGAGTAGCCGCGTCGTCCTGGTCTGCCAGTCTGGCGTGCGGGCCGAACAGGCCCGCCAGCGCCTGGCGGGAGCCGGCATCGACACGGCCTATGTCCTCACCGGCGGGGCACCCGGTTTCGTTGCCGCCGGCGGTGACGTCGTCCGCGGGCGGGCCCGCTGGGACCTGGAACGCCAGGTCCGCCTCGTGGCAGGCTCCGCCGTCGTCCTCGGTCTGACCGGTGGCAGGTTCGTGTCCCCCAGGATCCGCCTGCTGGCCGGCGCTATCGGCACCGGCCTGACGTTCTCGGCGGCGACCAATACCTGCGCGATGGGCAAAGCACTCTCGGCCATGCCGTGGAACAAGGTTGCCGAGGAACCCACCCGCGAAGCGGCCATCCTGCAGCTGCCAACCCGGAATGCTTCCGCTGGGAAGTTACAGGCGTCGTGATTGCGGCGCTGATCCTGGGGCTCGTCGTCGGGATCGTGCTGGGCCTGGTCGGGGGCGGAGGATCGATCATTGCCGTCCCTGCCCTGGTCTACGGGGTGGGCCTGAGCACCGCGGAGGCTATCCCCACTTCGTTGCTGGTGGTCGGCGCTTCCTCACTGGCGGCGCTCATCCCCCGGTTGCGGGGAAGCATTCAGTGGCCGGTCGCGTTGATCGTCGGCGCAGCCGGTATCCCCGCCGCGTGGGCCGGTGCGGCCGTGGGGCGGTTCCTGAATCCTGAAGTGCTGATGCTCGCCTTCGCGATCATCATGATAATCGCCGGCATCCGCATGCTGGGGTCCACCCGCGAAACCGGTGGCTCCTGCACTACCGGGAACACGGTGTGGCGTGCCTGTGCCCCCAAAGCGGTCATCGTCGGGCTGATCGTGGGTTTCCTCACCGGACTCCTTGGCGTCGGCGGCGGATTTCTCATCACTCCCGCCCTGACCCTGCTCCTAGGGCTCCGCATGAAACAGGCCGTCGGCACATCCCTTGCCATCATCGTCATCAACTCAGCGGCAGGATTCAGCGCCCACCTCAGCGGATTCACCATCAACTGGCCGATCGTGCTGTCCTTCGCCATCCCCGCCATCCTCGGATCCCTGGTAGCCGGACGATTCGCCGGCAAGCTCAAGGACCAACACGTGCGCACCACATTCGCCCTCCTGGTCTTCGTCGTCGCCGCCTTAGTCCTGATCACCACCATCCCCAGCCTCCTCGCCGCCTGATACCCCTAGCCGCGCAACATCTCATATCCAATGCATGACAACCACGAAAGACCACTGTGAAGGAGAACCCGATGCCTGAAATCACCGTTGCAGAAACCAACACCCGACGCGGCGCCGACCAGATCCTCGACGTCCGCGAAAGCGTCGAGGTGGCCGAGGGAATGATCCCCGGCGCCCTGCACATCCCCATGGACGAACTGCACGCCCGGTTGAACGAACTGGACCCCGCCGTCCCGGTGATCGCGGTGTGCCGCAGCGGCAACCGCAGCGGCACCGCCGCGGAGGCACTGAACCAAGCCGGATTCACCGCGTCCACCATGACCGGCGGCATGATCGCCTGGCAGCGCGCCGGCCTGCCCACCACCTGAACCCGCCCGGGACTTCGATTTCCGACCACTGCACCTGATCGATCATCACACCAAGGAGAGAACCATGGACGTCATCATCATCGAGACCCCCCAGCTCGGGGACCGCAGCTACCTGATTCACGACGGTGAGGTGGCACTGGTCATCGATCCGCAACGGGACACCGACCGGGTGGAGAAGACCGCGGCTGAGGCGGGGGTGCGGATCACGCACATCGCCGAAACCCACATCCACAACGACTATGTCACCGGCGGCCTGGCCTTCGCCCACCAGCTCGGCGCCGTGTATTTGGTGAACACCGCCGATCCAGTGACCTATGAGCGCACCCCGATCAGCGACGGTGAAACCATCCAAATCGGAGGTTTCCTCCTCAAGGCCGTGGCGACCCCCGGCCATACCCACACCCACCTGTCCTACATCACCACCTCCGAGAACGGCGAGCAGGCTGTGTTCTCCGGCGGCAGTCTCCTCTACGGGTCCGTGGGCCGCACCGACCTGGTCAGCGCCGATGACACCATCCAGCTCACCCACGACCAGTACGCCTCCGTCCGCCGCCTCGTCGAGGAAGCCGCCCATGACGCTGCCCTCTATCCCACGCACGGCTTCGGATCATTCTGTTCCTCAGGCCCGGCCACCGGCGCCGGAGAATCCACGCTCGGTGAGCAGCTGTCCACGAATCATGCACTGACCGATCCGGACGTTGAGCACTTCGTGCGCGAACTGATCGCGAACCTCACCGCATACCCCTCGTACTACGCCCACATGGGACCCGCCAACACGCAGGGCCCCGGGCCCGCTGATCTGTCCGTCCCGAACTCGTTGGAACCCGACGAACTTTCCCGCCGCCTTGAGGACGGCGAGTGGGTGGTGGATCTGCGCAACCGGGTGGCCTACGCCAGCAACCACCTGCAGGGATCGGTGAGCTTCGAATACGGCGACGGATCCAGCTTCACCACCTTCCTGGGCTGGGTACTGCCCTGGGACAAGAAACTCACCCTCGTCGGAGAACACGACGACGTCGAAAACGCCATCCGCGACCTCTCCCGCATCGGCATCGATTCCCCCGACGCAGCCCTGGGCACAGACCCACACAAACTCGCCCCCGAAACCGCCGCGGTCTCCTACCCGCGTCTCGGATGGGAGGAAATGCTCAGTGAGCGTCCCGACAACGAGATCATCCTGGATGTCCGGCGCACCGATGAATACGCCTCCTCCCGCATCCCCGGAGCCGTGAACATCCCGCTGCACGAACTGCTCACCCGCATGGACGAGGTCCCTGCAGGAAAGCTCTGGATCCACTGCGGCTCCGGCTACCGCTCCGGGGTCGGCGCCAGCCTGCTGCAACGCGCCGGTAAGGACGTCGTCCACATCGATGCGATGTTCGGTCACGCCGAAAAAGCAGGCGTTCCGCTGGAATCCTGACCCGCTCAAAAATCCCTCTCCACCAGATGTGGGGTGGACAGGACGCACCCCTGTCCGCCCCAGCCCTATCAAAGACAGCGACCGTGAAAGGAACCAGCGTGGGAACCACCGGACCGGACCAACTGCGTTCTACCGAACACCGGAGCCTGCTCACCGTCGGGGCCGCGGTGGCCGGGTTGCATCTTGGAGGCTGGGGTGCGCTGCTGGTGCTGGTCCTGCCCGCACAGGACCAGCACGGCGGCAACACCGCGGCACTTCTCGCCCTCGCGATCAGCGCCTACGCACTGGGCATCCGGCACGCCTTCGATGCCGACCACATCACCGCGATCGACAACGCCACCCGAAAACTGCTCACCGCGGGCCGGCCGACAACCTCCACAGGGTTCTGGTTCGCGCTGGGTCACTCCAGCGTCGTGATGATCTCCGTGCTGCTGCTCGCAATGGGGCTGGAAACGTTCACTGGCGGTCTGTCGGATGAAAACTCCGACCTCCGCTCCGCCGCAGGAACCTGGGGCGCCACCATCTCGGGCCTGTTCCTCCTCGCTGTCGGAGCCCTGAACCTGCCAGCGCTGCTGAACCTCCACCGGATCCGCCGCACCCTGCACACCGGCCCCCTCAATGAAGCCGATCTCCAGCACCACCTCGATCACCGCGGTGTCCTCCACCGGTTACTGCGGCCGCTGTCCCGACTCGTCGACCGGCCCACGAAAATGTACCCGATCGGGTTCCTCTTCGGGCTCGGACTGGACACCGCAGCATCCATCAGCCTCTTCGTCCTCACCGGGACCCTCGCCCCAGGCCTGCCCTGGTACACGGTGATGGTCCTACCCATCCTCTTCACCGCAGGAATGACACTCTTCGACAGTGCCGACGGGATCCTGATGAGCCGCCTCTACCACTGGGCATCCGCCGATTCACGCAGGAAAGTGACCTACAACCTCGTCGTCACCGCAGTGTCCATCGGTGTTGCCTTCCTCATCGGAGGAACAGGGCTACTCACCGTCCTGGCCGACCTCTCAACGAGCCCCACCGGCATCCTCCGCGCCATCACCACCATCAACCTCAACTTCCTCGGCCTGGCCCTCATTATGTTCTTCACCCTCACCTGCCTCGCGGCACGAATATGGAGAAAGAACAAACCAAACCCGACAGTGCTGGTTCTTCACGCCTGACCGGTCAGCTGCAACCCTTTCAGGAGTAACCAGAAGCTGAACAACGATGACCAGCACAGAGGGGACCGTGCAATACCTACTGGGTACCCGCGGAAATACCACCCAGCCCCAGTCCACGATGGGCACCTCCACGGAACGGAGGAACCGGGCAAAATCTAAGGTGAAGGAGCAACCGAATGTTTACCAACGATCTACATGACGGAACCACCGGATTCGGCGGAATGATGGGCGACGGAATGATGGGATTCGGCGGCGGAATGATGGTTTTCGGGATGCTGATGATGCTGGCGGTACTGGCTCTCATCATCCTGGGAATCTGGGCGCTAGTCGTCTGGCTGCGTCATACCCGTTCCCGACCCGAAACACACACCCACACCGACGCAGGAACTGAAGGGAACCAGAACCGTGCCCGGGAGATACTCCGCGAACGATACGCCCGCGGTGACCTGACCACCGACGAATATCAGGAACGCCTCGGAACTCTCAGCGATTAACCACATCCAACCCCAAACCACTCGACACACTCCTCGTACAGACCAGTACAGACCATCCGTGCAGCCAACGTTTGAAGATGACAAATTCTTGTTGACGGTCGATCCCGAAAAATGTGGAGCGGTGGAGGATGCTTGAATGCAGCCCTGAGCGGCCATTCTCGGTTGTGTCAGCAGTCGCAACCGTGACGGGGTCGTATCACCAACGTTGTTCGGTTTACACAGTTTGCAGACACGCCTCATGAGACACGGAGCGCCGAGTCGGACGGGCAGCAACAGCTGTGTCTTACAAATGGTCGTTCGCTGACGAGGTGCGGATCGCGTCGATCGGGCTGCTGCGCCGTGTCTGGCCGCGTTTGGCTCCGGTCGGGCTATGAGGTGGTGCCAACGAGTTTGGCGCTGCGGTCCCAGATCTGCTTTTCGAGATTCAGGTTTTTCGTCTGGGCATGCTCCTGCTTCGGCTTGGGTTGCTTGGTCAGGTGGTAATAACTGCCCGAGGTCCAGTCGATGCCGAGCCGGTCGCTGATGAAACGCAGCAGGACGCCGGCGCCCTTTTGAGGCTTCTGCATGAACACGGTCTTGATGAGCGGGTTCTTGTACGCGCCCGCTTAGGAGGAGACACCACCGAACTTCGAGGCCAAATTACCGGGGTAGAACGCGACGGCGTTGAGGCCCTGGAGTGGTACTTGGCGTGGAGGGTCTTGGTGAAGAGGATCTGATCGACCTTGGCGCTGCCGTAGGCGCGGTCATCCTTGAAATTCTCTTCGGTTCCGAGGTCGTTGATGTGGACGTTACCCGGGCGCAGCAGGCAGGCCAGGATCTCTCCGGAGCCATGGCATTAATGTCGAGAATCACGGGATCAGCGGCTGTAGCCCGGGCTGCTGGGTTGTGTCCACCGGTGGCTTCCCACACTCGTGAGCGAAGCGTCCGGGCCAGCGTTTCAGTGCCGTGGATAAAGGCCGAGGGGCAGGATTGACAGCGCCGTCAGAAGGAGTGTTACCAGCAATCAATGCGTTCTTGGCGTCGGCCGGTGGTTTACCTTCGCTTCCGTTGCCGGTGATATTATGCCGTCGTCGTCTACCACAACGCTCAAGGAGATGCGACATGAAAAAGCCAGCTACGTGGCGTTCAGCCGCCCGCGGGACCACAGCCGCTACTGTTGCAGCGCTGATGTTCACCGCCCCTGGCGCAGCCTCAGCCCACGACCCGCAGGAGGACTTGCCGTCCCCGGCCCCGACAGCGTCTCAGTCCCCGGAGCCGGCCAAGTCGGAGTCAAAGTCGCAGCGCACCGTCGATGTGCAGATCCTCGGCCTGAATGAGACCCACGGCCAGCTCACCCCGCTGAAGCGTGACGGTCGTCCTGCCGGGGGAGCTGCGACCCTCGCGGCCTACCTTGCGCAGGAGGAGGCCGAGAACCCGCGGACCCTGATCCTGGATTCCGGCGACTTCATGCAGGGCCCCGTCATCTCCTCCTACTTCGAGGGTGCCTCAACGGTTGATGTCTACAACGAGATCGGCGTGGACGCTGCAGCGGTGGGAAACCACGAATTCGACTGGGGCCAGGACGCTTTCGCGGAGCGGGTTGATCAGGCGGACTTCCCCTTCCTGGCCGCGAACATCATCGACGACGGGACTGGTAAGGCGCCCGACGGCGTCGAGCCGTACATTATTGAAAACCTGAAGGGCGTGAAGGTCGGGATCATCGGCATCGCGAATCCTGACACCAAGAACGTCACCCTGCCGGCGGCTACCGAGGGGCTCACTTTCCTCGATGTGGCTGCAACTGCCGACGCCGTCAACGCTGCGGTGGAGGAACTGCGGGATCGTAAGGTCGAAACCATCATCGTCAGCGCCCACCAGGGCCTGGAGTCTCCCACCGAAGGGCCGCTGGTAGACATCGTCAACCAGCTCTCCAATGAGGTCGACCTCGTACTGTCGGGCCACATCCCTCTTGAGTTCAACACCACCATTAACGGCATCCCGGTCGTGCAGCCCTTCGGCAATACCCGAGGCTATGCGGACGTCACGTTGACCGTTGACCGCGCCAGCAAGGATGTCGTCAACGTCGCCACCGAACTGGATGCCACCTTCGTCGATGAGATTGAGGCCGATTCAGATGTACAGGCCATTGTCGACGGCTACCAGGCACAATTGGGTGCGGAGCTTGGCCAGACCGTGGGCGCAGCGACGACGTCGATCCAGCGTGGCGCGAGCCGTGCTGGGGAATCCGAGATGGGCAACTTCGTCACCGACGCCATGCGTAACCACCTTGATGGTGTGGATTTCGCGGTCACCAATGCGGGCGGACTGCGCTCGGACATTGACGAAGGGCCCATCACCCTCGCCGAGGTCTACGGAGTCCTGCCCTTCAACAACACACTGGTGACCATGAGTCTCACCGGTGCACAGGTGCGCCAGGTCCTGGAGGAAGGCGCCAACAGCCAGTACGGCACCGCCCAGGTATCCGGTCTGAAGTGGGCGTACAACCCCGCAGCCCCGTTCGGAGCCCGCGTCACATCCGTGACGCTGCCGGACGGAACGCCACTTGACCCTGCCACGTCCTATCGGGTAGCCACAAACAACTTCATGGCCACCGGTGGCGACGAGTTCACGACACTGAGCCAGGGAGCGAACACTGTGGACACGGGCATCAACCTCGTCGACACCGTGGTGCGCTACCTCGAGACCAACTCACCCGTGGACCCACAGGTTGAAGGACGCCTGACCGTCGGGTAACACGATCCTTGGACAGGGATGCCGGATAATCCCGGCACCCCTGTCGCTACAAACCCGGAACTCCACCAACGTCACGATCGCGATCATTAGCAGGATCGACAGCGCCGTCGTCACAAGGGCCGACTGCCGCGCGATACCCCACCCGCGATCGTAGCGAATCGCCGGGATCAGCACGTTCTGTGCTGTCGGCAGCACTCCAAAGAGCGTGACCGCGAGCAAGGGAACGTCTTCCATGCCGAAGACGAAACGACCGAAGAAGAACGCAACCGCAGGGCGTACTCCGAGTTTGAGGAATGTCACCAGACCCAGGTCGGCGGCGGACGGAACGGACAGCGCTACTGGGAGGCGTCCTCGCCGGCCCAGGCCTCCGCGTAGAACCGCGGGGAAAGCGAGTCCAACAGCTCGGTATAGGCGCCCGGCTCCATTGCCTGCGCTGAATTTTCCGGGATCTTCGAGGCGAAGGCGGATACGCCCAGCCCGGCCTCATGATCCTTCAGGGTCAGGCCGGCGGCTTCAAGGATCGTGGGGTACATGTTCAGCTGGTCCACGCGGGGGCGCAGCTTGCTCTTGTCCTCGCCCGGAATCCAGATGCGGTTGAAGATGGTGCGGTTGGGGTTGTCGTCCAGCTGCTCGTGGAAAGCGTCGCCGGCGCTCATGTGCTTGAGGTGGTCACCCATGATCACCACGGCGGTGTCGTCGAGGTAGCCCTTCTCCTTCATATAGTCCACGAATCCGGCCACCTGGGTCATGGAGCAGGAGAACACGGAGGTGACCACGTCCTGCGTATCCACATTGCAGTAGTCGTAGACGTGCACCGGCTCGTGCGTGTCCAGCGTCAGCACGGAGAGGTTGAAGGGCTGACCAGTCTTCTCAGCCTCGGCATGCAGTGCGTCGATCTCGTCCCTGGCATGCGCCATGAGGCGTTCGTCGCTCAGGCCCCAGTCGCTGCGGAAGTTCTTCTCCGGTTCGTCGGCGGCGCGCCAGTCGGAAAGACCCTTCTGCTCGGAGTAGCCGTGGCTGCTCAGGAAGGTGTCCTTCGCTGCGAAGGAGGCGTTGGCACCGCCCAGGAAGACGTTGGTGTAGCCGTGCTCGTCCAGGACATCACCCAGGCAGGTGATCCCTCCCAGGTAGGTGTCGACGGCGTCGCCGGGCTCGTCCTCGGCGCTGCTGCCCGCGGCGGAGCCGATGCCCTTCAGCGGGACGCCGCACTGCGTCGAGGTGAGACCGGCCATGGTCC
>NZ_AZRZ01000414.1 GCF_000520535.1 Arthrobacter sp. H41
AGCGCGTTGGCGAACTCGTTGCACAGCGCGCACTGGCTGCCGGCATCGAAGCAGTTGTCTTCGACCGCGGCGGTAACAAGTATCACGGCCGCGTTGCAGCAATCGCAGACGGCGCCCGGACGGGTGGTCTGGCACTGTGACCGAGGAAAACAAGGCAAAGGAAGCCCCATTGAGTACGGGTACAGAGCAGCCAGCAACCGAAGCCCCGGCTGCGGGCGCAACTGACGCCGCAGCTGCCGACGCCAACCGGGGCGGCCGCGCAAGCGGACGCGGCGTGGAACAGCGCGGCGGCAAGAGCGATCGCGGCGGCCGTGGTGGCCGTGACGGCGGACGCGACGGCGGACGTGACGACAAGGACAAGTTCATTGAGCGCGTCGTCACCATCAACCGTGTTTCCAAGGTCGTCAAGGGCGGCCGCAGGTTCAGCTTCACCGCACTTGTTGTGGTCGGCGACGGCAACGGCATGGTCGGCGTAGGTTACGGCAAGGCCAAGGAAGTTCCCTCGGCAATCCAGAAGGCCGTCGAGGAAGCCAAGAAGACCATGTTCCGCGTGCCCCGCATCGGTGGCACCGTTCCGCACCTGGTTCAGGGCGAAGCGGCAGCCGGAGTCGTCCTCCTCCGCCCAGCATCACCGGGTACCGGCGTGATCGCCGGTGGACCGGTGCGTGCGGTCCTCGAGTGCGTCGGCATCCACGACGTCCTCTCCAAGTCGCTCGGATCCTCGAACGCCATCAACATCGTTCACGCGACCGTCGATGCGCTCAAGCGCCTTGAGGAGCCTCAGGCAGTAGCAGCCCGTCGTGGACTGCCCCTGGACGAGGTCGCGTCACACCAGATGCTGCGTGCAATCGCGGCTCAGAAGGTAGGTGCGAAATGACCGCTATCACCCCCAAGCGCGTGCTCGTGAGCTCAGCGCAGCTCCGGATCACGCAAATCAAGTCGATCATCGGCGAAAAGCAGAACCAGCGCGACACCGTGCGCTCCCTGGGGCTCAAGCGGATCGGTCACACCGTGGTCCGTGAAGCCGACGCCGTCACGGTGGGCATGGTCAACACGGTTCCGCACCTCTTGAAGGTTGAGGAGGCCAACTAATGGCAGAGAACAAGACGGTGGCGCCAGCCACCGAAGAGAAGACCCCGCGCGTTCACGCGCTCAAGGTCCACCACCTGCGTCCCGCACCGGGAGCCAAGACCGCCAAGACCCGCGTGGGCCGTGGCGAAGGCTCCAAGGGCAAGACGGCGGGCCGTGGCACCAAGGGAACCGCAGCGCGCTACCAGGTGAAGGCAGGATTCGCGGGCGGGCAGTTGCCGCTCCACATGCGTCTGCCCAAGCTGCGCGGCTTCAAGAACCCGTTCCGTGTCGAGTTCCAGGTGGTCAACCTGGACAAGATCTCGGAGCTGTACCCCGACGGCGGCGACGTCACGGTGGAAAACCTCGTAGCCAACGGTGCGGTTCGCAAGAACCAGCCCGTCAAAGTGCTGGGTACCGGAGACATCACGGTGGCCGTGAACGTAACAGCCAACCGCTTCTCCGCCAGCGCTGCCGAGAAGATTGCAGCAGCAGGCGGCTCGACCACCAAGGTCTGAGCCGTTCCGATCCCTCCCCGAGCCTCTTGGGCGCGGGGGAGGGGCTTGCTGTGATCCGCCGCACTTAGGAACTAGACTCTTGGTGGGCCGGTACTCAACCGGCCCACCAAGAGTTTTCCGGCTTAAGGGCCGTCATCTATCCCTTGGTGCCAACGCACCGATCGCCAACCGTTAGACTCGGTTGTTGTGGACTGTCCGCTTCGGACAATCAAGACCTTCAGGAGGACGCTTGCTAAGCGCTATTGGCCGGGCATTCCGGACGCCAGACCTGCGGCGCAAGCTGTTGTTCACGCTGGGAATCATCACCATCTTCCGCCTCGGTGCCTTCATTCCCGCACCCGGTGTCGACTACGGAAACGTTCAGCAGTGCCTGCAGCTCGGCAACACCGAGGGCGGCCTCTACCAGTTCGTCAACCTGTTCAGCGGCGGCGCACTCCTCCAGGTGTCCATCTTCGCCCTGGGAATCATGCCCTACATCACGGCAAGCATCATCACCCAGCTGCTGCGCGTCGTCATTCCCCGCTTCCAGGAGCTTCATGAGGAAGGGGCGCAGGGCCAGTCGAGGCTGACGCAGTACACGCGCTACCTGACGATCGCCCTCGGGCTGCTCAATGCCACCACCCTGGTCTCGCTGGCGCGTTCCGGTGCACTGCTGGGTGACTGCCCCGTCCCGCTGATCCCGGACGACTCCCTGATCACGATCATCCTCCTGATCCTCACCCTCACCGCCGGCACCGGCCTCATCATGTGGATGGGCGAGCTCATCACGGAGCGAGGCGTGGGCAACGGTATGTCCCTCCTCATCTTCACCGCCATCGCAGCAGGCTTCCCCACCTCCCTCGGCGAGATCTTCCGCACGCAGGGCGCAACGGTGTTCGCCTTCGTGATGCTGATGGGTATCGTCGTCGTCGCCCTCGTGATCTTCGTCGAGCAGTCGCAGCGCCGGATTCCCGTGCAGTACGCCAAGCGGATGATCGGCCGTCGCACCCTCGGTGGCAGCAGCACGTACATTCCCATCAAGGTCAACATGGCCGGCGTGATCCCCGTCATCTTCGCGTCCTCGATGCTGTACCTGCCCTCGCTCGTCGCCCAGTTCAACACCCCGACCGACGGGCAGACTCCGCCGCCCGAGTGGGTCAACTGGATCACGACCTACCTGGCCACCGGCGACCACCCGCTGTACATGGCGCTGTACTTCGCCATGATCGTGTTCTTCACCTACTTCTACGTCTCCATCACCTTCAACCCCGACGAGGTGTCGGAGAACATGAAGAAGTACGGGGGCTTCATCCCCGGCATCCGCGCAGGGCGTCCGACGGCGGAGTACCTCCAGTACGTCCTGGCCCGGATCACCCTGCCGGGCGCTATCTACCTGGGTCTCGTGGCCCTGATCCCGCTGATCGCACTGGTGGCGATCGGCGCGAACCAGAACTTCCCCTTCGGCGGCACCTCGATCCTGATCATGGTGGGCGTCGGTTTGGAAACAGTGAAGCAGATTGATGCCCAGCTACAGCAGCGTCACTACGAAGGGTTGTTGCGATGACACGGATGCTCATTATCGGACCTCCCGGGTCGGGGAAGGGCACGCAGGCCGCCCGCATCTCCGAGCGGCTCGGCGTCGTCGCGATCTCGACCGGCGACATCTTCCGGGACAACGTCAAGCGCGAAACTCCGCTCGGCGTCGAGGCGAAGAAGTACATGGACGCGGGGGACTTCGTCCCGGACAGCGTCACCAATCTGATGGTGCGGGACCGCCTTGCCGCCGACGATGTCCAGGAGGGCTTCCTGCTCGACGGCTACCCTCGGACCGCTCCCCAGGTCGCCGAGCTCGACGACATCCTGCGGGAAAACGACCTCGCCCTCGACGTCGTGCTCCAGCTCACCGCCGAGGACGAGGAACTGGTGCGCCGGCTGCTCGGGCGGGCGAAGCTCGATGGACGTTCCGATGACAACCAGGACGTGATCCGGCACCGCCTGAGCCTCTACCACTCGCAGACCGAGAGTGTGGTGTCCCAGTACAAGGACCGGGGCATCGTGACGCAGGTGGACGGCCTCGGCCCGATCGACGAAGTGACCGAGCGCGTGATGGCTGCCCTCAAGGTAGCGAGCTAGGACCTGCAGATGTTTCGCCAGCCGAAGATCGAGTACAAGAGCAATTCCCAGATCCTCGCCATGCGCAAGGCCGGGATCGTGCTGTCGAGGGCGCTGGACAGTGCGGTTGCCGCTGCGAGGGTGGGAGTGACCACCGACGACCTCAACACCGTCTTCGAAGGCGTCCTGAAGGAAGCCGGTGCCACCTCCAACTTCCTCGGCTACCACGGGTTCCCGAAGAGCATCTGCACGTCGGTCAACCACGAGGTGGTCCACGGGATCCCCGGCGGGTACACGTTGCAGGACGGCGACATCCTCTCGATCGACGGCGGCGCAGTGGTGGACGGGTGGCATTCCGATTCCGCCCGCACCGTCATCGTCGGAGTTGCCCGCCCGGAGGATGTCCGGTTGTCCGACGCCACGGAGGCTGCAATGTGGTACGGCATCGCCGCCCTCGCCTCGGCCAAGTTCGTGGGGGATATCGGGGCCGCGATCGACGACTACGTCTCGGAACTGCCCGGCAAGCGGCTCGGCATCCTGCAGGACTACGTGGGCCACGGCATCGGCACCCAGATGCACCAGGCACCGGATGTCCTGAACTACCGCAGCACGCACCGCGGCCCGAAGGTCCGCCCGGGTCTCTGCCTGGCCATCGAGCCGATGCTGGTGCTCGGCGGGCTTGAAACCAGAACCCTCGAAGACGACTGGACAGTGGTCACCCTCGACGGCAAGCGGTCCTGCCAGTGGGAGCACACGGTGGCAGTGCACGACGGCGGCATCTGGGTTCTCAGCGCGGCCGACGGCGGCGCCTCCGCCCTCGAGCCCCTCGGTGTGATGCCGGTGCCGCTCGAAGCCTGAGCTTCTTTCTCGGCGGCGTGGGATGGTGCCCACCTTTCGCGGCCGGACCCACTGATCCTCGGCGTGTTGCCCGGCGACACGCGGTTCGGTCCCGAAAAGCTGGGCAGGAACCTTCAAGGTCGACCTGGATGTGGGCAGCTGACCGGCCCGGGGTGTGTCAGATGTGCCGCCATTCGCGTCCGACCCCGCTCATATAAGGCGGGTCTCCGGACCACACGCGGCTTACCCGGTCAATACCGGCAAAAGAGACGCGCTCATCGCCGATTTAACTTCTCCGCCCGTGTGGCGTAAGGTTGGCTGTTGGTTGTCTCTGCTTTCGTGCCCGATTCGGGCCGGGCGGCCTGTCGCCGCGAGTGCTCGGGTGAGGTCAGACAATCAAAACCCAAACCCGCTCACCGTGCAAGTGGTGGGCACAGACGTTAGCGGAGGATATGGCCAAGAAAGACGGTGTCATTGAGATTGAAGGCACTGTGAACGAGGCGCTGCCCAACGCGATGTTCCGCGTTGAGCTCGCCAACGGACACATTGTTCTCGCCCACATCTCAGGGAAGATGCGTCAGCACTACATTCGAATCCTTCCTGAGGACCGGGTAGTAGTGGAACTGAGCCCGTACGACCTCACCCGGGGCCGTATTGTCTACCGCTACAAATAAGAACCGACGCAAAGGAAAACCATGAAGGTCCAGCCGAGCGTGAAGCGGATTTGCGAGAAGTGCCAGGTGGTTCGCCGCAAGGGCAACGTTCTCGTAATCTGCGAAAACCCACGTCACAAGCAGCGTCAGGGCTAAATACCTCTTTCCGAGGTCCCGCCCCACGCGTAGTAGTTCATTTATAGGCAAAGCAGCGCTCCCTCACAGGGAGCGCACACCCCCGGGCTCGGAGGCCGGGGACCGGAGATACCCTCCGGGCGCGCTTTGTCTCAGACCTCCGGTATTCCCAAAGGAGAACCGCCGATATGGCACGTCTCGCTGGCGTAGACATCCCCCGTGAAAAGCGGGTTGTCATTGCGCTTACCTATATCTACGGCGTGGGCAAGACCCGTGCAGAGAAGACGATCGTGGACACGGGCATTTCCCCGAACACGCGCGTCAAGGACCTCAGCGACCCGGAGCTGCTTCAGCTCCGCGACTACATTGAAGGCAACTTCAAGGTTGAGGGTGACCTCCGCCGCGAGGTTGCAGCCGACATCCGCCGCAAGGTGGAAATCGGCAGCTACGAAGGCATTCGGCACCGCCGCGGCCTTCCCGTACGCGGACAGCGTACGAAGACCAACGCCCGTACCCGTAAGGGCCCGAAGCGTACCGTCGCCGGCAAGAAGAAGGTTCGCTAGATCCCCACTGGCTCCCTAACGTGACTCGCTAGCGCTCGTCACGCCAGGGGACCCTCGCCAGCGGAGGCCCCTGTCATCAGGAGTTCCGGCGGGATCTCGATTCGAATCAAATGCTTAATCCAATACCTTCGTAGGAGAAGTAATGCCCCCCAAGACTCGTGGAGCGGTGCGCAAGCCGCGTCGCAAGGATAAGAAGAATATCGCGCTCGGACAGGCGCACATCAAGAGCACCTTCAACAACACCATCGTGTCCATCACGGACCCCAGCGGAGCAGTCATCTCCTGGGCCTCCGCCGGTGAGGTTGGATTCAAGGGCTCACGCAAGTCCACACCGTTCGCTGCGCAGATGGCTGCCGAAGCCGCCGCGAAGCGCGCCCAGGAACACGGCGTCAAGAAGGTCGACGTCTTCGTCAAGGGCCCGGGATCAGGACGCGAAACCGCAATCCGGTCACTGCAGGCCACCGGCCTCGAGGTTGGTTCCATCTCGGACGTCACCCCCAGTGCCCACAACGGCTGCCGTCCCCCGAAGCGCCGCCGCGTCTAATCAGCTTTTTCCGGTCGACCGACCGCCCTGCGGAAGCGAACAGCTTCTGCAGGGCGGTTCGGTGCCGTTATCAGAAAGCTTTTGAGCCGGCTCACTAGCTGTCCCTTTCCACCATTTGTGAAGCGTCATATAGCGGATGCTCCCTGAAAGGAAATGTAAGTGCTTATTGCACAGCGCCCCACCCTGACTGAAGAAGTAGTCGCCGACAACCGCTCACGGTTCGTGATCGAACCCCTCGAGCCCGGTTTCGGCTACACCCTCGGAAACTCCCTTCGCCGCACGCTCCTGTCCTCGATCCCGGGTGCTGCTGTCACAAGCATCCGCATCGATGGAGTGCTGCACGAATTCACCACCGTTCCGGGTGTGAAGGAGGATGTCACCGAAATCATCCTCAACATCAAGAACCTCGCCGTCTCGTCCGAGCACGACGAGCCCGTCGTCGCCTACCTGCGCAAGCAGGGACCCGGCGTCGTCACCGCTGCTGACATCGCGCCTCCCGCCGGTGTCGAGTTCCACAACCCCGACCTGCACATCGCCACCCTGAACTCGAAGGGCAAGTTCGAGCTCGAACTGACCATCGAGCGCGGGCGCGGCTACGTGTCCGCTTCGCAGAACAAGTCCGGCGACTCCGAGATCGGCCGTATCCCGGTCGACTCGATCTACTCGCCGGTGCTGAAGGTGACCTTCCGCGTGGAAGCCACCCGTGTTGAGCAGCGCACCGACTTCGACCGCCTGATCGTCGACGTCGAGACCAAGGACGCCATCGAGCCCCGCGACGCCGTCGCCTCCGCAGGAACCACCCTGGTGGAACTGTTCGGCCTGGCCCGCGAGCTCAACACGGCAGCTGAAGGTATCGAGATCGGCCCTTCGCCCACCGACGCAGCCCTGGCTGCCGACATGGCGCTGCCTATCGAAGACCTCGAACTGACGGTCCGCTCGTACAACTGCCTCAAGCGTGAGGGCATCCACACCGTGGGTGAACTCGTCGGGCGCTCGGAAGCCGACCTCATGGACATCCGCAACTTCGGCGCGAAGTCCATTGATGAGGTCAAGGCGAAGCTCGTGGAGCTGGGCCTGTCCCTGAAGGATTCCCCTCCAGGGTTCGACCTCGCCGCACGTGCCGCTGCCATCGAAGAGGACGACGCCGCCTACGGCGACGAAGAGCTCTAACGAAGAAATTCAACAACGCTGTACCAGCCTGTTCGTCGCGCTAGCAGCGGCGGGCAGGACCACTAAGAGGAGAAACAATCATGCCCACACCCACAAAGGGCCCACGTCTCGGAGGCGGTCCGGCGCACGAGCGCCTGATGCTCGCCAACCTGGCCGCCTCACTGTTCGAGCACAAACGCATCACCACCACGGTCACCAAGGCCAAGCGGCTCCGCCCCTACGCAGAGCGCCTGATCACCTTCGCCAAGAAGGGTGACCTCGCCTCACGTCGTCGCGTCCTCGGTGTCATCAGCAGCAAGAGCATTGTCCATGAGCTGTTCACGGACATCGCCCCTGCCGTTGCCAACCGCGAAGGCGGCTACACCCGCATCACCAAGATCGGCAACCGCAAGGGCGACAACGCCCCCATGGCCGTCATCGAACTGGTGCTGGACCCCATGTCGGCGAAGCAGTCGGTAGTCGCCGAGGCCGAGCAGGCCAAGACCGCCACACCAGCTGCTGCTCCGGTTGCCGCACCTGTCGCTGAATCCGCTGACTCACCCGAGTCCGCTGATTCGGTGGAGTCAGCCGACTCAGCAGAGTCGGCGCCGTCAGCGCCTTCGGCTGACGAAGTTGCAGCAGAAGACACCACCATCGATGCCGAAGCCGGTGCCGAAGAGGTTGTCGTTGTCGAAGAAGGCACCACCGGGACCGAAGAGAAGAAGTAATTCTTCCCTCTCACCCTGGTTCCGCTGAATGACGACGCAAAAGCCCGCCCTCCCTTCGGGGAACGGCGGGCTTCTGCGTGTCCGGATCGATCTGGCCTACGACGGCGGCGCCTTCGCCGGTTGGGCACTGCAGCCGGGACTCGCCACTGTCCAGGGGGTTGTGGAGGAAGGGTTGTTCACCCTGCTGCGGCGTCCTGTCCGGTTGACCGTCGCGGGCAGGACCGATGCCGGCGTGCATGCCCGCGGGCAGGTGGTGCACGTGGACCTGACGCCGGGGGAGTGGCAATCCATGACGCGGGGCAAGGACGTATCGGCTGAAGACGCGATGCGCCGCCGGCTGACGGGAACGGTGAACCTCGTACTCACCCGTCAGCCGTCCGGGGGCGGTAGGACGTCGAGGAACGCGGTGCCCGCCGTCGTCGTGCGGAAAGTCAGCCTTGCCCCCGATGGGTTCGATGCACGGTTCTCGGCGCTGTGGCGGCGCTACAGCTACCGCATCGCCGACGCGCAGGCGGGGCAGGATCCGCTCGGGCGGCACACCACGCTCTGGTACCAGGGCGGGCTCGACGTCGGGCGCCTCAACGACGGCGCTGCGCACCTGCGGGGCATGCAGGACTTCCGGGCCTTCTGCAAACCGCGCGAGGGTGCCACCACCATCCGTGAACTGCAGCGCTACGAGTTCCTGCGTGGACCGGACGGAACAATCACCGCCACCATCCAGGCGGACGCTTTCTGCCACAACATGGTGCGCGCGCTGATCGGCTCCACCCTGCGGGTGGGCAGCGGCGAAATGCCCGTTGGGTGGCTGAAGGAACGGTTGGAGGCCCGGATCAAGGACGCGCAGTCCATCCTGGCTCCGGCGCACCCCCTGGTGCTGGAGGAAGTGGCGTATCCGGCAGCCGATGAGCTCGGCCGCCGGGCGTCGCTCACCCGGGCGCGGCGGGGGATCGCGGCACCTGAGATACCGGGACAGGTGACGCGCCCGATCGAGTGACCACGCGGCGAAACGCTGCGAAATGCGACCGTCACCCGTTTTATCCTGTGCAAATGTCGCACTCCGGAGCGATTCCCGGAGGCGCGGCTACAGCGTCAGGGTCCCGAGGAAGGCAGCCAGCAGCATGCCCGGCCCGAAGGGGAAGACGGCGTGGCGGTCGCCCCGTCTGGAGAGCAGCACGGCCAGCCCGGCGAGACCGCCGAAGAGGAAACCGCCCAGCAGGGTGACGAGCCAGGGGAGCAGCCCGGCGTACCCGCCGTACAGGCCGAGGACGGCAGCGAGCTTGACGTCTCCCATCCCCATACCCGCCGGTGACATCAGGGCCAGCAGCAGGTAGAAACCGAACATCGAGGCTGCGCCCAGTGCCGCGCCGGAGAGCGGCGG
>NZ_KI914836.1:0-3192 GCF_000520535.1 Arthrobacter sp. H41
TTCCGTCAGCCTGCCCTGCATGCCGAGCCAGTACTCGGTGCGCTGACGCAGCTCCGTGATGGAGTTCTCGGCCCAGAATTCCGACGGGATGACCACAGGGGTTGCCTCCCAGGTGACGGCCTTGGCGCCGTTCTCGCAGAATTCGAAGGCTTTCCGCTTGTCAGGGTCGGGCCAGGCGCAGCTGGGGCAGTCGAAGCCGTGCTTCTGGTTCATGGTGAGCAAGGTCTTCCGCGTGCGATCGATGCCCATGTGCTCGATTGCGGGCTTCATCGAGTAATAGACGCCCGGCAGTCCTGCCGCCCAGTCCTTGGGTTCGTCCTCGACCTGGATGTCTTTCTCGTCGGGTTCCTTGACAGTGGGGTTTTCCTTGGCCATGGCGCACTTCCTTTTCCGCGCCAGCAGCGATAACTGGTGGCGCCCGCTTGAAACAACTTCGCCTCGTACCTCAGGACTAACAGGGCGGCGCCGGTGTCCGCAAGGTTTATTCGGTGAGCAGTGTCGATTTGAGGCGCCCACCCCCCGCTGATTAAGCACCTATGGCTGGCATATCCGAAGAATGGCAGCCATAGGTGCTTAATCAGCGGGGGGTGGGGGTTCGCGCAGTAGCATCGGACGGGTGAAACCCTTCCTCCTGCTGGCCACGCGCGCCGAGGATGCTGCCGCCGACGCCGAGTACTCGAGCTTCCTCCGGTTCGGCGGACTCGAGCCGCATCAGCTCCACCGGGTCCGGGCCGAAGCAGGCCCACTGCCGTCGGTCGATCTGGGCGCGTACTCCGGCATTCTCCTCGGGGGCAGCCCGTTCAACTCCTCCGATCCCGAGGAGGACAAACCGGTCAACCAGCGTCGGGTGGAGGGCGAGCTGAACGAGCTCCTCCACCGCGTGGTGGCCACTGACTTTCCGTTCTTCGGCGCCTGCTACGGCGTGGGGACCCTCGGCCGCCACCAGGGTGCCGTGATCGACCGCACGTATGCCGAACCTATCGGCGCCATCCGGATCTCCCTGACCCGCGACGGCGCGACCGACCCGCTGCTCGCCGGGCTGCCTCCGGAGTTCGACGCCTTCGTGGGCCATAAGGAAGCCTGCACCACGCTCCCCGCAGGGGCGGTGTTGCTGGCGTCGTCCGGCACGTGTCCGGTCCAGATGTTCCGGGTGAAGCGAAACCTCTACGCGACGCAGTTCCACCCGGAGCTCGATGTGGAAGCGCTGGTCGGCCGCATCGACATCTACCGTAACGCCGGCTATTTCCCTCCCGAGGAGGCCGACGTCTATATGGAGCGGACACGGGCCAGCCGGGTCGACCAGCCCTCGCGGATCCTCGGCAACTTCGTGGAACGGTATGCGCGGGTCATCTAGCAGTCGCGATATCAGCCCCGCGTCTGCTCCTCCAGCAATTCGAGGATGTGGCGGTACTGCATCCCGGTAGCCCGCGTCATCCCGAGTTCGCAGGTGCGGTTGCAGGACGCATGGGCGGCCGCGTCCATCGCGAGAACATCTGCGGACTGCCGTTGCGTGGCCGAGGCGGTGAGCTCGGGGTGCAGCATCCCGCGGTCGCCCGCGAACGCACAGCATCCCCAGTTCTCGGGGACGCCCACCCGCTCCGCGACCGCGTCCGCCACTGCCGTGAGTGCCGGATTCAGGCCGAGGCGCGTGGACGAGCACGTCGGATGCAGAGCCAGGGATTCACGTCTCGTGTGGTCACCCAGCACCGGCAGGATCCGCTCGGCGGTGAACTGGACGACGTCGACCACCCTCAGCGGCTGCCGGCCCGGCACCGGGGTCTCGGCGTCGATCGTGGACAGGAGCCCCTCGGTGCAGGAGGAGGCGTCGCACACGATCGCGGCTTCGCCGTCGTGGGTGGCTTCCCGCAATGCAGCGAGCGTGCGGGTGCGCATCGACTCCAGGCCCGCAGCAAGTCCTTTGGAGGACCAGGGTGTGCCGCAGCACAGCCCGTCGATGTCCTTCGGCACCAGGAGGGTGAGCCCTGCGCGGCTGCAGAGTTCCTCGAAACTCGCCTGGACGCCGATACCGACGCCGGCGCCGATACCGGAGCCCTTACCGGTGTCGGCGGGCCCGGACGCCGGCCCGAACATCGTCTGCACGCACGCCGGGAAATACACCGCGTCGGCGAGGGGAGTCCCAGCCGGCGTCGAAGCCGGTGCCGGGCGGCCCCTGGACGGACCTCCTGACGGAAGCTCCGGCGAGTACAGCGGCACGGTGTCGGCTCCGAGCAGGGCGCGCGCCACCCGGTTCGGACCGCGCACGACGCCGGGCGGCAGCTTCGCGGTCAGCGACAGGGCGGCTCCCGCCGCCTTCGTTCCTGCCGCCCAGTGGTCGGAGGCGGCCTTCCAGACGGTGTTCGCTACCGGTCCTGCGCCTTCCCGGCGGAGGCGCTTCACCAGCGAGCCGGTATTGATGTCGACCGGGCAGGCGGTCTGGCACATGCCGTCGACGGCGCAGGTCTGCACTGATTCGTAGTCGTAGTCCTTCTCGAGCTCAGCGAGGAGGGCGGAGTCGCCGTCGAGCCGTGCCTGCTCCATGGCCCGCAGGGTGACGATGCGCTGGCGCGGCGTCAGGGTGATGTCCCTGCTCGGGCATACCGGCTCGCAGTATCCGCAGGACACGCAGCGGTCCACTTCCTCGGCGACGGCGGGCGCCGTCTTGATGTGCCGGAGGTGGGCGAGTGGGTCGTCGTTGAGGATGACCCCGGGATTGAGCATGCCTGCGGGGTCGAAGAGCAGTTTGAGTTCGCGCATGACCTCGTAGAGTTCGTCCCCGTACTGGCGGCGGACGAAGGGTGCCATCACGCGCCCGGTGCCGTGTTCCGCCTTGAGGGAGCCGCCTTCCCCGAGCACCAGATCCACCAGGTCCTCGGTGAACGCGCTGTACCGCCCGAGATCCGCCTCCGAGAGGAAGCGATCCGTCAGCAGGAAGTGGAGGTTGCCGTCCTTGGCGTGGCCGAAGATGACGCTGTTCCGGTACGCGTATTCCTCGAAGAGCCGGTTGAGCTCGACGCAGGTGCGGGCGAGGGCGGGGACCGGCACGACCACATCCTCGAGGAGCGCCGTCGTTCCCGGAGGCCGGGCTCCCGCCACCGACGCGTAAAGGCCCTTCCGCAGGTGCCAGAGCTGTGCCCGTTCGGCCGTGTCGGTGGTGAAGGCGGAGGGGGAACTCGACCCGAGGCCGGCCAGCGC
>NZ_KI914836.1:3292-4506 GCF_000520535.1 Arthrobacter sp. H41
AGCGCTGCGTGGTCACGGATGCGCAGATCCCGCACGACGCCGGGTGTTCCGGGCAGCGACTGGCCCACCTTCAGCGACAGCGCGTCCATGAGCTCCGCTGTGGCCGCCTCGGTCGCCACCAGTGCCGGCAGCGCCGAGTTGGCTGCCTGGAGGGTCGGGAAGACGAGCAGTCCGGTTGCCGTATGGGGATGCACCGGGACGGTGCGGAAAACGGCCTCGGCAACGAAGCCGAGGGTCCCTTCGCTGCCGACCGCCAGGTGCGCCAGGATGTCCACCGGGCGAATGAAATCCAGCAGCGCATTGAGCCCGTAACCCATGGTGTTCTTCCGTGCGAACAGTCGCGTGATGGTTCCCACCGACGCCGGATCTGCCCGGACACGCGCGGCCAGGCGGACCAGGCCCTCATGCAGGGCGGGCTCGAGCGCACGCAGGCGTTCGTCGGCGTCATCCGCGCCGGTATCCACGACGGTTCCGCTCGGCAGCACCAGCGTGAGCGATTCGAGCGTGCGGTAGGCGTTGTCCACGGTTCCGCAGTGCATGCCCGAGGAGTTGTTGGCCACCACTCCGCCGATGGTGCCCGGCTGTATCGGCCGAATATTCGACGAGGAGCGCTGCGTGGTCACGGATGCGCAGATCCCGCACGACGCCGGGTGTTCCGGGCAGCGACTGGCCCACCTTCAGCGACAGCGCGTCCATGAGCTCCGCTGTGGCCGCCTCGGTCGCCACCAGTGCCGGCAGCGCCGAGTTGGCTGCCTGGAGGGTCGGGAAGACGAGCAGTCCGGTTGCCGTATGGGGATGCACCGGGACGGTGCGGAAAACGGCCTCGGCAACGAAGCCGAGGGTCCCTTCGCTGCCGACCGCCAGGTGCGCCAGGATGTCCACCGGGCGAATGAAATCCAGCAGCGCATTGAGCCCGTAACCCATGGTGTTCTTCCGTGCGAACAGTCGCGTGATGGTTCCCACCGACGCCGGATCTGCCCGGACACGCGCGGCCAGGCGGACCAGGCCCTCATGCAGGGCGGGCTCGAGCGCACGCAGGCGTTCGTCGGCGTCATCCGCGCCGGTATCCACGACGGTTCCGCTCGGCAGCACCAGCGTGAGCGATTCGAGCGTGCGGTAGGCGTTGTCCACGGTTCCGCAGTGCATGCCCGAGGAGTTGTTGGCCACCACTCCGCCGATGGTGCAGGCCGACTCGCTGGCGGGATCGGGTCCGA